>JAJYKX010000110.1:0-7598 GCA_021788175.1 Chloroflexota bacterium
CACTCCGTTGACGTGCCCCCGTCGAGCCACTAGACTCAAATCCGACGATTTCCGTCGGAATTGGCGAGGGATCGCGCCAGGGTCCAGGAGCGGTCGGCCCGGAGCAACGGACCGGGGCCGAGTGGATCGGGCGTGATCGCGCCGAGCCGCCGGAGACCGCCGACCTGAGCGAGCATCCCGGGGGCAGCGACTCGAACCGTGCGAACCAGCTTCATGAGCAGCGGCGCCGTGCACTTCTCCACGAAGGGCGAATACGGCGTGCGCCTGATGGTCGAGCTCGCCCGCCACTACGGCGAAGGCCCCATGAGCCTGGCCGACGTGGCCGACCACGAGGACCTCCCGCGGCCCTACCTGGAGCAGCTCGTGGTGAGCCTGCGCGAGGCCGAGCTGGTGGTCAGCCATCGCGGCGCTCGCGGCGGGTACACCCTGGCCAGGCCGCCCGAGGAGATCCGCATGGGCGACGTCCTGCGGGCGCTCGAGGGGCCCATCGTGCCGATGGTCTGCGCCGCCCACGACCGGGAGACGTCCGACCAGTGCGGCCGCACGACCTTCTGCACCGTGAACACGCTCTGGGTGCGGGTCCGCGACGCGATCAGCGACGCGGTCGACTCCCTCACCCTGGCCGATCTCACCCGTCCGCTGGTCCCGGCGCCGGGTTCGCATCCTGCGCACGTCGTCGTCTGAACCACCGGCCTCCGGCAATCGCCGGGTTGGCCGACCTGCACTCCGAGGAGCCGAGACCACACCGTGACCGACACCAACGTCACCCCGACCGGATCGGGCGCCGTGCCCGCAAGCGCCGATGGCGACAACCAGCTGGTCATCCGGGACCTGCACGTCGTCCCGGTCGCCGACCGCAGCCGGGAGATTCTGGCCGGCGTGGACCTGACCGTCCCGCGTGGCGAGGTCCACGCGATCATGGGGCCCAACGGTTCCGGCAAGACCACGCTGGCCTATGCCCTGATGGGCCACCCGGCGTACGCGGTGACCCGGGGATCGGTGACCTGGAAGGGGATGGACATCCTGGGCCTGTCGCCCGACAAGCGGGCGCGCCTGGGGATCTTCCTCGCCTTCCAGTACCCCACCTCGATCCCCGGCCTCTCGGTGGCCAGCTTCCTGCGCACTGCGCTGAACGCCCGGATGCGCGGCCTGGACGGGCAGGCGGAGTACGACCCATCCGACCCGGCCCGGGGCGGAGTCACGATGGGCGCCTTCCGCAAGCTGATGCGGGAGAAGATGGGGCTCCTCAAGCTGGATGACGCGTTCGCGGGCCGCTACGTCAACGAGGGCTTCTCCGGCGGCGAGAAGAAGCGGCTCGAGATGCTCCAGATGGCGGTGCTGCAGCCCGAGATGGCGATCCTGGACGAGACCGACTCGGGCCTCGACATCGACGCGCTCCGGATCGTGGCGGAGGGTGTCAACGCGCAGCTGAACCCGGGGATGGGGGTCCTCCTCATCACGCACTACCAGCGCCTGCTCAACTACATCACGCCCGACTACGTCCACGTCCTGGCCCGCGGCCGGATCCTGAAGTCGGGCGGCCGCGACCTCGCGCTCCAGCTCGAGGAGGAGGGGTACGGCCCCGTCCTCCGTGCGGCCGGCTACGACGACTACGTGGGCGACGAGGCTCCCGAGCCGGAACCCGCAGCGCACTGATCGCAGGCGGCGAAGGAAGGACCTGACGATGACGAACGCCGAGCGGCGATCGGAGGACGGGGGGACGTTGCCCATCACCCTTGTGCCGGTGGACGGCCCGGACCCCCGGGTCGAGGGCGCCCTGGTGGTCCCGCGGACCGGGATCGGCCGGTCGCTCGCGGCGCCGACGGAGGTGCCGGATGCCGCGGCCGTCAGCGGCAGCGATCCGCTCGACCCGGAGGCGATCCGGCGCGACTTCCCGATCTTCGAGCGTGACTTCGGCGGCCGGCCGGTCGCGTACCTGGACAGCGCCGCCACCAGCCTGAAGCCGCGTTCGGTGGTCGATGCCGTCGATGGCTACAACGCCCGGTACTCGGCGAACGTCCACCGCGGCATCTACGCGCTGGGCGAGGAGGCCACCGCGGCCTACGAGGGCGCCCGCGACAAGGTCGCACGCTTCATCGGCGCGCGGGACCGCCACGAGATCGTCTTCGTCCGCAACGCGACCGAGGCGATCAACCTGGTCGCCGCCACCTGGGGTCGCCGGCACATCGGCGCCGGCGACACGATCGTCCTCACCGAGCTGGAGCACCACTCGAACCTGGTGCCCTGGCAGCTCCTGGTCCAGGAGAAGGACGCGGACCTGGAGTTCGTCCCCATCGACGAGGAAGGCCGCCTGATCCAGGCGAACTTCGACGCGCTGCTGCGCACGAAGCCGAAGCTCGTCGCCTTCACCCACGTCTCCAACGGGATCGGGACCATCAACCCGGTCCGCGAGATGGTCGACCGTGCCCACGCCGCCGGGGCGCTGGTGCTGGTCGACGGCGCGCAGTCGGTGCCGCACATGCCCGTCAACGTGGCCGAGCTGGACTGCGACTTCTTCGCGTTCAGCGGGCACAAGGCGCTGGGCCCCACCGGGAGCGGCGTCCTCTGGGCGCGCCGCGAGCTGCTCGAGGCGATGCCGCCGTACATGGGCGGCGGCGAGATGATCCTCGAGGTCCACCTCCGCTCCACCGTCTACAACGACGTCCCCTGGAAGTTCGAGGCCGGGACGCCGGACATCGCGGCGGCGATCGGCCTGGGTGCCGCGCTCGATTACCTGTCGGCGCTGCGGATGGACCGCGTCCGCGAGCACGAGCGGCTGCTCACCGCCTACGCGCTCGATGCGCTCGCCCACGGCGTGCCGGGGCTCCTGCTGCACGGGCCGCACTCGGCCGACGAGCGGGCCGGGGTGGTGACGTTCAACCTGCCCGGCGTCCACCCGCACGACGTCGCCTCGCTCCTCGACCGCGAGGCGGTGGCGATCCGGGCCGGCCACCACTGCACGCAGCCGCTCCACGAGCGGCTGGGGGAGGCGGCCACCGCGCGGGCCAGCTTCGGCGTCTACACCACCACCGGCGACATCGACCGGCTCGTCGTGGCACTGCGCAAGGTCCAGGCGCTCTTCGCATGATAGTTGCGGACGCACTGATTCACACCGATACGAGATACTGATCCCGATGGACGACCTCTACCGCGCCGAGATCCTCGAGCACTACCGGCACCCCCACAACTTCGGCACCCTGGAGCACCCCGACGTCACGCAGGAGGGATCCAACCCGCTCTGCGGCGACCGACTCACGCTGATGCTCGACATCGACGAGCAGGGGAATGTGGCCGAGGTGGCCTTCACCGGCCGCGGCTGCGCGATCAGCCAGGCCTCCGCGTCCATGCTCACCGACCGGATCCGCGGGCTCTCCCTGGCGGAGGTCTCGAAGATCGGCCGGCAGGACGTGATCGACGAGCTCGGGATCGAGATCAGCCCGGCGCGGCTCAAGTGCGCCCTGCTCTCGGTGGACACCCTCCGGCGCGCGCTGGAGGATCGGGTTGCCTGGCAGGCCGAGACGGAGGAGGAGCCGGCATGACGCCCGGCGTTCCGTCCCTCATCCGCGCGGGCCGCTGCAGGTGTCGACGGCCGGCCTGAAGGTGCCGGCACTCGATCGCATCCGCGATCCCCGCGCCGTCTCTCGCGAGGCGGCCACGTCCCCCGATCCCCGGAGCCCCATCCCATGCCGAAGACATTCAACGAACTGATGCGCGAGGCCCGCGCCACCGTGCGCGAGGTCTGGCCGGATGAAGCCGCCCGCCTGCTCGCCGAGGGTGCGACGCTGGTGGACGTCCGCGAGCAGGACGAGTGGGAGCAGGGGCACATCCCCGGCGCCATTCACCTGGCCAGGAGCTACATCGAGCAGGAGATCGAGGCCGCGGTCCCGGACCGCAACGCCCGGCTCCTCCTGTACTGCGCCGGCGGGGTCCGCTCGCTGCTCGCGGCGCGCGAGCTGCACGAGATGGGCTACGCCAGCCCGGCCTCGATCGCCGGTGGCTTCCAGCTCTGGAAGTCCCAGGGCCGGCCGTGGACGCAGCCGACGGTCCTGACGCTGGAGCAGAAGCGGCGCTACAGCCGCCACCTGCTGATCCCGGAGGTCGGCGCGGAGGGGCAGGCGAAGCTCCTCGGGTCCCGCGTGCTGTTCATCGGCGCGGGCGGGCTCGGTTCGTCGGCCATGCTCTACCTGGCCGCCGCGGGCGTGGGGACGATCGGCATCGTCGACTTCGACGTCGTCGATCTGAGCAACCTCCAGCGCCAGGTGGTCCACACCACCGACCGGGTCGGGCAGAAGAAGACGGCGTCGGCCGCGGAGAGCATCCGGGCCCTCAATCCCGGCGTGGAGGTGATCACCTACGACGAGATGCTCGCCGAGGACAACGTCGCCCGCATCATCGAGGGCTACGACGTGATCCTCGACGGCACCGACACGTTCGAGACGCGCTACACGCTCAACGACGCGGCGGTCCGCGCGGGGATCCCGGTGGTCCACGCGAGCGTCTTCCGCTTCGAGGGGCAGCTCACCGTCTTCCGGCCCTTCGCGGGCCCCTGCTACCGCTGCCTCTACCCGGCGGCGCCGCCGCCGGAGCTGGCGCCCGGGTGCTCCGTGGCCGGCGTGCTCGGGGTGGTCCCGGGGACGCTCGGGATGCTGCAGGCGACCGAGGCGCTGAAGCTGCTCCTCGGCGTCGGCGATCCCCTCGTGGGACGGCTGCTGATCTACGACGCGCTCGACATGTCGTTCCAGGAACTCAAGCTGCGGCGTGACCCGCACTGCCCGGCCTGCGGCGACGGAGCGGGCACGGCCGCCGACGTGCAGGGCGCGGAGACCACGGCCCAGCCGCTGACCCTGCAGGCGCCGGCGGCGCGCCCGCTGACCGCCCAGCCACTCACCGCCCAGCCGCCGTCCACGCGACCGCTCGGCGAGACCCGCTGAGCCGTCGCCCGGCCGCTTCCGACGGGTCGCGGCGCCGCAGCCACGTGCGGGACGGGCACGACCGACGATCAAGGAGTACGCACACCAGATGAGCAAGGTCCGCATCCCCCCGGTCCTGCGCGCGCAGGCGGAGGGCAACAAGCAGGTCGAGATCGACGGGTCCACCGTGGGCGATGTCGTCCACGGGCTCGTGCAGCGCTTCCCCGGGCTGGGGGACCAGCTGCTCGGCACGGACGGGTCGCTCAACCGCTTCGTCAACGTGTATCTGAACGACCAGGACATCCGCTACCTGCAGGAGCTCGGCACGCCGGTCGCGGCGGCCGACACCGTGGTGATCCTGCCGGCCATGGCGGGTGGCGCGTAGCGAGATGGCAGCGCGCGTCCACGAGCCGGTCCGGGGGCGCGTCGGGCCGGCTGCCACGGCTCCGGGGCCCGGGCCGCTCGCGGCCACCCCGGCACCCGCGCCCGGCGAGGTCGCCGACGCGACCGCGATCCCGTCGTGGGCGGAGGTCGAGCGCCTGCGCCCGCATCCCCACGAGGGGACCGGGCCCCACGGCGGCCGCTTCCCGTCGATCGTCGACGCCATCGGGCACACGCCGTTGGTCGAGATCCCGCGCATGTGCCCCAACGAGAACGTCCGGCTCTACGCCAAGCTCGAGTTCATGAACCCGACGGGCTCGGTGAAGGACCGCGTGGCGAAGTACCTGATCGAGGACCTCGAGCGGCGCGGCGCGCTGCGGCCCGATTCGATCATCATCGAACCCACCAGCGGCAACACCGGGATCGCGCTGGCCATGATCGCGCGGCGCAAGGGCTACCGGATCGCCGTGGTCATGCCGGACAACGTGACCAACGAGCGGCGGCAGCTGCTGGCGCTCTTCGGCGCCGAGATCATCGACTCGCCCGGCGAGAAGGGATCCAACGGCGCGGTCGAGCTCGCCAAGTACCTGGTCTCGCGCGACGAGCGGTTCGTGATGCCGTACCAGTACGGCAACCCGGCGAACCCGCTGGCCCACTACGAGGGGACCGCCGAGGAGATCATCGCGGACTGCCCCGAGGTCGACGTCTTCATCGCCGGCCTGGGCACCGGCGGGACCCTCACCGGGGTCGGGCGCCGCCTCCGCGAGCACAACCCGGAGGTGCGCATCATCGCCGCGGAGCCGATGCCCGGCGAGAACGTGCAGGGGCTTCGCTCGCTCGACGAGGGCTTCGTGCCGGAGGTCTTCGATCCCTCGATCCTGGACGCGAAGTACCTGGTCTCCAACAGCGACGCGATCGCGGCGCTGCGGGCGCTGACCGAACGGGAGGGCGTCTTCGCCGGCGTCTCCTCCGGTGCGGCCCTCGTGGCGGCCGCCCGGGTCGCGCGCGAGATGGAGCACGGGACGATCGTGGTCCTGCTGGCCGACGGCGGGTGGAAGTACCTGTCGGGCGGCATCTGGACCCGCGACATGGACGAGATGGAGCGCGACATGGAGTCGCGCAGCTGGTGGTGAGCGAGGCGAGTGCCGGTGGGCCTGCCCCGGGCGTCGAGGCGCAGGTCATCCCGCCGGCACGGCTTCCCCGTGCGCTGCGCGACGAGCTGGTCGCCTGGGCTCGGGCGGGCTACCCCAACGAGGCCTGCGGGATGCTCTCCGGGACCGGCGCGCACGAGCGCGGCGGCGTGCCGATCGCGTTCCACGGCATGACCAACGCGGCGGCATCGCCCTACCGGTACCTGATCGATGCGGGCGAGCAGTTGCGGCTCATGCTGGCGTTCGACGACGCCGACCAGGTGGTGTGGGGGATCTTCCACTCGCACGTCCGGTCGGCGGCGGTCCCGTCGCCCACCGACATCGGGCTGGCGTTCTACCCGGACGCCCTCTACCTGCTCTGTTCGCTGGCCGACGCGGACGCCCCCGACGTGCGCGCGTGGCGGATCCGGGACGGCCGGGTGACCGAGGTCCCGATCGAGATCGAGGGGTAGCCTGGCGGGCGGTCGGGCTTGATCGGGCCCGACCGGGCCCCGGCCCGCTCGCGGCCGGGGCGCACTGCCGCGCGCGTGCCGGGCAGTGGCGCGGCCCGGGACCGATGGCCCTGTGCGGCCGGCCACGCACCGCCGACGATGCGGGATGCCGTCCCGGCGCCGGGGGAGGTCCGTCGCCGACGGCATCACGGGAGCCCACCCGTCATGTCCAGTCGAGCCCTGGCCCGTGCGCGGGCCACGGACAACCCGGGGCCGGAACCCGGCCCGGCGGGGAAGGTCGCGATCCTCATGCTCGTGGTCCTCGGGCTCGGCGCCCTCGGCGGTGGCGCTGGGCTCGTGTCCGCGCCGGACGGCAGCATCATGCACATCCCCGACTCGATACTGGACGGGAGCCCCTTCCCCGACTTCCTGATCCCGGGCCTGATCCTGGGCGGCCTCTTCGGGCTGGGCTCGCTCGCGGTTGCCGTGCTGGGGCTCCGGCGGTGGCCGGTCGCGCCGTTCCTCGCCTTCGCGATCGGGTGCGGCCAGATGATCTGGATCGTGGTGCAGGTGGCGATCATCAAGGGCGTCAGCTTCCTGCACCCGACCTTCTTCGGCATCGGGCTGGTCATCGCCCTGGCGTCGGTGCGCTGGGGCTGGCCCACGTTCCGGGCCCGGCGCGCCCGGTAGCCAGCCGGCCCATCGAGCATCGATCGCCGCCCGCC
>JAJYKX010000110.1:7698-9041 GCA_021788175.1 Chloroflexota bacterium
GCCGCCCGCCAGTGAACCCCCGCCGGATCGCCCTTGCCGCCCGCCGACGGCCCGACCTCAGCCGCGGAGGATCGAGAGCAGCGCCACGCCCATGGCGATGGCTCCCACGCCGGCCACCTGGATCCGGCTGAGCCGCTCCCGGAACAGGATCCACGCGGCGACGGCCGCGATCGCCGCGAACTCCGAGCCGAGCACCGACGCGATCGCGATCCCGTGCTCGGACGCGACCGTGTAGACGGCGAACCCGATCACCTCCATCACGCCCGAGAGTGTGACGAAGGGCGCCGCCCGGCGGGTGAGCCGCAGGTTGCCCGTGACGAGCAGGGGCAGCCCGACGAACAGGAACCCGACCAGCCGGGCCGGGAGCACCACCCAGGCGATGGGGAGATCCGAGCTGACCTGGCCTGCGGAGAAGAGCACGGTGCCGAAAGCCAGCGCGGCGCCGAGCCCGAAGAGCGCCGGCACGAAGCGTGCGGTTCGCTCGCCCTCCTTCGGCTTCGACGAGGGATCGAGCCCGGCCGCCAGCACGACGCCACCGGCGATCAGCGCCAGCGACCCGCCGACCGCCGGGGAGATCGCCTCGCCGGCGATGGCGGCGATGATCGCGGCGACCGCTCCCTCGGCGGAGGCGATGGGGGCGACGACGCCGACCCGGCCCAGCCGGAGCCCGACATACTCGAGCAGCAGGCCGGCCACGTTGCCGGCGCCGACGAGGAAGAGCCAGAACGCGGAGCGCGCGTCCAGGCTGACCGGCTCCGTCAGCACGAACGGCGCCACCAGCACGAGGCCGATCGTCATGACCCAGGCCAGGGTGAGCCGGGCGCCGATCAGCCGACTCGCCTCGGCCGACGACATCGTGGTGACGGTCCAGCACGCGGCGGCGCCGAGCCCGCCGATGATCGCGATGGTCGTGCCGGTCACGGCGTCCGGCCGCTCACCGGAGTGCCGCTGTGATGCAGACGGCGCCGGCAGCGGAGGCGAGGGGCTCCATGGCCCCGATCATCCCATGCGGGAGACCCCGCAGGGGCTGTCGTGGCGCGGCGGCGGGTCCGACTGCCTGGCCGGCGATGGGGCAGCGCCCGGTCGGTGAGCAGCGTCGGCAACCCGCACCGGTGGCGGCGCCCGCTCCTCTCGCGCCGTGGAAGTCGGCGCCCGCTCCCGCGCCGCGGAGACGAGCGCCCACCACTCGGGGACCTGTTCCTCAAGGGCTGCTACTCCGGGGGCCGCTACTCCGGGGGCCTGTTGCTCGCGGGCCGGTCTACTTCTGCGCTGGCGGCTGGGGCGGCCTCGTCCGCCGCAGCAGGTCGAGTCGCTGCTCGTAGTCGTCCGGGGCGATCTCGCCG
>JAJYKX010000111.1 GCA_021788175.1 Chloroflexota bacterium
ACGTCTTCGCGCCGCCCGAGCGGGACTACTACCAGCTCGAGAAGCTCTGGGCCGACGCGCCCGTGCTGCTGCGGGTGCAGTAGGGCCGCTGCGGGCCCTCGAACCCTCCTGGGAGGCACCTCCGCGGAGGCCGTCCGCGGGCACACGTTCCGCGCGGCGGGACGCCGGGTACTGTCGCCGTCGGTACGGACGAGGGATGCCCGTCCGCATCGCCGCCCCCTAGTATCCGGCCGTGGATGACCGGCGTGGGCCGGTCACGGAGCGGACGGGACGGAACGCAGCATGCCCTCCACCAGGCTGGATTGCCCCGAGTGCCACCGCCCGCTGGTGAACACGCGGTTCGACGCCACCTTCCGGCTCCCCGACCGCAGCGAGCGCCTCTGTTTCGGGATCCCGGCCGGGCTCTGCCGGGAGTGCCACCAGCTCTACATGGATCCCGAGCTGATCGAGCTGCTCGACCTCGACGCGGGGCGCTGCGTCTTCGCGATCGAGTCGGATACGGTCCTCCAGGCCGGCGCCCGCTCCAGCGCCGAGTAGCCCCGGTCAGCGGGCCGCGACGCACTCCGCCAGCCAGAGCCCGAGGGCGAGCGGGCCCGTCATTCCCCCGGCGCCGCGGCGGCCGTCCGCGGACAGCCCCTTCGAGGCGAGATCCACCGCGAGCAGCCCGCGCACGGCCGTCTCGAGGTCCGAGGGTTCCCAGGCCATGGCCTGCCGCGCCAGGATCTCCGCCCGGTAGGGGTTGAGGCGGAGCGTCCGCACGAGATCGCTCGGCGCCGCTCCGTCCGCGATCCGCTCGCGGATCTCCAGCAGCTGGCGCAGCCGATGGTGCAGCTGGGTCACCAGCACCTGCAGCGGCGAGCCGCTCGCCAGCAGGGCGTCGGCAAGGGCGGTCGCCTGGCGGACCTTCCGCCCGCCCACCGCGTCCAGGAAGGCCCATGTCGAGGTCGGCACGCTGGGCGCCACCAGGGCGTCCACGTCGGCGCGGTGCACGGGGCCTCCGGGTCGGTAGAGCGCCAGGAGCTGCAGGCTCGCTTCCGCCTGCTCCGTCTGGCGGCTCCGGTCCACGTCGCCTTCCCGGACGCTCCCGCCGATCCGGTCGGCGAGGAGGGCGACGGCAGCGGGCTCGATCCCGATCCCCAGCTCCGCTGCGCGGGTCGCGATCCAGGGACCCAGCTGCCCTGCCCGGGGCGCCTCGAGGTGCCGCACCACGCCGCCGGCCTGCGCGATCGCCTCGCGCAGCCTGCCGGACGCGGCGGCCGGTTCACGCGCCCCGCCGCCGGCCTGCTCGGTGAAGGCCAGTGCGTTGCCCGGCGCCACGCCGGCGACCAGCGCCACGAGCCGGTCCTGGTCCGCCTTCGACCGGAGGAGTGCCACGGGCTCCGCGACCACGGCGCAGACACCCCCACCGAAGAGCGGCGCGGTGCCGAGCCGCATCGCCAGCTCGTCCAGGGCGCCGGGGTCGAACGGATCCGGGCGCCACGGCTCCAGCGGCTCTCCCTCGGGCGCGAGGCCGCGCGCGAAGCGCTCCACGGCCCGCCGCAGCTCCAGGACGTCGTCGCCCCAGAAGTAGGCGAGGGGGGCGGTCACCGGGCGGCCCGGCCGGCCCCGGACAGGACGATCAGGCCCCGGCCGCCGTGGCGGCCGGTCGGGCGGCGTCACGCCGCCGCCGCGCGGCGTCCAGCGTGGGCCCGACCCAGCGAAGGCGGCGCACGGCGAGCGGGCTCACCCCGGCGGTCTCGCAGACCTCGCGCTCGAGGCGCTCGGCCCGGGCGCGCGCCCGGGTCAGGCTCTCCCGGTGCTCCGGGTAGCGGGCGGCCCATCCGGCGAAGCGGGCGCTCATCGCCTCGAGGCGCTGTCCCGCGCGCTTGTCCGCGTACGCGATGATGCGCTCCTCGCGCGTGGCCACGCCGTTCCAGCGTCCGTAGCGGTCGGCGTCGAGGAGGCGCGTGATGGGATGGGCGGCCACGGCGCGCGCGAGCTCCGGGTAGCCGCGCTGGCTGAGCCAGCGCGCGCCGGCGGCACCGTGACCGAGTTCCTGCACCGGGTCGTCCGGCGGGAGGAGCTTGTCGATGTCATGGAGCAGGGCCGCCGCCTCGACGAGCTCGCGATCGACCGTCACGCCTCGAGCGGCGGACCGCTCCGCCAGGTACGAGGCGATCTCCGCGACGGCGGCGACGTGGGCGAGCAGCCAGTCGGGTGGATCGAGTTCGAGCAGGATGTCGGCGGCTTCCGCGCGCGAGGGGACCACGGCCCGATTCTATGCAACCGGACGCACGCCCGTCGGGCGTTCCGGTGCGGTCGGCGGAGCGGTCGCCCACCCACGTGCCGGACCGGGACTCCACCCGCAGGTCCGTCCCGTCGGTGCTGACGGCGACGGTGCCATCCAGGTCGGTGCGCAGGATCCGCGCTCCGCCCGACCGGAGCCGCTCCAGCGTGGCCGGCGCGGGGTGCCCGTAGTCGTTCGGTGATCCGACGCTCACCACCGCGACCGCCGGCCGGATGGCCGCCAGCAGCGCGGCGGTGGTCGCCGTGCGGCTGCCGTGGTGTGCGACCTTCAGCACGTCCACCCGCGGCTGCCCGGCATCGAGCGTGCCGTCCGCCAGCAGCGCGGCGTCCACCTCCTGCTCGGCATCGCCCATCAGCAGGACGCGACGCGTGCCGTAGCGCACGTCCAGCACGATCGACACGTCGTTGACGGCACTGCCCGTCGCGCCCGGCGTCTCGGGGACCGCGCCCGCACGGGGCCACAGCACCGCGATCGTGGCGCCGTCGAGCTCGAGCCGGTCGCGGGCCGCGAGGCGCACGGTGGCGCGCCCGCGTGCCGCCAGTTCGCCGGCGAGCGCCATCCAGCCGGGCCCCGTGCCGCGCATGCCGGGCTCGGCGACCTCCGTCACCCGGTACCGGCGCAGCAGGAGCGCCGCCCCGCCCACGTGGTCCTCGTGCGGATGCGTCAGCACCAGCAGGTCCAGGCGCCGGTCCCACGGCGGGACGACCGCGTCCAGCCGCGACAGCAGCCGCTCGGGGTCGGGCCCCGCGTCCACCAGGATCCGGCCGCCCGCGGGACCCTGCAGCAGGATGGCGTCACCCTGTCCCACGTCCAGCACCGTGACGCGCAGGCGGCCGTCGGGGCGGCCCGCGGCCACGAGGAGCACCGCGACCAGGGCGCCCGCGGCGAGGAGCGCGAGGGGCCGCAGGAAGCGGGCCCGAGGATCCACCGCGCGTCGCGATCGTCCCGCCCCGTCCGTGCGGCCGGCACCGGCCGCGGGGCCCTGCAGCGCAGGACTGGCGCCGATGCGCCGCAGCATCGCCCGCCTGGGGCCCGGCCACGCCACCAGCGCGATGAGCACCGCCGTCGCCGCGGCCGCGACCTGCGAGACGGGCGGCTGCAGCGTCACGCTGGCACCGGGGATCGCCGCCGCCAGGCGGCCGACGGCGACGAGCGCTCCAAGGACCACGGCGCCGGCCGATCCGGCGAGCGCACCTGCCGCGGCGGGAATCCCCAGTGAGACGAGCCAGCCGGCGGCGAGCGCGGCCGCCGACGCTGCCATCACGGGCACCACCAGCGGGGCCGCCACCAGGTTGGCCGCCGGGGAGACAAGCGAGACCCGGCCGAAGTCGAGCAGCACCAGCGGGAGCGTCGCCGCCTGGGCCGCCAGGGAGACCCCGAGCGAGTCGATCAGCCAGCCTGGCGCGGGCAGCCTGGCCCCCGGCGGGGCAAGGCTGCGCCGGAGCCACCCGGTGAGCGGCGTCCCCCAGGCGAGGAGCCCGGCCGTCGCGGCCGCCGACAGCTGGAAGCCGGCGTCCCCGACGACCGACGGGTCGACCACGAGCATGGCGACGACGGCGATCCCGAGGGCTGCCGCCGCGCCGCCGGGGCGACCGATCTCCCGGCTGCCGATGACGGCCCCGGCCATCGCCGCGGCGCGGATCACGCTGGCCCCGGCACCCGCCGCGAGCGCGTACGCGGCGACCGCCGCGAGCGTGGCCAGGGAGCGCCGCCGGCGTCCCAGGCGCCGCAGGAGCGCGGCCACCACGCCCCCGACCACCGCGATGTTCCAGCCGCTGATCGCCACGATGTGGGTCAGCCCGGCCGCGGTGAAGGCGGCGGCGACGTCGCGGTCCACTTGGTCGCGGAGACCGACCAGGATCCCGGCCGCCAGCCCGGCCTGCGGCGCGGGCAGCACCTGCGCCAGCAGCTCGCCGGCATCCCGCCGGCGGCGCTCCAGCCACGCTGCCGGCCCGGCCCGGGCCGGCACGCGCTCGAGCCCCCGGGCTGCCAGGGTCCCCGCGATCCCGGACCGCCGCAGGTAGTCGCCGAAGCCCGGGCCGGCGGGCGGCGGCTGCACGCCACCGTTGACCGTCACGCGGTCGCCCGGCACGACCTCCGGGTACCGCGGCAGCCGGGCGTACAGCCGAAGGTTTCCCCCGGCGGGGTCGTCCAGCCGGACCACCGCCCGCTGCTCGCCGTTCGACGGCGTCGAGACCGACAGGACCTCCACCGGCGCGGCGTGGAGGGAGGAGGGCAGTGGCCCGGCAGGGGGTGCCGATGGCGTGACCAGGGCGGCGGCGAGACGGAGCGCCACGAGGGCGGCACCCGCGGCGGCCGCCAGTGGTCCGGCGGAGCGCAGCCATGCTCCGCCCGTGGCCATCGCCAGCGCGATGGCCACGGCCACGACCACGGGCAGCAACCCGCGCGCGGGCGCGGTCGGCTCGTCGAACGCGAGCAGGGCCGTGCCCTGGCATCCGACCACCGCCGCCACGAGGGCGCCCGTGGCGACCCAGCCGGCCCGCGGCATCACGGACCGACCGTCACCAGGCCGCGGATCTTGGCGAGGACCGACGCGGAGACCACCTTCCGCGCGACGAGCTCGTCGAGCGTCCCGAAGGGGCGCTCCTCGCGCGCCGTGATGATCTTCCCCGCGGTCACGGGGCCAACCCCGGGGAGCGAATCCAGCTCCGTGGCCGACGCACGGTTGAGGTCGATCGGCGCGCCACCGGAGCCGCCGCCCGCAGCGCCTCCCGCGACCACGGGCGGCGCCGTGCCGCCCGCCGCGCCGCGCTCCGGGACCGTCACCTTCTGGCCGTCATGCAGGAGCTCGGCCAGGTTCAGGGTGGCCGAGGCGGCCGCCGCATCGACCCGCGGCCCGTATCCGCCCGCGGCACGGATCGCATCCGCCACGCGGCTCCCCGGGGGCAGCGCATGGAGGCCGGGCCGTGCGACCGCGCCGCCGACGTCGATCATCCAGGCTCCTGCCGTGGCGGCGCCGGAGGCGGCGACGGGCACGTTCCCGGCGGGAGCCGCCGACCCGGCGGCGATGGCGGTCACCCTTGACGTCGTCGCTCCGCCCCCGGAGGGCGACAGCACGAGCAGGCCGGCCGCGGCGACCGAAAGGGTCGTCGTGAGCACCCCGAGCAGGAGAAGCCGGCGGCGCAGCGCGGGATCCGGCGCCGCCTCCGCCGGATCGTCAGGGGTGGCCTCGACCGAGCGCCAGGGTTCGGGGGGAGCGTCCATCGCCGCCTCCTCTGGTGCTGGCGGGGCTGGCGGCGGGCGCGGGAACAGAGCGTCCGCCGAGGCCCGGGGCACTTCGGATCTCGGCGGACGTCCCGGAGACTATACCGTCGGGTGTTTACCCGCGGCTTACCTGGTTATCTCCCGTGCCCCCCGTTCTCGCCTCACCCGCGTTCGAGGAGCGGCCTGACCTCGCGGACGAGGCGGGTCATCGACTCCTCGTCGTAGACGGCGGGGAAGGCGCCGATGAGGTGCCGGTACCCCAGCTCGACGTATGGCGCCAGGTGCTCGGCCACGTCCTCGACCGTGCCGACCGGCTGGTTGGTCCACGCGCGCGCCACCCGGTTGCGCTGGAATGCCTCGCGGAAGAGCCGTTCGGCCTCGGCGCGGTCGTCCCGGATGATGACCGCCCCGATCCCGGTGGTGCGCTCGATCTCGCCCGGGTCGCGGCCCACCGCCTCGCAGTGCTGGAGCAGGACCTGCTCCTTGCGTCGGACGTCCTCGACGGTGCCGCCCACGTTGTTCATGTCGGCGTACTGGGCGACCAGCTTCAGGGTGACCTGCTCGCCGCTGCCCCCGATGCAGATCGGCAGGTGCGGCTGCACGGGCAACGGGTCGTTGCGCACGTGCGACGCCCGGTACCGCGAGCCCTCCGGCGCGGACGGCTCGGTCCCGTCGAGCATCCCCCGCATGATCGGCAGCGCCTGGCGCAGCCAGCGGAGCCGCTCGGGGAAGCCGGAGCCGAACTCGAAGCCGAAGTCGCGCGCCTCGTCCTCGAACCACGCCGCCCCGATCCCGAGGATGGCCCGTCCGCCGCTGATGTGGTCGAGCGTGGTGGCCATCTTGGCCACCAGGGTCGGCTCGCGGTACGGGTTCGCCCCGACCATGAGGCCGATGCGGACGTGCTCCGTCCGGGCCGCCCACGCCGTGATGGTGAGCCAGCCCTCGTAGTTGGGGCCGTGCGGGTCGCCCACGATCGGGTACAGGTGATCCCACGTCCAGAGCGAGTCGTAGCCCAGCCGGTCGGCCCGGATCCCGGCCTCGAGCAGGGATGGCCAGTCGGTGTACTGGTTCCAGCAGAGGGCGCCAAGCTTGATGTCGTTCAACTCAATTCACTCCTGCCTGACGATGTCGACCGAGATCTCCACCGCCGGAATCGTTCCCCTGTTCTCGAGCCAGTGGGTCGTGTTCCGATCCTCCGGCCAGCCCACGCCCGGCCCGTAGTCCGTGGCGACCCCGTTTCGGTGGTCGGTGATCGTTCCCTGCAGGATGTAGACCGTGCCCGGTCTGCCTCGATGGTCGTGGATCGGGCCGAGGACGCCTCCGGGCTCGATGGTCACCATGCGCATGCGAAGCAGGCGCCCCGCCATGCCCTCGATCTCTCCGGCAAGGTCGACCGTTGCCAGGAGCTTCACCGCGACACCGCTCGTGTCGGGTGCCACCAGCTCGTTGCTCATCGTGCCCCCCCTCGCTCTGCGCGGGCGCGTCGTCGAGCACGCCCCGCGCGGTTTCCGTCGCGCAGCCACGAGCTCACGCCCGGTCGTTCATGGACGCGAGTGTACGCAGAGTCGGTGATCACCCGCTGCTGCGACCCGGTGTGCCGGCGTGCACAATGGCCGGACAAGGAGGAACCGGATGCTCGTGTGTGTACCCGTCACGCCGGACGGACAGATCGACCCGCGCTGGGGCCGCGCGTCGCGCGTGGCCGTCGTCGAGACGAAGGGCGGCGGCGTGGCGCAGTGGCAGGAGTTCGACGTCCGCTGGGACGAGCTGCACGACGAGGGGACGGAGGGCGGGCACCACGCCCGCGTCGCCCGGTTCCTGCGCGAGCAGGGCGTGGGTGCCGTCCTCGCGCAGCACATGGGCCCCGACATGCAGCACATGCTCGGCCGGATGGGGATCGCGGTGCATCTCGGCGTGGCGGGAGACGCCCGGACGGCGGTGGGCAGTCTGGCCGGGAGCCTGTAGCGCGCCAGTTGTAGCGCGCCGGCTGTAGCGCGCCGGCTGTAGCGCGCCGGCGGGCGGAACGCTCCCGGAGATGAGGACGCGGGCCGGACGTCAGTCCGGCCCGCGTCCCGCGAGGATCGTCTAGCCGCGCTGTGCCAGCGGCACGTAGGGGCGCTCGTGCTCCCCGACGTAGAGCTGCCGCGGCCGGCCGATGCGTGCGCCCGGATCGGCCTGCATCTCGCGCCACTGCGCGATCCAGCCGGGCAGCCGGCCGATCGCGAAGAGGACGGTGAACATCTCGGTCGGGAAGCCCAGTGCCCGGTAGATCAGCCCGCTGTAGAAGTCCACGTTCGGGTAGAGCTTGTGGTCGATGAAGTAGGGGTCGTGGAGGGCCACGTCCTCGAGCTCCAGCGCGATCTGGAGCAGCCTGTCGTCGACGCCGAGCTTGGAGAGGATGGTGTCGGCGGCCTGCTTGATGATCCGGGCGCGCGGGTCGTAGTTCTTGTAGACGCGGTGCCCGAAGCCCATGAGGCGGAACGGATCGTTGTGGTCCTTGGCGCGATCGACGGCCCTGCCCACGTTGCCGCCATCGGCCTCGATCGCCTCCAGCATCTCCAGGACTTCCTGGTTCGCCCCGCCGTGGAGCGGTCCCCACAGGGCGGCGATGCCGCCGGCGATCGAGACGTACAGGTTGGAGTGGCTGGAACCGACCATGCGCACGGTCGAGGTGGAGCAGTTCTGCTCGTGGTCGCCGTGGAGGATCAGCAGGATGCGCAGCGCCCGCGCGACGTCCGGGTCGACGACGTACGGCTCGCTGGGGACGGCGAACATCATGCGCAGGAAGTTCGCCTCGTAGTCGAGCGACGCGTCCGGGTAGACGACCGGCTGGCCGATCGAGGTCTTGTACGAGAACGCGGCGATCGTCGGCAGCTGGGCGAACAGCCGCTCCGTGGCGGCCTCGATGCTCTTCGGGTCGAGCGGATCCTCGCGCCAGAACGTCGACATGGCGCTCACGGCGGAGGTGAGCACGCCCATCGGGTGGGCGTTCGTCGGGAAGACCTCGAAGAGGCGCCGGAGCTCCTCCCGGATGAGGAGGTTGCGCTTGATCCGGGATTCCCAGTCGGCGAGCTGGTCCGCGGTCGGCAGCTCCCCGTAGATGAGCAGATAGGCGGTCTCGAGGAAGGTCGACTGCTCCGCCACCTGCTCGATGGGGTACCCGCGGTACCGCAGGATCCCCCGGTCGCCGTCGAGGAAGGTGATCGAGCTCCGCGTCGACGCGGTGTTGCCGTAGCCGTAGTCGAGGGTGGTGTATCCCGCGGTCTGCAGGAGCGGCGCGATGTTGACGGCCGACTGGCCCTCGGTCGCGGTCTCGACCTTGAGGTCGATGACCCGGTCCCCGATGTGCAGCTGCGCGGTCTCCGGGCGGGCAGGAGCCTCGAGCTGGTC
>JAJYKX010000112.1 GCA_021788175.1 Chloroflexota bacterium
TCGCGGTCGCGGACGGGATCAGCCAGGCCTGCTTCAGGTTCACCTCGAGGAGCGCGATGCCGCGCCTCGCGAAGAGATCGCGCAGCCCCGCCTCGAGTGCCGGATCGACGGCCGGCTCCTCGCCGAGCGCCGCGGCGAACGCCTCGCGGGTGAGGTCGTCCGGCGTCGGGCCCAGGCCTCCCGTCGTGACGACCAGGTCCACGCCGGCCATCGCCTCGCGTGCGCGGGCCGTCACGGCCGCGAGATCGTCCGGGAGCGCGGCGATGGCCACGACCCGCACCCCGGCGGTCGAGAGCGAGGCCGCAAGCTCGCCGCCGTTCGTGTCGCGCGTCTCGCCGGTGGTGAGCTCCGTGCCCACGGCGAGGAGCGCCGCGGTGCGGATGGGCCGAGAGGCGGTGCGGGAAGGACGCATGTCCGCAGGGTACCCGGTCGTGGCGGAGGAGGGGCGAGCGCCTAGGCCCGGGACGCCGCGGCCTCGTCCGAGCGCCGGCGGCCGGCCAGCCGGATCAGGTCCTCGTGCAGCTCGAACCAGACGCCGTGGTAGCTGTCCACCAGGGGAGAGGCGACGTACCGCCGGTCCCCCGCCCGCGCGAGTTCCAGCGCATGCCCCAGTCGGTCCCGGTACGTGCCGAGCCGCGCGAGGCGCGCGGCCAGGGGATCGAGCCAGGCGATCGTGTCGTGGTGCAGGCCGCTGAGCCGCTCCAGCACGGTCGCGTCGTACGCGGCGTCCGCGTGGTCGTTCACCACCTGTTCGCCGTCGGCCTCGCGGAGCTGCCACGCGGTGACGGTGTCCTTCATCCGCCGGTCGAGCGAGAGGAACCCGTCCAGCGCCGCCACGCACGCCTGCTCCCCTCCGGCCCGTTCCCGGTCCGCGTCGAAGATGGCGAGGGCCCGCAGCCTGCCGGTCCCGCTCAGGCGGAGGCCCGCGGGCGCGTTCTCGGCCAGGGCGGCCCGCACCAGCCCGCCGACCAGCGCCGAGATGCCATCGACGGAGGCCCCGAGGCCGGCAGCCAGCGCGTCCGGTCGAGCGTGCCCCTTGACGAGCAGCGTCCGGATGACGTCGTCCTCGGTCGGCGCGCCCGAAGGCGTCCCGGACGGAGCTGCACCGGCCGCTCCGGCACCAGTGGCGGGCTCTGCCCCGGCCGTCGCTCCGGCGCCGTCGCCGATCGGCACGCCGAGTTCCCGCGCCCAGCCGAGCAGGATGACCGCCTCCGGCGCGACGGTCCGCCGCCCGGCGACCTCGCCGGCGAACACCTCCCCGGTGCTGCCGTCGATCGTGATGACGTCTCCGGGGGCGAGCGCGCGGCCCGCGATCACGACGCGGTGGTCGTCCACCTCCACGGCCCCGGCGCCCACCACTGCCGGGATTCCCCAGCCCCGGGCGACCACCGCCGCGTGGCTCGCGAGCCCCCCGCGCGCGGTGAGGATTCCGGCGGAACGGGCCATGCCCGGCACGTCATCCGGCGAGGTCTCCGAGCGGACCAGGATCACGGCATGGCCCGCGTCCGCCTCGGCGAGCGCGGCGTCGGTGGACGTCACGATCCGTCCGCATCCGACCCCGGGCGAGGCCGGAAGGCCGACCGCGAGAGGAGTGGGCACGTCCGTGCCCCGCACCTCCACGAGCGGCGGATCCGCCAGCAGTCCGGCGACCCGCCTCACGGCGGCCTCCCGGTCGAGCGGGAAGCCGGGATCCTCCGCCATGTCGACCGCGATGCGGAGGGCGGCCCGCGGGCTTCGCTTGCCCACGCGCACCTGGAGCATCCAGAGGTGTCCGCGCTCGATGGTGAACTCGATGTCGCACAGGTCGGTGTAGTGGCGCTCGAGGGACGCGGCGTAGCTGCGCAGCTCGCGGGCGACCGCCGGCAGGCGCTCGTCGAGCATGGCGAACGGCGCCGTCTGGTGCGTCCCGGCCACCACGTCCTCGCCCTGCGCGTCGAACAGGATGTCGCCGTAGAGGACCGGCTCGCCCGTCGCGGGGTTCCGCGTGAACAGGACGCCCGTCCCGGAATCGGCGCCACGGTTGCCGAAGACCATGGCCTGCACGGTCACCGCGGTCCCCAGGTCATCCGGGATGCGCTCGCGCTCCCGGTACGCGCGGGCCCGGTCGCTGTTCCACGAGCGGAAGACGGCCTCGATGGCGCCGTGGAGCTGTGCCCACGGGTCCTCCGGGGGCTCCGACCCGACGATGTCCCGGTACATCTCCCGGAACCGGTGGCGGCAGTCCGCGGCGAACGCCGCGTTGCCCGAGGCGGCCGCCAGCCCGGCGGTCGTCGCCTCGTTCAGGCCGAGGTTCAGGATCGTGTCCATCATCCCCGGCATGGAGACCGGGGCCCCGGACCTGACGCTGACGAGGAGGGGATCGGACGAGTCGCCGAACCGGTGCCCGGTCCCCTGCTCGAGGCGGGCGACATGGGCGCGCACCTCGTCCTCGAGGCCGTCGGGCCATCCGCCGGCGAGGACCTCGGTGCACGTCGCCGTGGTCACCACGAACCCGGGCGGCACCGGCAGGCCGAGCCGGGTCGCCATGGTGTTCAGGTTCGCGGCCTTGCCGCCGACCAGCGTCCGCAGTTCGTCCGGCGAGAGGTCGTGGGGATGGTCGAGCATGTAGACGCGGGTCACCGTCGAGCCCGTCCTCCTGGTCTGCTGCTGGGCCGGCGGCGCGCTCGCGCCGCCACGCGGGAACGCGTCGTCACTGTCCCGGCTGCGCGGGCCGGGCGGTCAGCTTGTCCCAGAGCGACGCCGCGTTCTGGGTCTGGATGTGGCCCATCATGTACTCCTGCCCGATGTCCACCGGATACCGGTCGGCGAAGCTCACGCGCGCCATGGTCTCCTCCCGGCTCCAGCCCTTCGCCACCGCCGCGGCAACCGCCGCCTTCCAGTCCAGGAGCATCGAGCGCTGGGTGGCGATGTAGTCGAGCGTGGTCACCGGCCCGTGGCCGGGCACCACGCGGTCGACGTCGAGGGCGCGGATCCGCTCGAGGGACGCGAGCCACTGGTCGACGTCCGACGTCATCAGCCACGTCGCGCAGTCGGAGAAGATCGTGTCACCGGTGAACACGACGCGTTCCTCGGGCACGTGGACGGCGATCTGTCCCGGCGTGTGGCCCGGGGTGTGCAGGAGCCGGAACGTGTGGTCGCCCACGTGGAGCGTCAGGTCGCCGGTGAAGACGATGCCGTACTTGTTGAGGTCGCCGTAGTAGGCCTCGCGGTCGGGGACGAGCGCGGCGCCCTCCGGGTCGTCGGTGGGGACCGCCTCGAGCGCGTAGTCGAACGGGTCGAGATCCGGGAAGACCACCATGAACCGGTCGTGCACGCCCTGGTGGTGGACGACCGTGCCGGCGCCCTTGAACCAGTGGTTGCCGAAGATGTGGTCGACGTGGTGCTCCGTGTTGACCAGGTATCGGATCGGCCCGTGCGACTCGGCCTCGCGCCGCATGGCGACGGCCCGGGTCGGCAGCTGGGGCGTGTCGATGACCACCACGCCGTCCGAGGTCGTGACGAAGCTCGGGTTGCAGCCCCGCAGCCTGGTCTCGGTCCAGATGTTCCGCGTCAGTTGCTCCACGTAAGGCCCCTCCGGTGCACGGGCGCCCGCTCCGGGCGGCCCGTCGTGTGGTCGACTACTGGGTCGCCGTCAGTCCGCCGTCCACGGTCAGGATCTGGCCGGTCACGAACGACGATGCGGCGGATGCGAAGAAGATCACGGGTCCCACGAGATCGCTGGTCTCGCCGATGCGGCCGATCGGGACCCGGCTGATCAGCCCCGACTTGAAGGTCTCGTCCGCGAGCAGCGTGGCGACCTGGGGGGTGTCCACGAAGGTGGGGGAGACCGTGTTCACGGTGATGCCGTACCGGGCCCACTCGGTCGCCCACTGCCGGGTGAGGGAGGCGATCGCGCCCTTGGCGGCGACGTACGCCGAGTACCCGGCATTGATGCCGAGCTGCGCGCGCACCGACCCGATGTTGATGACGCGACCGCCGTTGCCGCCCCGGATCATCGCGCGCGCCGCAGCCTGCGTCGCGATCAGCGTGCTCCGGAGGTTCAGCTCCATGATCCAGTCCCAGGCATCCCGCGGGTAGTCCTGGGCGTCGAAGAGCACCCGTCCGGCGCCGCCTCCGACCGCGTTGACGACGATGTCGAGCCGACCGAAGGCGTCGAGCGCGGCGGCGACCACGCGGTCCGCCTCGGACTCGCGGGTGATGTCCGCGGCCAGCGCGATGCACTCGGCGCCCGCCGCCCGAACCCGGTCGGCCGCCTGGTCCGCGTGGCCCTGGTCGATGTCGGCGAGCACGAGCCTCGCGCCGGCGGCACCCATGGCCTCGCCGAGCGCGGATCCGATGGCCCCGCCCCCGCCGGAGACGAAGGCCACCCGGCCATCGAGCCGGAACGTGTCGAGTGGGTTCATCGCTACCTCCAGGACCGAGCGGCCCGTGCGGGCCGAGGGATGACCGGGCTGTCGAGGGGCTGCACCGTCAGGCCGGGTGCACGTCCGGGTTGGGCAGGACGATGTCCCGCACGGCGCCGACGAGATCGTGGTACGCCCTGATGAACTGGCGGAGCGTCCGCACCGACGCTCCGTAGCCGTCGAACTCGGAGGGCCGGAGGCCGGCCGGCTCGTACGCCCGGGGGAAGTCCGGGATCCGGCGGCGCAGCTCCTCCACGATGGCCGGATCGACCGGCACGTCCATGCGCGGCGTGGGGGCGATCCCGCTGCTGTTGAACCGCACCTGCCAGGCGTGCGGCATGGTCAGGATCACGTCACCCCCCACCAGCTCCGTCCAGTGGAGGACGTGCCGGTAGGCTGCGGCGATCAGGCGGCTCCGGTATCCGCGCTCGCGGAAGATGCCGTAGGCCCGCTTGAACACCGCGAGGCCGGCCCAGTCGAGCGCGCCCGGCTCGACCGCCAGGCCGTCCCGCTCGACGATCACCCTCATCCAGTCGTCCACGCGCCCGATCATGATGGTGACGACCGGCGCGAGCGTGTCCGGATTCCCGCCGCCGGCGGTGAGCCTGGCCAGGCCGCGCTCCACGGCCTCGGCCGCGGCGACCGCCTGGGAGACCGTGAAGGAGACCGTGGCGTTGATGTTGACGCCGCGGGCGGTGGCCTCCTCGATCGCCGCGATTCCCGCCTCGGTGGCCGGGATCTTCACCTGCATGTTCGGCGCCAGGCCCGCGAAGTGGACGGCCTGCTCCACCATGCGCTCGACGTTCGGGTAGTTCTCCGGGTTCGTCTGGACCGACTGCCAGCCCTTGCGCCCGTGCTCGCGCTCGTGGATGGG
The DNA here is from genome assembly GCA_021788175.1 of Chloroflexota bacterium. Classification (GTDB taxonomy): domain Bacteria; phylum Chloroflexota; class Limnocylindria; order Limnocylindrales; family CSP1-4; genus JAJYNJ01. The sequence continues at coordinate 5,278 of JAJYKX010000112.1, forward strand.
GGCCAGCACGCCGGCGCCGCGGATGGCCATCTCCTCCACCAGGGCCCAGGTCAGGTCCACCTCGGTCCAGGCCGGGTGCGTCGCCGCCAGATCGCGCACACGCGGCACCCAGTGCGCCTTCTCCTTGCCCAGCACCTCGAGGACGATCGGAGGGTTGGACGTGGCGCCCACCGCGCCGCGCTCGACCGCGTAGTGCAGCTCGTCGATGGCGCACGAATCGTTCCAGTAGTCGGTCAGGCCCAGGCGCGCGGTCTGCAGCAGGGGACTCTCGACCATCGCCATCGGGTGCCTCCGTGCCCCGGCCGATCGCTCGACCCTGAGGTCGAGCTCGCTGCTCGTCGACGGGCCGATGGGCTCCGGAGCTCTGCCACGCCGGCCATCACGGAGCCTCGGCGGTCGCCGTTCCGATACGATGGCGGCACGCTGGGGACCGGAGCGAGCCCCGTGACGCGCGTACGATAATCGATAATCGAAGACTTGGCAATGACAGCCGGGACTCCCCCGGCAACGAGGAGAGACGTGAGCGTCGACCAGGGCGTGATGCGGCGCGTGCTCGCGGACCAGGTCAAGGAGCGGCTGCTCCAGGACATCCTGGATGGCCGCTACCTGCCCGACACGCGGCTGGTCGAACTGCAGATCGCACGGGAGCTCGGCACGAGTCAGGCACCCGTGCGGGAGGCGCTGAGGGGGCTCGAGGCACTGGGTGTGGTCGAGATCACGCCGTTTCGCGGGGCCCGCGTGCGTCGGCCGTCGGCCACGGAGATCCTCGAGGCGTACGCGGTCCGCACGGAGCTCGAGGTGCTGGCATGCCGGCTGGCCGTCCCGCGGCTGAGCGGCGCGGATCTCGATGCCCTGGACGGGTACCTCGAGGAGATGCGTCGAGCGGCCCGCGCCGGTGATGCGCACGCGGTCGCCCTGGCCGATGCCGGGCTGCACGCCCGGATCGTCCGGCTCTCGGGCAACGGCGCGCTGGAACGGGTGTGGCGCGGCCTGGAGCCGTTCTCGCGGACCTTGATCACGCTCATCCTGCCCGGGGCCGACCCGCAGTGGACGGCGGACCTGCACGCGCCCATCCTCGCCGCCCTCCGGGCACGAGACACGGAGCTGGCGGCCGCCGCGATCCGGCGGCATTTCGAGGAGGCGGAGAAGATGGCCGGCCGCCTGTGGGGCGAAGGCAGCTACCCCGCGAGCACCCGGTCCAGGTAGGCGTCGTCGACCACGCCGTCGCGGATCGCCCCGCGGTACGCGTCGACGGTCTGGCGGACGCCGTCCGCGAGCGGGGTCGCGGGCTGGCTCCCCAGCGCAGCCTCGAGCGCCGCCCCGTCGAATGCCTCGGGCAGCGCGAGCGGCTGATCGTCACAGGTGATGCCGCCCTGTGCCCGTGGCTCGACATCCAGGATCGTCGCGATGATCTCCCGGACGTCCGTGGCGGGGCCGCCCAGGCTGAACACGGCCGCGCCGGTCCCGGTCGCGCGCGCGGCGCGGATGAAGGTCCTCGCGGCGTCGTCCACGAACTGGAACTGGTAGCGCCCGCCGAAGTTGACCCGGTACGGGCGGCCGGCCGACGCCGCGATCATCGCCAGCGTCGGCTTCGAGGTGATCCCCTGGTCGCGCCCCGGCCCGTAGACGGAGTGGGGGCGCAGGCCGATGCTGGCGATCCCCTGCGTCTCCCAGCAGACGCGCGCACCCTGCTCGTTGGCGAGCTTGAACACGCCGTAGTGCGTGGTCGGCCAGAAGGGCGCGTCCGCCGGCAGCACGCGCTCGGGGTAGCGGTCCCTCGGGCCGTACACCGCGGCGCTGCTCGCGTAGGTCACGCGGCCGATCCCGAGGCGGCGGGCCAGCTCGAACATGGTGAGCGTGCCGAGGACGTTGACCCTCGCCCCCCGGAGCGGGTCGGCGGCGCAGAACGGGACCTGCAGGCCGGCGAGATGCACGATCGTCGTGATGCCGTGCGCCCGACCCGCGGCCTCCAGCGCGTCGATGTCGGTCACGTCGCCGTGGACCCAGCTGATGCGGCGCAACTCCTCGTCGGTGAGGATGAGCCTGAGCCGGTGCCGACTGCCGCCCGACGTCAGGACGGTGACCGGCACGGACTCGCGCAGCAGGTTCCTGACCACCCACGAGCCGATGCAGCCGGTTCCCCCGGTGACCAGGAAACGCTCCTCGGGCACGGCTTCCTCCCATCGTTGTCCGCGTCCGGGCCGATCCCGGACGCGGACGCCCGCATCCCGTCGGCGGCCGGCCGGAGACGCTCAGGCCAGCACGTCGTAGGCCACGATCTCCATGCCGGCGTGCAGCGCATTGAGCTCCGGCTGGAGCGCCTGGTGCGCCTGCGACGTCCGCCAGCCCGTCGCCGCCTCCACGTCCTCGAAGCGGAGCACCATCTGGTATCGCGACGGGTGATCCATCTCGCGCAGCAGGCCCACGCTCACGAAGCCCGCCGACCGAGACATGGCCGGCCGATACGCGGCGGCGAAGAAGCGCTCGAACTCGGCCCCGCGACCCTCGTGGACGCTGAACGTGATGTGCCGTTCGATCATCCCGACGACTCCTCCGGTCGTTCCCGGTATGGCCCATGCTGGTAAAGTGGTCTGGCCAGCATACCAGTCGGCCGCCAGGGATCTCCCGGCTCTTCGTCACGGACACGGGTGGAGGCAGTGGAACGTCAGGCCGCGACAGCGGGGTCCCCCGATGGCGGGGGCGGGGCGAGCCGGTTCTCGGTCGTCGCCCGGAGCACGCTCCCGGAAGAGATCACCGCCCGGCTGCTCGCCCTGATCAGGGCACGCGAGCTCCGCCCCGGGGACAAGCTCCCGGCGGAGCGGACCCTGGCCGCGATGATGGACGTGAGCCGGCCGGTGCTGCGCGAGGCGCTGCGCGCGCTGGCCCTCATGAAGGTGGTGGACATCCGGCAGGGCAGCGGCACCTACGTCACGTCGCTCGAACCCACGCAGCTGGTCTCCCACCTCGAGTTCGCCTTCTCGACGGACAGCGTCGCGCTGGTGCAGGTCCTGGAGGCCCGACGGGTGGTCGAGGTCGGGAACGTGCGCCTCGCCGCCCTGCGGATCGGTGAGCCGGGGATCAGGGAACTGGAATCCATCCTGTCCGGGCTGCGGGAGGCGGTCGACGATCCCGCCACCTTCGGCGACCTCGACATCGCGTTCCACGACGCCATCTGCGCGGCGGCCGGCAACTTCCTGCTCACGCAGTTCATGTCCATCGTCAACACGCTGGGCAGGGTGAGCCGTGCACGGACGGGCGCGCTCCGCTCCGTCCGCGAGGCGACGCTCCGGGACCACGGCTGCATCCTGGAGGCGCTCAGGGCGGGGGACGCCGACGCGGCCGCCGGGGCCATGCGCGAGCATATCGACCACGTGGAGCAGTCGCTCGACAGCTGGATCGAGCACGACGGACACGAGGACGGACCGGTGGCGTCCGAACCTGGCACATGAGGATCGCCGGTGCGTTCCGGTTCGATGCCCGGCGCGACGAGGTGTTCCGAGCCATCTGCGATCCGGCGACGCTGATGGCGGTGATCCCGGGGTGCGAGGCGATCGAGCAGATCGCCCCGGACGAGTACCG
>JAJYKX010000113.1:0-6569 GCA_021788175.1 Chloroflexota bacterium
GCCGCGACAGCTCCAGGACGTAGACGACCTGGCCGCCGGTGTCGGGACGACCGAGCTCGGGGTGCCCGGACACATAGCCGTGCAGGGACAGCATCATGATCCGGGAGGTGCCATCTGTCGACATGGCCATCCTTTCCCGCTGCGCGGACGCTCCCGCAGCGTGATTCCAGCGACAGTGGCGCAAATAGTAACCTTATGGAAACAATCTGTCGACCCGGAGGGACCCGATCATCGAACAGGGACGCCCGCGGCTGCACCTCACGCCGCCGACCGGCTGGATGAACGACCCGAACGGACTGGGGTTCCACGCGGGCCGGTTCCATGCCTTCTACCAGCACCAGCCCGACGGCCCGCGCTGGGGCCGCATGCACTGGGGCCATGCAACCAGCCGCGACCTGGTCACCTGGGAGCACCTGCCGCTCGCCCTCTCGCCGGACGACGACGGCCCCGACGCGGACGGCTGCTGGTCGGGCTGCCTGGTGGAGGACGGCGGCACCCCCACGATCCTGTACACGGGCGTGCGGCAGGAGGGCCGGCTCCGTCGTGCGTCGATCTGCCTGGCCACCAGCCGCGACGACCTGCGCACCTGGGAGAAGGCGCGCGGCGGCCCGGTGATCGGCGGGGCGCCGGCAGGGATCCGCCCCGACGCCTTCCGCGATCCCTTCGTCTGGCGCGACGGGGACGGCTGGGCCATGATCCTCGGCGCCGGCACGACGCGCTACCGGGGCGCCGTCCTCCTGTACCACTCGCCGGACCTGCGGACGTGGCAGTTCGAGGGGCCGCTGCTCACGACGGAGGCGGCCATCGCCGCCGACCCCGCCCTCGTCGTCGACGAGATCGACAGCCCGTGCTGGGAGTGCCCGCAGCTGGTGCGCCTCGACGGGGCGGACGTCCTGGTCGTCTCGATCGTGGACCGGGCGCCGCGGGTGCGGCCCGCCCACGTGGTGGCCTTCGTGGGCGAGTTGACGGGCAACCGGTTCCACGTCCATCACACCGAGCGGGTCGGGCTGGGACCGGACCTCTACGCCCCCGCCGTGGTCGTCGCGCCCGACGACCGGCGCCTGCTCTTCGGCTGGATCCCCGAGGACCCGCCGGCGCGCGGCTCCCGGCGCACCTGGGCCGGCGCGCTCACGTTCCCCAGGGTCCTCTCGATCGACCCGGACGGGCAGCTGCGAATCGACCTTGCGGCGGAGGTCGACCGCTTCGACGCACCCGCCGTGCGGCTGGCGGGCGGCACGATCCGCGACGGCGCGCCATGGACGCGGGAGTTCCACGAGGGCTGGCTCGAGCTTCGCCTCTCGATGCTGCCGCAGGGCGCCGCGTCGATCCGCCTGGACGTCCTGGGGTCCGACGGGCCGGTGGCCGAGGTGCGGTACGAGACGCAGCACCGTCGCCTCGCGGTGTACCGGATCGGCGTGGTGCGGGTCGCCGGCCGGGAGGCCCATCGCGCCACGACGCTGCCGCCGGGCCCGGACGGCCGGCTTCGGCTGCGGCTGATCCTGGATGGCTCCGTGATGGAGCTGGTGGCGAACGACCGGGTGACCGCGACCGCGCGGCTGCCGCGCGCGGCGGCCGGTCCCCGCACGATCACCTGCTCCGCCATCGGTGGCGCGTTCCACCTCGACGACGTCGAGGTCTCGGGTCCCGGGTCCGGCATCGTCGCCCCGGGTGCGAGCTGATAGCGCCGCCTTCCCAGGAGGGCTGACTGCGGCGCGCGCTCCGATCCGCGTCGCGTCCGGGAATCATCGGGGGCCCGTCCCCCACGGGCCCCCGGAGTGAAGTGCCAGATCAGGTGGCCCGGCGGCAGGGACGCCGCCGGCCCGTCTGTGTCAGGGTGCCGAGTGGTCCGATCCCGCGTCCCGGAAGACGCCCGTCATGTTCACGTCAAGGCTCGGGAACACGTCCATCCAGACGTGCTCGCCCTTGTACTCCCCGACCCCGATGCCGATGGCGCGGAGGGTTCCCTTGCCGTTGTCGAAGGAGCCCGTGAACGTCCCGGTGAAGATCGGGTCGCCGCCCGGGTAGACCTGGTAGAACGCCCAGGAGCCCCACGCCGTTCCGGAGAACGTCGCATCGAAGTTGGCGTTGAATGTCTCGACGTTGTAGCCGGTCCGGCGCAGTTCGTCGGGCGTCGGCGTGCCTGATCCCAGGTAGCCGAGTGCCTCAGCTGCGGTATGCCAGGCGAGCGACTGATCCAGGAAGACTTCGTTCCGGATGAGCGTCCGCCCGTCGCCCAACTCCTTCGTGGTGCCGGGATCGAGCACGCACGCTGGCGGGGACGTGGCCACATAGGTTCCCTTCATTGCGGTGCAGGACGTCCCGGTCGGCAAGCCCACGACCGAATCGAACATCCCCGCCGGGAAGACGAAGCCTGCGAACTCGGTGCGCGCCGGACCCGCCGACGCGGCGGGGATCGTCAAGACCAGCAACAGCACGGACAGCAGGGCAGAGAACGCCGCGGTTCTGCGTCGCATTGGTTCTTCCCTCTCGTGAGCGTGCAGCCTATGCGCGGCGCCCGCCCGCCCGCGGGTCACCGCCGGCAATCCCCTGCGGGTTCAGACCGCAACCGGGACCATCGCCTCCAGCATGAGCCGGGCGTTCTCAGCGGAGTGGCGGAGCACCTGCTCCATGAACCGCCCCATGAACGCCTCGTCGCCGAACACGCCGGGAAGCCCGTCCGGCCACTCGTTCTCCTGCTCCCAGACCCAGTCGTAGCCACGGCCGACAGGCGTGTAGCGCATCGTCGACGTGAAATTGAGCGGTCCCCGGCCGACCTGCTTCGACATACGCAGCGGCTCGGCCTCGATCACCTCCACGTGGTCGTCGACCAGCCCGCCCGAGCCCTTCAGGACCAGCGTGGCGGTCGACCCGACCTCCAATTGCGTTCCGACAACGTCCTTCACGGCGATCACCGAGACGTGCCACAGCGGCAGGTTCTGGAAGTCACCCAGGAACGCCAGGGCCGGCTCGAGCGGCACGTCCACGTGGCCGGAAATGCGCGTGTGGATCAACATGGACCAACCCCCCCGCTCGCGGGTCGGTCTCGCCAGTGGCTCGGCGCGGTCGAGGCGGCCTGGGCACGAGCCGCGCGTCAACACCCCCCGCGTTCGCGAAGGCCAAAGGATACAGAGGCACTACTCTATCGGATAGGGCCATTTGGACGTTCCGGTGCGCGGCGCAGTTGCTCGACGGCAAGCGTGAGCGGACGGGTGACGGCCGCCGGCTGACGACCGGCAGACAACAGCGGGCGGGCAGTGGGCGTCCGCGGGGCGGCGAACGCGTCAGCCCCTGCGGTCGCGCTCCTGGGCGCGGAGTGCGCGGGCCACGCCGTCCCGGTTCTCCAGCATCAGGCGATGCAGGCCGGCGTGATCGGGACCGAGCGCCGCCAGGAACCGGTCGGTGCGCTCCACCAGGGCGTCGCTGGCGAGGAGGGCCGGGTAGAGCCCGACCACGATCCGCCGTGCGGTGCGATTGGTCCGCGTGTGCCAGATCCCCTCGACCGCGTCGAAGTAGGGCTCGACGTACGGGGCCAGCAGCGAGCGGTCGTGGACGCGACCGAACCCGGCGATGACCGAGCCCTGCACCGCGTTGGAGAGCGCGTCGGACTCCACCACCGATGCCCACGCCGCGCGCTTCGCCTCCGGGGTGGGGCGTGCGGCCCGGGCGCTCGCGGCGGCGCGCTCCCCCGTCGCGGTCGCGTCGCAGGCCAGCTCGCCGTCGATCTCTGCATCGCCGGCCCAACCGCCCGCCACGAGCCCGATCAGCAGCTCCCAGCGGAGATCGGTGTCGATGGCCAGGCCCTCGAGCCGGTCCCGCCCATCGAGGAGCGCGGCGAGCGCGTCCAGCTGCTCGCCGGTCACCGCGTGGCGGGCGAATGCCTTGACGAGCTGCAGCTGGGTGTCGCTGCCGGGGACCGCGGCACGGGCCAGGTCCAGCAGGCGGCCCGCGGTCTCGGCCACGACCGCGTCACGCCGCTCGGGCGCAACGTAGTGGGTGATGCTCGTCGAGAGCTCGGCGAGGCGCTGCTGCACCGACGGCGAGCCGGTCTCCGCCGCCACGTGGTCGAGCACGAGGCCGACGAAGGCGCGGGCGGGAAGCTCGGCGTCGCGGGTGGCGTCCCACGCAGCGGACCAGACCAGGGCCCGCGGCAGCGACTCCGCGAACGTGCCGAGGTGCCGGAGAGCGGTCGCCATGGAACGCTCGTCCAGGCGGATCCGCGCGTACGTCAGGTCGTCGTCGTTGAGGAGCAGCAGGTCGGGGCGGGGTCGTCCGGACAGCGCCGGCACCGGCGTCCGCGCGCCATCCACGTCGAGCTCGACGCGGAACGCCCGGGTCAGCAGCCCGCCCGACAGGTCGTAGCCGCCGATCGCCATGCGGTGGGGACGCAGCGTCGGGTGCTCGGGCGGGGCGTCCTGCCGGACGGCGAGCTCCGTGATGACGTCCGCGGGGCCCGTGGACAACTCGGAGCGGAGCGTCGTCACCCCCGCGCTCTCGAGCCACGCCCGCGACCAGGCGCGCAGGTCCCGACCGGAGGCCGCCTCGAGCTCGGCCAGCAGGTCGGACAGCTCGGCGTTGCCCCAGGCATGCCGGTCGAAGTAGCGCCGCAGGCCGGCTTCGAACGGCTCGCGGCCCACCCAGGCCACCAGCTGGCGCAGCACGCTGGCGCCCTTCGCGTACGTGATGCCGTCGAAGTTCTCCTGCACCGCCTCGAGATCCACGATGTCCGCCACCACGGGGTGCGTCGACGGGAGCTGGTCCTGGCGGTAGGCCCACGCCTTGTCGTCGTTGGCGAAGGTGGTCCAGGCGGACCGCCAGCGCGTCGCCTCGGCCTGCGCGAGCGTGGCGGCGTAGCTGGCGAACGATTCGTTCAGCCACAGGTCGTCCCACCAGCGCATGGTCACCAGGTCGCCGAACCACATGTGCGCCAGCTCGTGGAGGATCGCGTTGGCGCGGTACTCCACGGTGGCCTCCGGGACCCGCGAACGGAAGACCCACGCCTCGGTGATGGTGACCGCGCCGGCGTTCTCCATGGCCCCCGGGTTGAACTCCGGCACGAAGAGCTGGTCGTACTTCTCGAACGGGTAGGGGCGGTCGAAGACCCGCTCGAAGTAGTCGAAGCCGCGGCGCGTGACGTCCAGGATCTCCTCGGCGTCGAGGTAGCGGGCCAGCGAGGCGCGGCAGAAGACGCCCAGCGGGATGGTGCGACCGTCGCGGCTGGTGAGCGTGCCCCGCTCCACGTGGTAGGGACCGGCGACGATGGCGGTGATGTACGAGGCGAGCGGCGGCGTGGGCGCGAAACGCCACGTCGCGCTCCCGGGGGCCGCCTCCGGACCGGCGTCGGCGGGAACCGGGGTCGGCGAGTTGGAGACGACCTGCCAGGAGGCGGGCGCGGTCACCGAGAATGTGAAGCGCGCCTTGAGGTCGGGCTGGTCGAAGACGGCGTAGACACGGCGTGCGTCGGCGACCTCGAGGTCCGTGTACAGGTAGACGTTCCCGTCGACCGGGTCGACGAAGCGGTGGAGCCCCTCGCCGGTACGCATGTACGCGCAGTCCGCCTCCACCTCCAGCTCGTTGTCCGCGGCGAGCGCGGGGAGCCGGACGCGGATGCCGTCCGCCACCTCGGCCGGATCGAGCGCAACGCCGTTGAGGACGACGCGCCGGACCCTCGGGGCGACCAGGTCGATGAAGGTGCCGCTGCCGGGCCGGCTGCTGTCGAACCGGACGCGGGTGCGAGAGACGAACGTCTCGTCCCCGGTCGTGAAGTCGAGGTGCACGTCGTAGGACGCCACCGTCAGGTGCGAGGCCCGCTCGCGCGCCTCTTCGCGGGTCAGGTTCATGCCCGGCATGTCGCTCCGTCCCACTCCCGGCTGCAGCCGCCGACCGGCTGATCGGCAGGAGTCTACCGGTGCGGGCGGAGCGGAGCCGCGCGCGCGGGACGCGCATGCCTGGCACGCGTGGCCGGCGGCACGGCAGCAGGCCCTCGCGTCCGCCGAGTCGAGGTCAGCCCGCCTCGAACGCCCGCTTGGAGAGCCCCCACCAGAAGCCCTCGATCGCCGTCCGCGGTGCCTCGTCGGGGCGGGCGGACGCGCCGAGCGTGACGAACAGCGGCGCGAAGTGCTCGGTGGTCGGGTGCGCATAGGGCATGCCGGGCGCCTTCGCGCGGAAGTCCAGGAGTGCGTCGAGGTCGCCGCGTGCGAGCGCCTCGGCGGCCCACCGGTCGAACTCGACCGACCATGCCGGTGCGATCCCGGTGTGGCCCATGTAGTCGTGGATGAAGGGCAGCCCGTGGGTCATGAACCCCGAGCCCACGATGAGCGTGCCCTCGTCCCTGAGCGGCGCGAGGCGCCGGCCGAGCTCGAAGAGATGCGCCGGGTCGAGATCGGGCATGGAGAGCTGCAGGACCGGGATGTCGGCCTCGGGGTACATCGCCTTGAGCGGCACCCAGGCGCCGTGGTCCAGGCCCCGCGTCTCGCGCCCCACGACCGGCTCGGCGGCCGGCATCAGCGCGCGGACGGATGCGGCGAGCCCGGGGGCGCCGGGCGCCTCGTAGGTCATCTCGTAGTAGTGGG
>JAJYKX010000113.1:6669-8816 GCA_021788175.1 Chloroflexota bacterium
GACATCAGGACGCCCCCTCCCCCCGGGACGCCGCACCACCGGACTCCACGATGGTGCCCGGCGTGTTGTGGATGGCGGCGATGGCCGGGATGGTACCCAGCCGGCCCGCCTCGTAGTCCTCGAAGGCCTGGACCAGCTCCTCGCGGGTGTTCATCACGAAGGGCCCGTACCAGGCGACGGGCTCCCGGATGGGCAGCCCGCCCAGGACCAGCACGTCCAGGTTCGGACTCCGGCTCTCCTGGACGGCCGCCGCGTCGATCGTCAGCGCGTCGCCCGGACCGAGGACGGCGAGCTGGCCCATCTGCACCGGGCGTCGCTCGGCGCCCACCGAGCCGAACCCGTTGAGGACGTAGACCAGCGCGTTGTAGTCGGGCCGCCAGGGCAGCGCGAGCCGGGCGGTCGGCGCCAGGGTGGCGTGCGCGTAGGTCATCGGCGTGTACGTTGAGCCCGGCCCGGCGTGCCCGGCGATCTCGCCGGCGATGACCCGCACCAGCGCACCGCCGTCGGCGGACGCGAGCAGGGCGACCTCGCCCGCGCGCAGGTCCTGGTAGCGGGGCAGTGCCCACTTGCGGACCCGCGGCAGGTTCACCCAGAGCTGGATGCCGTGGAAGAGGCCGCCGCTCACCACGAGCGCTTCCGGCGGCTTCTCGATGTGCAGGATGCCGGCGCCGGCGGTCATCCACTGCGTGTCGCCGTTGGTGATGACACCGCCACCGCCGTTGGAATCGCTGTGCTCGAAGGTGCCGTCCATCATGTACGTGACGGTCTCGAAGCCGCGGTGCGGGTGCCAGGGCGTCCCCTTCGCCTCGCCCGGCGCGTACTCGACCTCCCCCATCTGGTCCATGTGCACGAACGGGTCGAGCTCGGCGAGGTCGACCCCGGCGAACGCGCGTCGCACGGGGAACCCCTCGCCCTCGAACCCGCGCGGCGCGGTGGTGACGCGGACGACCGGGCGCTGGCGGGCCACCAGCGGGTCCGGCACGGGGATCCGCGGCAGGACGGTGAGATCGTTGACGGTGACGGCGGGCATGGGACGCGGTTCGCTTTCTGCCGGATCTGCGGCGCTTGACGATGCGATGGACGGTGGGGCACGGCGCGCTCCGGCGCCCCGGATCACGGCGCGGCGAGGGCCTCCAGGAGCTCGGTGAGCCGCCCGACGGAGGCGGCATCCAGGCGTTCCCCGATCGCGCGGTCGAGGACGCCGGCATGATGAGCCAGCGCGCCCGGAAGCGCGCGCAGCCCGGAATCGGTCAGCTGCGCGTACGTCCCCCTCCGGTCCGAGGGGCAGCCCACGCGGGCCACCAGGCCGTGCGCCACGAGCGCGTCGATGCGGCGGGTCAGGCCGCTCGGCGTGAGGCCGCTGCGCTCGGCCAGGTCGCCCAGGCGGAGCCGGCGCGCGGGCGCCTCCGCGAGCGGCAGCAGGACGTCGATCGCGTCGGGTCCGAGCACGTGGCAGGCGGCCGCGTCGCGCTCGAGGGCGCGCTCCATGGCGGCGTGCGCCTCCACCAGCGCGGCGCGGAGGCGGACGCTCGCCGGGACGTCATCCGCGCCCGTGGCCCCGGTCACGGCCGTCGGCTCGGCCGTGGCGGTCATGCGGCCGCTCCCAGGCGCCCGGGATCGTCGGAGGCGCCGGTCGCCCGGATCCACCCGGCGAACTCGGCGAGCAGGGCGGCCAGCTCGGCGCGCAGCGCCGGATCCGACAGGTCGCCCGAGGCATCGACGCGCTCCCCGGCGAGCGCGATCCCCAGCCGCCGCTCGAAGACACGGGCGCCCAGGAAGGCGAGGATCTCGTGGGCGTGGCCGAGCGCGTACTTGACTGCCGAGCGCCCCGCCGTCGCGCCCATGAGGAGGACCGGGCGGCCCGCCAGCGGTGCCGCGGCAGGCGGCCGCGACGCCCAGTCGATGGCGTTCTTCACGACCGCCGGGAGGCTGTGGTTGTACTCGGGCGTCACGACGAGCAGGCCATCCGACGCGGCGACCGCCTCGCGCAGGGCACGCACCTCGAGGGTGGCATCCCGGGCGTCCAGGTCGGCGTCGTAGAACGGCAGCCGCTCGATCGGGAACGCCTCGATCGCGACCCCCGCGGGGGCGACGTCGCGCGCCGCGCGAAGGAGGGCGCCGTTGAACGACCCGCGCCGCGTGCTGCC
>JAJYKX010000114.1 GCA_021788175.1 Chloroflexota bacterium
CCCGTGTGAGGCAGTGATGGACGAACCGCTCTCGATCGTGCTCTTCTCCGGCACCGATGACCGGCTGACCGCGGCGAGTGTCTTCGCCGCCGGCGCGGCGGTGCTGGGCCGTCCGGTGCGCATCCTGCTCCAGTACTGGGGCCTCGAGGCCTTCCGTGCCGATCGGATCGGGAAGGCGCGGGGCCTCTCGGCCGACGCCGACCAGCAGGCGGCACCGCTCATGACCGCCGCGGTCGCGTCCGGCCAGGTGAACTGGGTCGAGACGCTGCGGCAGTCGAAGGAGCTCGGAGAGCTCGAGATCCTCGCCTGCGCGCAGTCCATGGACGTCCTGAAGCTCGACCCCGCCGACCTCGACCCCCTGGTCGACGGCGTGGAGGGGATCGCCGGCTTCCTCTCGGCCGCTGAGGGCGGCCAGCTCATCTTCATCTGACCCAACCGGACCGGTGCTGGCCCGGCTCACGGCGCCCGAACGGGCGCGGAAAGGAACGCAGCATGGCGGCTCTCGAGATCGCGCAGCGGCTGGACGCGAAGGGCCTGGCATGCCCGATGCCGATCGTCAAGACGGCGCAGGCCATGAAGACGCTCTCGTCCGGGCAGCTGCTCGAGGTCCTCGCGACCGACGCCGGATCCGTGAAGGACTTCGAGGCGTGGGCGAAGTCGACCGGCAACCCGCTCGTCGAGTCCGGCTCGGACGCCGGCGTGTACCGCTTCGTCCTCCAGAAGAAGTAGGAGTCGTTCGATGACCCTCACCCTCGAACGCCCCGTCGAGGCGCCCCCGGTCGAGGCGCCGGCACCGCAGCCCGCGCCGGCCCACGAGGCCGAGCCGGCCCTCCACGACATCCTGATCATCGACTACAGCGGCGATCTCGAGCGCACCTGGGCGACCATGATCCTCGCCTCGACGGCGGGCGCGATGGGCGCGAAGTGCCGCGTCTTCGTGACCTTCTGGGGACTCCAGGTCTTCGTGAAGGACGAGCGGCGGATCACCGGGCAGAACTGGATGCAGAAGCTGCTCGCGTTCATGCAGCGGCCCGGGATCAGCCACCGGAAGCTCTCGAAGATGAACTTCTTGGGCATGGGGCCCTGGATGATGGGCAAGCTCGCCAGGCAGTACAAGGTCTCGAGCCCAAAGGAGCTCCTCGAGGTCGCGCAGGCGCTCGGCGTCGAGTTCATGCCCTGCCAGATGACCATGGACATGTACGGCCTGACCCGCGACGACCTCGTCGAGGGGATGGCCGAGCCGGTCGGCGCCGCGACGGTCATCGGGCTCATGCAGGAGGGATCCTCCCCGCTCTTCATCTGAGCGGCGCAGCCGAAAGGTCGACAGATGGCGATCGGGACGAAGCCGGGGACCGTCGCGCGCGTCGTTGACGCCCGCGGCAGCGCGTGCCCGGGCCCCCTCATGGAGCTCATCCGGGCGATCCGCGAGGCCGAGGTGGGGGACGTCGTCGCGGTCCGGTCGTCGGACGGCGCCTCGAAGATCGACATTCCCGCGTGGGCGGTCCGCGCCGGGCATCGCCTCGTCGGCGTGTACCCGCGCGAGGACTGCGACGAGATCGTGGTCGAGAAACTCCATTGAGCGACGGTCGGGCGGCATCCCGGGGACGGGACGGCCGGTCGGCCGCCTGGACGTCGCGCCCGAGGAGGGGACAGGCAGGTGTCTGACAACGAGAAGCTGGTCTTCATGGTCACGCACGGGCCGGACGATCCCGAGCTTGCCACCATCCCGTTCGTGATGGCGGTGGCCGCCCTCGCGTCGGAGGTGCAGGTCGTGGTCGGCCTGCAGGGCAGCGGCGTCGAGCTCGCCGTGCGCGGGCGTACCGACGGCGTCGAGGCGCGCGGGTTCCCGCCGCTGGCGCGGCTGCTCAAGGACTACGCCGACCTGGGCGGGCGCCTGCTCGTCTGCGGTCCCTGTATCAACGCGCGCGGGATCGACCCCTCCCGGCAGTTCATCGAGAACGCGGAGGTCGTTGCCGCCGGCCGCTTCGTCGCGGAGGTGACCGCCGCCACCAACGCCCTCGTCTACTAGCCCGCCGGCCGTCCGCGGCCGCGGGGCGCACCCGCCAATCGCAGCGACGCCGCAGGCGTCACAGGAGGATCAGATGCCCGCAACACTCACCGAGAACGAGCTCGAGAACATCACCGCGGCCAAGGTCATCGATGCGCGCGGCGCGGCCTGCCCGGGCCCGCTCCTCGAGGCCAAGAAGGGGATGGGCACCGTCCCCGTGGGCAGCATCATCGAGGTCTGGTCCAGCGACCCCGTGACCAAGAGCGACATCGGGGCGTGGGCCACGAAGGTGGGCCACGAGTTCCTGGGCCACATCGCGGCGACCGGGTACGACCGCGTCTTCGTGAAGCGCGCCAAGTAGCACCGCCCAGGGCCCGACGCGGGGCGCGATCCGTCGCGCCCCGCCCACGGCCCGCCACCCGCAGGAGCACCGTCCCATGAGCGCGGTCGCCGTCGCCGACGTGACCGGGAAGCACACCGGGTCCGTTCCGCGGATCCTCGTCTTCTCGACCAACAACATCTCGGACCCGGGCATCGACCTGGCCGGCAGCAACCACCTGCATTACTCGCCCGGGGTCGAGGTCATCAGCATGCCGTGCACGAGCGGGATCAAGCCGTCGTGGATCGCGCACGCGATCGAGCAGGGGTTCGACGGTGTCTTCATCGCCTCGGACGGCGACGAGTGCGCCTACCTGCCCGACTGCGCGCACCGCGCGTCGCGGATCGTGGGCGAGGCGCAGGAGCTGCTGAAGGCGGGCGGTCACGATCCCCAGCGCGTCCGCATGGCGGCGATCTGCTCGGTCTGCGCCGAGCCGTTCACGAACCACGTGAAGCAGTTCTCGAGCCTCCTGGCCGGGCTTCGGGAGCAGGGGGCGAAGTGAGCATGGATTACGACGTCCTCGTCGTCGGCAGCGGCATCGGGGGGATGGAGTCCGCCCTGAAGCTCGGCGACATGGGCTACAAGGTGCTCGTCGTCGAGAAGGAGGCGAGCGTCGGCGGCCGGATGATCCTGCTGTCGAAGGTCTTCCCGACCCTGGACTGCGCGAGCTGCATCTCGACGCCGAAGATGGCGCAGACGATCCACCACCCCAACCTCACCGTGCTGACGTACAGCGAGGTCGAGGGGATCGCGCGGAACGGCGGCGGGCAGTTCCACGCGAAGGTGAAGCGCAAGGCGCGCTACGTCGACGAGGTGGCGTGCACCGGCTGCCAGAAGTGCGAGACCGCCTGCACCGTCGCCGTGCCCGACCAGTTCAACGCCGACCTGGTCGCCCGTCGCGCCGCGTACATCGCGTTCCCGCAGGCCGTGCCGAAGAAGGCGGTCATCGACCGCCAGGGCTCCTCGCCGTGCACGTTCGCGTGCCCCGCCGGGATCGAGGCGCACGGGTACGTGTCGCTGATCCGGAGCGGCGAGTACGAGAAGGCGCACCGCCTGGTGCTGGACGCCACGCCGCTCGTGGGCACCCTGGGGCGGGCGTGCTACGCGCCGTGCGAGTCCGAGTGCACCCGCGGCTCGCTCGAGGGCACGCTCCCGATCCGCCGGCTCAAGCGCTTCATCTCCGACCGCCACGTCGAGAGCGGCGAGGACCTCGGGATCGAGGTCGCGGCCGCCAACGGCCACCGCATCGCGGTGGTGGGCTCCGGGCCGGCCGGTCTGACCGCCGCCTGGCAGCTCGCCCGCAAGGGCTACGCGGTGAAGATCTACGAGGCCGCGTCCGAGCCGGGCGGCTTCCTGCGCCTGGCCATCCCGTCGTACCGCCTCCCCGTCGAGGTTGTCGAGCGCGACATCCAGAACGTGCGCGACCTGGGCGTCGAGATCGCCACGAGCACGCCGGTCCGCGATCTCGAGGCGCTCAAGGCCGAGGGGTACGACGCGGTGCTGCTGGCGACCGGCACGCCGCGCTCGTCCGGCCTGGGCGTGCCCGGCGAGGATCGCCTCGGCGTGATGGGCGGCACCGACTTCCTGCGCAAGGTGAAGCTCGACCAGCCCGTGGACATGGCCGGGAAGCAGGTCGTGGTGGTGGGCGGCGGCAACGTCGCCATGGACGCCGCGCGCGTCGCTCGCCGGCTGGGTGCCGCGAGCGTGACCGTCGCGTACCGCCGCGGTCGTGCCGAGATGCCGGCGCACCACGTCGAGGCCGACGACGCCGAGAAGGAAGGCGTCGCGTTCACCTTCCAGGTCGCCCCGGCCGAGGTCGTCGGAGACGCCTCCGGCGCCGTCAGCGGGCTGCGCTGCGTGCGCATGGCGCTCGGCGAGCCGGACAGCTCCGGGCGCCGGCGGCCGGAGCCGATCAAGGGCAGCGAGTTCGTCATCCCGTGCCAGGTCATCATCGCGGCGATCGGCATGACGCCCGACACGGCCGCGTTCGCCGGCACGGTGGGCGTGGGCCGCAACGGCGCGCTCCAGGCCGACCCGAAGACGCTCCAGACGAGCGTCCCCTGGGTGTTCGCCGCCGGTGACGTCGTGAACGGCGCCACAGACATCACGCGGGCCGTCGGCGAGGGGCGCCGGGCGGCGCACATGATCGACCGCTGGCTGACGGGCGGGATGCTGGACGGGTTCGACCTGCGGCTCCCGGTCGTCGACAAGCAGCAGGTCCTGGCGCGCCAGAAGACGTACACGATCCGGCCCGCGGCCAAGGACGGCGTGACGCTCGAAGCCGCCCCGAGGGACTTCCGCGAGGTCGAGGCCGGGCTCACGGAAGCGGAGGCCCACGAGGCGTCGGGACGGTGCATGGACTGCGCCGTCTGCTCGGGCTGTCACGAATGCGTCGCCGCGTGCCCGGTCGACGGCTGCATCGATCTGCAGGCCCGCGACCAGGAGCTGGAGGTGGAGGTCGGCGCGGTGGTCGTGTCGACCGGCTACAAGCTCTTCAACGCGGACCTGAAGCCGCAGTACGGCTTCGGCCAGTACCGCAACGTGATCACCGGGATGCAGATGGACCGGCTGCTCGCCCCGACGCGGCCGTTCAACACGATCCTCCGGCCCAGCGACGGCAAGGTGCCCGAGCGCATCGCGTACGTCATGTGCACCGGATCGCGCGACGAGACGGTGGGCAACCCGCTCTGCTCGAAGTTCTGCTGCATGTACTCGGTCAAGCAGAACCAGCTGATCATGGGCGCGCTGCCGCTCGCCGAGGTGACCGTCCACTACATGGACATCCGCGCCGCCGGCAAGCGCTACGACGAGTTCTACGAGCAGTCGAAATCGATGGGCGCGACCTACGTCAAGGGCCGCGTCGCCAAGATCACGGAGAAGGAGAACGGCGACCTCGTCCTGCGCTACGAGGACATCGAGAACGGCGGCACCCTCGTCGATGCCGAGTACGACCTCGTCGTGCTGGCGGTCGGCGTCCAGCCGAACCGCGAGGCGGCCATGCTCTTCCCCGAGGACAAGCTGGCCGAGGACGAGTACTTCTACGTCGCCGAGCCCGACGAGGACCTGAACCCGGGCGTCACGAGCATCCCGGGCGTCTTCGTGGCCGGCGCCGCGGCCGGCGCGAAGGACATCGTGGACTCGATCCTCCACGCGGGCGCTGCCGCCGCCCAGGTCGCGGCCCACCTGGAACGGACGCAGGCGAAGACGAAGGTGCCGGCATGAGCGAGGAGCGCACGGTGACGGCCACGACCGGGGACGCGTCGGCGAACGAGGCGCCCGTTCCGCAGGAGGGCAGGGAGCGCCGGATCGGCGTCTACGTCTGCCACTGCGGCGGCAACATCTCCGACTACGTCGACGTCGCGCGGGTCGTCGAGGCCGTCAAGGACGAGCCGGGGGTCGTGGTCGCCCGCGACACGATCTTCGCCTGTGCCGACGCGAGCCAGCAGGACATGGAGGAGGACATCCACACGTACGGCCTGGACGGCCTCGTGGTGGCCTCCTGCTCCCCCAAGCTCCACACCACGACGTTCCGCGGCGTGGCCAGGCGGGCCGGCATCAACCCGTACCAGTACACCCAGGTGAACATCCGCGAGCAGGACTCCTGGGCGCACACCGACGACCCGGCAGGAGCCACCCATCTCGCGATCAGCCTCGTCAAGGGCGGCATCGCCCGGACGCGCCTCACCGAGCCGCTCGAGCCGCTCGTCGTCGAGACCACCCAGAAGGCGCTCGTCGTCGGCGGCGGGATCGCCGGCCTGCGCGCGGCGATCGGGCTCGCCGACGTCGGGCTCGAGGTCTTCCTGGTCGAGAAGGAGCAGCAGCTCGGCGGGTGGGTCAGCCGCCTCGGCACGATGTACCCGCACGACCGCAAGGGGAGCGAGCTCATCGACGGCCTCGTGGCGGAGGTCCGCCGGCGCGATTCGATCACCGTCTTCACGAACGCCGAGCTGATGGCGAAGTCCGGCAGCTTCGGCAACTACGTGGCGGCGATCCGCATCAACACCGACCTGCCCGAGCTCGTCCACGTCGAGGTCGGCTCGATCGTGATCGCGACCGGCTTCGACACCTACGAGCCTGCGGCCGGCGAGTTCGGCTACGGGATCGAGGGCGTCGTCACGCTGCCCGAGTTCAAGGAGCTCGTGGACGCCTCGCACGGGCCGCTGACGTACCACGGCCGCCCGGTCCGGACGATCGCCTACATCTACTGCGTGGGGAACCGGCAGCCGGGCGGGAACGAGTACTGCTCGAAGTACTGCTGCGCGGCCACGGTCCACGCGTCGGTCGAGGTGGCGAAGCTCGACGGGAAGGTCCACCAGTACCACCTGTACCGCGACATCCGCACGTACGGGAAGTACGAGCTCATGTACACGGAGTCCCGCAAGCGCGGATCGGTGTACATGAAGTTCCCGGAGGACACGCCGCCCGCCGTGGCGCAGGATGCGTCCGGGCGCCTCGTGGTCACCACGCACGACACGCTGACGGGCGGCGAGGAAGTCACGATCCCGGCCGACCTCGTCGTGCTCGTGACCGGCATGGTGCCCCGCAAGAACGAGGAGCTGATGGGGCTCCTGAAGCTCCCGGTCGGCACCGACGGCTTCTTCAACGAGATCCATCCCAAGCTGCGGCCGGTCGAGACGGTCGTCGACGGGGTGCTGATCGCGGGCGCCTGCCAGGGCCCCAAGAACTCCACGGAGAGCGTCGCGTCCGGCCTCGCGGCCGTGACGCAGAGCGCGGCGATCCTCAAAGTAGGGAGCGCCGAGCTCGACCCGCTCGTGGCGACCGTCAACGCGGACGCCTGCACGTGGTGCGAGAAGTGCCTTCCGGCGTGCCCGTACGCGGCCATCGAGAAGACCGAGGTGCGGGGACGCACGGTGGCGACGATCAGCCCCAGCACCTGCAAGGGCTGCGGCGGGTGCGTCCCGGTCTGCCCCGAGGACGCCATCGACCTTCGCGGGTACACGGACGCACAGATCCGGGCCGTGATCGACAGCATGCTGGAGGAGCCGGTCGCATGAGCACGACCAGGATCCGGGAGATCCGGGAGATCATCCGGGAGGAACCCGTGATGCAGCCGCGCATCCTGCAGGCGCTCGAGGGCGGCCCGCGGACGGTGCCCGAGATCGCCGAGGCGATCGGGTGCCCGACCGACGAGGTGCTCTTCTGGGTGATGGGCATGCGCCGCTACGGCAAGATCCGGGAGGTCCCGGGGGCCAACGCCGACGGGTACTTCCGCTACTCGCGGCCCGACTGGACGGTGTCGGCATGACCGCGCTCGTCGACACCGGCCTCCTCGCCGACGTGCAGCAGTTCGGGGCGGCCGACGTCTCGGCCTGCTTCAGCTGCGGCAACTGCACCGCGATCTGCCCGCTCTCGGACAACGACGGCACGTTCCCGCGCCGCCTCATCCGCTACGCGCAGGTGGGGATGAAGGACGCGCTCCTGGGCAGCAAGGAGCTGTGGACCTGCTACCACTGCGGCGAGTGCTCGGACACCTGCCCGACGCAGGCGGATCCGGGAGGCTTCATGGCGGCGGCGCGCCGCTACGCGATCGCGAACTACGACCACACCCGCCTCGCCCGGACGATGTACACGAGCCCGCTGCTGGGTTCCGTCATCGCGATCCTGCTGGCGGCGTTCTTCGCGGTCTTCATGTACGCGTCGCACGGCACGCAGAGCACGACGTCGCTGCAGCTCTTCGGGTTCATCCCCGAGGCGCTCATCCACAACACGGGCGTCGTGGTGATGATCCTCGTCTTCCTCGCCGGCCTGGCCGGCGTCGTCACCATGGCGAGAGGGATCGCCAGGCGCGAGCAGATCTCGCTCCCCGACGTGATCGGGAGCCGGGCGGCCCTGGCGAGATCCGGGCGCGCGCTGTGGAGCGCGCTCGGGATCGAGTCGATCGGCCAGCGACGGTTCCGCACCGACTGCGAGACGGTGCAGGAGGCTCGCCCCTGGTACCGCCGGCGCTGGTTCATCCACGCCTCGACGATGTGGGGGTTCCTCGGACTGCTCGCGGCGACGATCCTCGACTACGGGCTCGCGGTCGTCGGCGTCAAGGCCACCGGCACCCCGGTGCCCATCTGGTACCCGGTGCGGCTCCTCGGCACGGTGGCCGGCCTGTTCCTGATCTACGGCACGACGATGCTGATCGTCGACCGACTGCAGAAGGCGAACCGCGCGGCCTCCGACTCGAAGGCGTCCGACTGGACGCTGCTCGCGCTGCTCTGGGTGACCGGCCTCACGGGCTTCCTCATCGAGATCGCGCTGTACCTGCCGCAGCCGCCGGCATGGGGTTACTGGGTCTTCCTGTTCCACGTCTCGGTGGCGATGGAACTCGTGCTGCTCGCACCGTTCATGAAGTTCGCCCACGCCGTGTACCGGCCCGTGGCGCTCTTCTTCTACGCGATCGCGGGGGAGCG
>JAJYKX010000115.1 GCA_021788175.1 Chloroflexota bacterium
CGCCGCGCACCTCGTAGCCCGCCGCCTCGATCGCCTGCACCAGCTCGGCGCGGCCGGTCACCGTGGGCAGGAACCGGATGGTCGCCCGTTCGGTGGCAAGGTTGACGCTCGCCTCCTCGACGCCGTCAGTCTTGCGCAGGAACCGCTCGATGCGGTTCACGCACGAGGCGCAGGTCATCCCCTCGATGGGGAGCGTGACCTCGATCGGCTCGAGTGCCCGGCCGCCAGCGGCGACCGGACTGGACGGTGACTGGACGGACACGCACGGCTCCTGGCATGGCCGACGCGGCGGGGAGGGTCCGCGTCACGCCGACGCTCTGATACTCCCCGGTAGTATATGCATCCTGTCCGACGGGCGCGCAGGGACCCTCGGCCCGTGGTACCGGGCCGGGTGGCCCGGCCGGACCGGGGAGGCGCCAGGAGGCGCGGGCCTCGC
Organism: Chloroflexota bacterium; assembly: GCA_021788175.1. Taxonomy (GTDB): domain Bacteria; phylum Chloroflexota; class Limnocylindria; order Limnocylindrales; family CSP1-4; genus JAJYNJ01. The sequence goes on from JAJYKX010000115.1 coordinate 437, forward strand.
CCTCCGGCGCCCTGCGGGCGTCGGCGCGCCCCGCCCCGGGCTACCGGACCACGCCGTCCGGCACCAGCGGCATCGACCGGAGCCGTCGCCCCGTGGCGGCGAAGATCGCGTTGGCGATCGCCGGCGCCACCGCGATGATGGGCACCTCCCCGCCGCCGGCCGGCTCCAGGTCCGGCCGGTCGATCAGCACGACCTCGATGGGCGGCACGTCCGAGAAGCGCGGGACGCGGTACTGCGACAGCTTCGGGTTCAGGATGCGGCCGTTCTCGAAGTGGATCGCCTCGAAGAGCGCGGGACCCAGCCCCATCACCGTGGCCCCCTCGACCTGGTTGAGCAGGCCGTCGCGGTCCACCACGCGACCGCACTCGTAGGCGCTCACGATCCGCTGGATCTCGAGACGACCGTCGCCGCGGACCCGGACGTCGGCGACGGTCGCGATGCGCGCCCACTTCTCGATCCCGCCGGCGATCCCGAGCCCGCGGCCCGGCTCGGAGTGCCGGCCCCACCCCGCCCGGTCGGCGGCCGCGCGCAGGACGGTGGCGAGGCGCTCGTCGCGCAGGTTCCGAAGGCGGAACTCGAGGGGATCGAGGTCCAGCGCGTGGGCGAGCTCGTCCATGTGCGACTCGCGCGCGAAGTTGTTGGCGGTGGCCGCCAGCGCCCGGTAGGAGCCCGTCCGGAGCGGCGTCGCGGTGGGCTGGAACTCCACCCGCCGATCGGCGACCTCGTAGGGCGTGTCGAGGGCGTTCGGCCCGGAATGCAGGTTACGGAACTCCCAGGCCCGCAGCGAACCGTCGCGGGCGGCGCCGCCGCGGACGTCGATGAGCGCGTAGGGGCGGAAGTAGGCCCAGGTGGTCTCCTCCTCCCGGCCCCAGCGGACCCGGACCGGGCGACCCACGGCGCGCGCGAGACGGGCGGCCTCCACCGCCGCGTCCCCGCTGTGCTTGCCACCCCAGCCCCCGCCCGTGGCCGGGACCACCACGCGGATCCGCTCCTGGGGGATGCCGAGCGCGCCGGCGAGCTGTTCCCGCACGCCGAACGGACGCTGGGTGCCGGTCCAGACGGTGAGCCGGTCGCCCTCCCACTCGGCGAGCGCGGCGCGGGTCTCCAGCGGCACGTGGGCGATGTAGGCGGCCGTGTAGGTGGCATCGAGCCGGATCTCGGCGCGCGCCAGGCCGCCCTCGACGTCGCCGGTCTCCTGGAGGACGGGGCCCTCCCACCCGCGCTCCGCCGACGGATGCGACCGGAGGTAGGCCTCGATCGACGCTTCGGACGGCTGCGGGACCTCGTCCCACTCCGCCCGGATCGCCGCCAGCGCCCGCATCGCCCCCGGCAGGGACGGCGCCGTCACGCCCACGAACGACCCATCCTGCACGACCGTGACACCGGGCATCGCGCGTGGGCCCGAGAGATCCGCGGAGCGCAGGGTGGCCCCGAACGACGGCGGCCGCAGTACCTTCCCATGCAGCATGCCGGGACGGACCAGGTCGGAGACGTACCGTCGCCGGCCCGTCACCCCATCGACCGCCCGGGCACCCGGCGATCGCTGGCGCTCGACGGGGCGCGGCGTCCCGCCGGTCGCGAGGGCCATCTCGGCGTGCTCGACGCGTCGCACGCCCGCGAGCAGCTCCGGAAGCCCCAGCGTCGGGTCGCCCGACGGCACGCCGACCCTGCCGTCGCGCAGCTCCAGCGCGTCGCGCTCGACGCCCAGCCGCCCGGCAGCCGCCTCGAGCAGCACCTGGCGGGCCCGGATCGCCGTCGCCCGCAGGTACTGGCCGACATCCGTGATGGACCGGCTCCCGAAGGTGCCGACGTCGTACGGGCACACGTCCGTGTCGCCCATCACGAGGCGGACCGACTCGACCGCGACGCCCAGCTCGGCCGCCACCAGGAGTGCCAGGGCCCGGCGGTTGTGCTGCCCGAAGTCGACCTTGCCGGTGAAGGCGGTGGTGACCCCATCCGCGCCGACGTGAAGCCAGGCGCCGCCGTTGGCGTGCCAGGGGCCGGGCTGGTCCGGATGATTGCGCGCCGCCTCCGCAGGCGGGAGCACGACGACGAGCCCGTCGCCCAGCATCCCGAAGTAGTCGCGACCCTCCGGCGGCAGCAGGTCCCACGGGGCCGGCGGCCGGGGCAGCCACCCGTCGGGCGACGTCGCGGGTCGATCCTCGGCGGCGGAGCGGGTCTGTGCGGCGGTGGGGGCCTGCGCGGCAGAGGGGGCCTGCCCATCCGGCGCCGGTGCAGCGCCCTCATGCGTGGCGGAGGCCAGTCCTGCGGCCCGGGAGACGGCGCGCAGGATCCGGGGGTAGGTGCCGCAGCGGCAGATGTTCCCGTCGAGCGCCTCGCGGATGGCCGCCTCGTCGGGGTGGGACTCACGCTCGAGGAGCGCCGCGGCGCTCACGATCATGCCGCTGGTGCAGAAGCCGCACTGCACCGCGCTCTCCTCGAGGAAGGCGCGGGCCACGGGATGCAGCCGCCCGCCGGAAGAGAGCCCCTCCACCGTCACGACCGACCGGCCGGCGGCCTCGCGCACCGGGGTGACGCACGAGCGGATCGGGGCGCCATCGAGCAGCACGGTGCAGGCGCCGCACTCGCCCTCGCCGCAGCTCATCCTGGCCCCGAGGAGGCCCAGCTCGTCCCGCAGCACCGAGAGCAGGTTCCGTTCCGGGTCGACCTCGAGGAGTCGCGGCTCCCCGTTCACGGTGATCCGCGTGGGTTCGGCCATGGCGTGCCTCCAGTGGCGTTCGATCGGTCAGCCTGCGGTCTGCGGTGGCGGCTCGGTGGCCTCCTGTTGCGCCTGCTCGTCCGCCTGCTCATGCGCCGGCGAGGCCGCCGGCAGGCGGGCCTCGAACCGGGCACCCCCCTCGGGCCGGTTCGACGCGGCGATCGTGCCGCCGTGGTGATCCACGATCCAGCGGGCAATCGACAGTCCGAGGCCGGTCCCCCCGGGCGGAGCGTCATCGGCCCGCCAGAATCGCTCGAAGACGCGTCCCAGGTCCTCCTCGCGGATCCCGGGGCCATCGTCGAGCACGTCGAGCACGACCTCCCGCCCTTCGCTCCGCACGCGGACCGTGACGGTGCCGCCGGACGGCGTGTGCCCGATCGCGTTGTCCACCAGGATGGTGACCAGCTGGCGAAGCCGCAGCGGGTCGCCCTCGACCTCGGCCGGGCGCGGATCCACCTCCACGGCCACACCCCGCTCGGCGGCCACCGACGAGAGCCCGCCGGCCGCCTCCGCCGCCAGGTCGGCGACGTCGAGGGGCATCCGCTCGAGCTCGACGACGCCCGAGTCCGTGCGCGCCAGCAGGAGCAGGTCGTCGACCAGCGCCGCCAGGTGCATGGTCTCGTGCTCGATGTCGTCCAGTGCCTCGCCGACCTCGGTCACCGGCCGCGAGCGGTTCCTCCGCAGGTCGGCCACGCTCGCGCGGATGACGGTGAGGGGCGTCCGCAGCTCGTGGCTCGCGTTGGCCGTGAACTCGCGCTGGCGGCGCAGGGCATCCTGGCGCCGACGGATCGAATCGCGGATCGGCACCAGGGCCCGGCCCGAGTAGACCCAGCCCGCGGCGATCGCGAGGAGCACGGCGGCCAGGCCGCCGAGCGCGAGCACCGACACCAGGGATCGGAGCAGCCGCTCCTCGGCCGTCTGGTCGCCGACCACCTGGACCACGTACGTGCCCCCCGCACCCTGGACTGCCAGCGAGTAGATCCGGACCGGGATCCCCGAGATGGTGGCATCCCGGACGTCGCTGCCGGACTGCTGCGAGGCGGTGATGCCGCCCTGGTCCGGGAGCCCACTCGGCAGGTTCAGGCCCGTCGCCCCCTGCACGGAGCCGCCGGGGCCGATGACGAACGCCACCGTGCCGCCAGCCTCGCCACCGAAGGCGATCCCCACCTGCGGGCGTCCCGGCAGGCCCGCGCTCTGCTCGATGAACCGTCCGATGTCCTGGGCCCGGTGTTCCAGCTGGGCCGTGGCGCTGGCGTCGAGCGAGCCGGCGACGGCGCCGTACACGGCGACGCCGAGCAGCACGATGATCAGGAGCGTCAGCCCGCCGCTCCACGCGATGAGCCGCCACCGGGTGCGTCGGAGGAGCGGCGCCTCCTCCACGTCGGTGGAGGCCGGGTCGCGGAGCGCGGGATGGCCCGCCGGGTCAGTCGTCACGCAGCCGGTACCCCACGCCCCGCACCGTCTCGACCCGGTCGGCCGCCGCGCCCAGCTTCTCGCGGAGGAGGTGGATGTACGCCTCGACCGTGTTCGGCGTCAGCGCCACGCCGTACGGCCAGGCGTAGTCGAGCAGCTGGTCACGGGTCAGGACCTGCCCGGGCCGGCGGAGCAGGCACTCCAGGATGGAGAACTCGCGCTGGCTCAGGTCCACCGTGCGGCCGTCCACCGTGACGCGACGCTTCGCCTCGTCGAGCGCGATCGGCCCGGCGGCGAGCCGCACGGCCTTGCGGGCCGGCGGCCGCCGGCCAAGGGCCCGCAGCCGGGCGAGGAGCTCCTCGTAGGCGAACGGCTTCACCAGGTAGTCGTCCGCGCCGGCGTCCAGGCCCTCGACCCGGTCGCTCACCGCGTCCCGTGCGGTGAGCATCAGGATCGGGACCTGGCAGCCGTCGTGCCGGAGCCGCCGGGCGACCTCGAAGCCCGAGCGATCCGGGAGGCCGATATCGAGGACGATCGCGTCGAGCTCGATCGACGAGGTCGCGATCTCCAGCGCCTCGGCCGCCGTGGAGGCGGCCTCGACGACGTGGCGGTCCTGGGACAGGAGCCGCTTCAGGAGCCGGACGAGCCGGGCATCATCCTCGACGACGAGCAGGTGCACGACGTGCCTCCTACGGCGCCACCAGCGTCACGTCGCTGGCCGTGAAGGTCCGCGGCGCACCGCTCGCGAGCGGTGCCGCACCACCGGCCGAGGTACCGCCGCCGGCCGACGTGCCCGCGCCGGCCCCCGCCCCGCCGCCGAAGGGCGCACCGCTGGCCGCCGGTCCTGCGCCGAAGCCGGTCCGGTCGAACTGTACCTGCACCAGGACCTGGCTGCCGGTGGTCACGTCGCTCGCGCTCGCCGAGGCCTGCCTGTGGTACGTCGTGGAGCCGGAGAGGTCCACGGTGACGGTGTCGCCGTTGGCCGTCTTCAGGGTCATCGTGCTCCCGTTGATGGACTGCACGGTCCCCCGCAGCGAGACGTCCGCGGCACCGCCGCCGAGGCCTCCGCCCAGGAACCCTCGCGCCGCACCGGGCGCGAAGCTGGCGGTGGCGCCGAACTCGCCGCGAAACCCGCCCGTCCCGGCACCGAAGCGGCTCGTGGTGGCGGCGGCGGTGGGCGCCGTCAGGCGACCCACGGCGAACGCGATCCCGCCCACAGCGATCAGACCGGCGACCAGGAAGAGGATCGTCGAGCCGCGCGACGATCCGCCCGACGAGGGGGTGCGGGGTGCCGGCGCGGGTGCGGGCGACGGCGCCGTGGCAGGAGGCTGCGACGGCGCCGGCTCGGGGGCGTTCGGGTAGTCGACCATCGATGGGTTCCCTTTCACTCGTACCGGAGCGCGACCACCGGGTCGAGCCGCGCGGCCTGGCTGGCCGGCCAGACCCCGAAGATCACCCCGACGATCAGGCTGAAGATGACGGAGACGGCGACGGTGACAGGATTGAAGGTGAAGGCCCATCCCGCCAGGACCGCGATCACCGCGGAGGCGGCCACGCCGACCAGGATCCCGATGAAGCCGCCGGAGACCGACAGGAGCAGCGCCTCGAAGAGGAACTGCAGCATGACGTCCCGACCGCGTGCGCCGATGGCCTTCCGGATGCCGATCTCCCGGGTCCGCTCGCGGACCGAGACCAGCATGATGTTCATGATCCCGATGCCGCCCACGATCAGCGAGATCGAGGCGATCCCGGCCAGCAGCACCGTCAGCAGGGTGCTGATGGAGCCGACCGTCGAGAGGAGCTGGGTCTGGCTGGTGACCGTGAAGTCGGGCGTGCCGCCCGCCCCGATCCCGTGGCGCTGGTCGAGCACGCTGGTGATCTCCGCGGTCACGGTGTTCATGTCGGCCTGCGAGGCGACGCTGACCCCGATGGTGCGGACGGAGTCGCCGCCGACGAAGAGGTCACGCGCCGTGGTGACCGGGATCAGCACCTCGTCGTCGGGGTTCTGGAAACCCACCCCGCCCTTGGGCTGCATGATGCCCACCACCTGGAAGGGCAGGCCACTGATGTAGACGGTGCTGCCGATCGAGGAGGCCCCGAGGCCCAGGTTGGAGGCGGTCGTGTTGCCCAGCACCGCCACCCGCAGCGAGTGGTCGACGCTGGCCTGCGTGAGGAACGAACCCCGCCACATCTCGTAGGCGAAGACGAGCGGGTAGGCGGGGGTGGTCCCGATGACCGAGGTGGTCTCGTTCTGGCTGCCCACCGCGATCAGGTGCGAGCTCGTGAGCTCGGGGGCCACCCCGGCGACATCCGGCAGCGTGGTGAGCGCGGTCGCGTCCTCGGTGGTGAGCGTGGTGGCGGAGCCGAAGGCGCCCCGCGTCGCGCCCGTGGTGGTGGCACCCGGCGTGATGGAGAGCAGGTTGGTGCCGAGGCCCTCCAGGCGGCTGTTGATCCCCGACGTGGCCCCCTGCCCGACGGAGACCAGCGCCACCACCGAGGCGACGCCGATGATGACGCCCAGCATGGTCAGCCCCGTGCGGAGCTTCCCGGTGCCGAGGCGGGAGACCGCGAGGCGGAGCAGATCGCCCGGCTTCATGCGGCGATCCTCCCGTCACGGATGTGGATCTGGCGGTCCGCCGCCACCGCCACGTCCACGTCGTGGGTGATCAGCACGATCGTCCGGCCGGTGGCGTGGAGCTGGCGGAAGAGGTCGATCACCTCGGCGCCGGCATGGCTGTCCAGGTTGCCGGTCGGCTCGTCCGCGAGCAGGAGCGCGGGCTCCGTGACGATCGCGCGCGCGATCCCCACCCGCTGCTGCTGGCCGCCGGAGAGCTCCGTGGGCTGGTGATGCAGCCGCTCGCCCAGGCCCAGGCGTTCGAGCGCTTCCTGTGCCCTCGCCAGGCGCTCCTTCCGTCCCACGCCCTGGTACGCGAGCGGCGCGGCGACGTTCTCGATCGCGCTGGTGCGGGGCAGCAGGTTGTAGGACTGGAAGACGAAGCCGATCGAGCGGCTGCGCACGGCGGCCAGGCCGTTGTCGTCCAGCTCCTCGACCGGCGTGCCGTCGAGCACGTAGCGTCCCGCGGTCGGGCGGTCCAGGCAGCCCAGGATGTTCATCATCGTGGATTTGCCGGAACCGGACGGACCCACGATCGCCACGAATTCGCCGCGCTCGATGGTCAGGTCCACGTCCTCGAGAGCCGGTACGAGCACCTTGCCGGTGTCGTAGACCCGCGAGACGCGCTCGAGGGTGATGATCGCCTCGCTCATGGCTGGCCTGCCCCGCCCGCGCCGGCGCCGCCGGTCGTGGTGCGCGTGCCACCACCCGTGGTGGTGCGATCCGCCGGGCGGAAGCCGCCGCCGATGCCGCCGATGCCGCCGAACCCGCCGCTCGTCGTGGTCGACGAGTTGAGGGCGCTGACGGTGCCGATCACGACCGTCTCACCGGCGTTGATGCCGCTCTCGATCTGCGCCAGCGAGGTGCTCATCAGCCCGACCTGGACGGGGACGGCCTGCTCCTTGCCGGCGCTGTCGAGGACGCGGACCTCGTAGTTGCCCGACGAGCCGATCACCGCGATGGCGGGGACGGTGACCACGTTCTGCGCCTGCGCGGTGGTGACGGCCACGCTGGCGGACATGCCGGAGAGGACCGTGGCCGGCGGGTCGCCCAGCGACACCGTGACGGTGAACGTCACCACGCTGTTCGACCCGGAGCTGGTCCCGACCGGCTGGATCGAGCTGACCGTGCCCGGGACCGTGACGTCCGGCGCGGTCACCGTGACCGATGCCGGCTGCCCGACTTTCAGCCCGACGACCGAGGTCTCCGCGAAGCTCGCCGTCGCCTCGAGGGCGGTGCTCTGCATCGTGATCGCCCACCCGGTCGGGGCGATGGTGCCGGGCTCCACGTTGACGGCCACGATCTGGCCGTCGGCCGGGGCGGTCAGCGTGGTGTGCGCCGCGGTCGTCTGCGCGTTCGAGAGGTTCTGCTTGGCCGAGGAGACCGCGGCCTCGTCGCTCGCGATGGTGGCGGCCGACTGGGGGCCGGTCGACGACGCGGCGTTGGTCTCGGCCGATGCCAGGGACTGCCGGGCCTGCGCCAGGCTGTCGCCCTGCTGGGTCTTCGCCGCCGCGAGGCGGTCCTGGTTCGCGGTCAGGTTCTGCTGGGCGGTCACCACCGCCTGCTGGGC
>JAJYKX010000116.1 GCA_021788175.1 Chloroflexota bacterium
CACCGGGCGCGAGCCGTCCTCGCTGGGCTACGTGCGGGTGGGCTCATCCGCGTGGCTGCGCTCCGGGACCGCGCCGTGGAGCAGCGTGCCGGTCGACGAGACGATCATCCCCTACGTCGAGGTGGGTGCCACGCCGGCGCCGGTCATCGTGCAGGATCGGGAGACGCTCGACTCGGAGGTGCTCCGGGTCGCGCTCGCGAGCCCGGCACGCCTGGCCGCCGAGGACGTGGGCCTGGAGCTCGTGGACGGCGTCCGCGCGCGGCACTGCCGCCTGCTGGCGGGCGGGTCGATCGCCCTCCAGGCGTTCCGGCCGCTGCGATGGCTCCTCGGCGAGGCGCCGCTCTCGGACCGGAGCAGCATCGCCGACTGGCGCGGCAGCCTGGACTGGTGGATCCTCCCGGGCGGTCGGCTGGCGGTCGCCTCCGTCTCGGTGGAGGGGCTGAACCCGGGCTGGCCCGGCGGGCTGCAGACGACGCTGCAGGCGACCCTCACCTCCAAGCCGCTCCCGGCGGCGCCATCCATCACCGCGCCTGCACCATGACCGGCGGAGGTGTCACATGACGCTGGAGCGCGCGGACCGCGCCGGACTGAAGTGGGATCGTGCGGCCCGCTACCTGAAGATCGCGCGGGTGCTGCACCAGCACCGCGACGGGATCGCCGCGGGCGCCATCGCCGACCTGGTGGGCGTCTCCCGGCGGACCGTGTACCGGGACCTCGCCGCGATGGAACGCGACGCGGGGCTCCCCATCTGGCAGGACGGTGGCCGGTTCGGCCTGGAGGAGGACGCGTTCCTGCCGCCGCTCGACCTCACGCTGCACGAGGCGATGACGCTCTACCTCGCCGCACGCGTCCTGGCCAAGACCAGCGACGAGTACGACAGCGAGCTGATCGGCGCCTTCGTCAAGCTCGCCGCGGTGCTGCCCGGGATCCTCGCCGAGCACGTGCAGGCGACCGCCGACCTGGTCGCCGCACGGCCGGCCGACGCGCGATTCACCCGGGTCTTCCGCACCCTGACGGAGGCCTGGGCCCGCGGGCGCGTGGTCCTGATCGAGTACGACGCGGGGGCGTACGACCCGTCGCGCGGCGTGCGCCGGGCCCGGGTCCGGCCGTACGCCATCGAGCCGTCCGCCCTGACGCACGCGCTCTACCTGATCGGGCTGGACGAGGAGCGCGGCGGGCGACGCACCTTCAAGGTGGAGCGGATCGTCGACGCGTCGCTGACGCCGGACACGTTCGACCCCCGGGAGGGCGGCGGCGCGGCGGCGGACCTGGCACGCGGCTGGGACGTGATCAGCGACCAGCCGCTGGAGAGCGTCGCGATCCGGTTCGCCCCCGCGGTCGCGCGGCGCGTCGCCGAGACGCGCTGGCACGCCAGCCAGCAGCTGGAACCGCAGCCCGACGGCTCCCTGGTCTGGCGCGGACGGGTGGCGGGGCTGCACGAGATCCAGGTGTGGGTCCTGGGCTGGGGCGCCGATGCGGAGGTCCTGGAGCCGGCGGAGCTGCGGGCGCGCGTGGCGGAGCAGGTCCGCCTGGCGGCGGCGACGTACGCCGCCGGTCGCCCGCGCTAGGAGCGGTCTCCCGCCGGGACCGGGTGCGAGCCCTCCGCCGCCGCGCGGAGGAGGCGGGGGAACCAGTGGCGCCAGAGCGCCTCGTGCAGCTCGTGCCGGCGGCCGCCCGGCAGTCCCACGTGCCGCAACGTCACGTGCGTGAGCCCGCCGTGATCGATCGCGTCGAGCGCGACGACGCTGGGCCGCCCGAGCGGGTCGCCTTCCCAGTCGAGCGTGAACGAGACGTGCTGGGGCGGGTCGACGGCCAGCACCGTGCCCACCGCGGTGGCGTCAGCCATGCGGAGGCGCACCGCGGCGCCGACGGTGGCCTGGAACTCGGCACCGTCGAGCCAGCGGGCCAGCCCCTCGGCGCTGGAGAGGAGCGGCCAGACCGCCTCCCTCGGCGCGTGCACCTCGCCCTGCATCTCGACGGCGTACCGGTGGTCCATCGCCACAGGATAGTCGCGTGAGCGACGCTAGAGGGCCTTGACCGCGGAGATGAGCTGCGTCAGGACGTCCTTGGCGTCGCCGAAGAGCATCCCCGTCTTGGGGTCCGTGTAGAGCAGGTTGTCGATCCCCGCGTAGCCCGGCCGCATGGAGCGCTTGACCACGATGATGTTCGCGGCCTTGTCCACGTCCAGGATCGGCATCCCGTAGATCGGGCTCGAGGGATCGGACCGCGCCGCGGGGTTCGTGACGTCGTTGGCGCCCAGGACGAGGGCCACGTCCGCCCGCTGGAACTCGGGGTTGATGTCCTCCATCTCCCAGAGCTGCGGGTACGGCACGTTGGCCTCGGCGAGCAGGACGTTCATGTGGCCCGGCATGCGACCGGCGACGGGGTGGATGGCGTACTTGACGTCGACGCCACGCTCCTCCAGGAGCGCGGCCAGCTCCGCCGTGGCGTGCTGCGCCTGCGCCACGGCCAGCCCGTAGCCCGGCACCACGATCACGTGCTGGGCGTAGGTGAGCTGGATCGCCGCGTCGTCGACGGTCAGCTCGCGCACCGACCCACCGCCGGTCGCGCCGCCGGCCGCCGCGACCGCCCCGGAATCGCCCGTCCCGAAGCCGCCCACGATGATGTTCAGGATCGAGCGGTTCATCGCGTCGGCCATCAGCTTGGTGAGGATCCCGCCCGACGCGCCCACCAGGGCACCGGCGATGATGAGCACGGGGTCGTCGATGACGAACCCGGCCATCGCGACCGCCGTGCCGGTGAACGCGTTGAGCAGGGAGATCACCACCGGCATGTCGGCGCCGCCGATCGGCAGCACCATGGTGACGCCGAAGACCAGGGCGACCGCGAGCAGCGCGACCAGCACCAGGACGACCTGGCCGACGAAGATCAGGTAGACCGCGGCCACCACCGCGATGATCGCCAGCACCACGTTGATGGCCTGGCCCGCGGGCAGCTTGACCGGCGTGCCGGTCACGATCCCCTGCAGCTTGCCGGCGGCGATCAGCGAGCCGGTGAAGGTGACCGAGCCGATCACCACGTCCAGCACGGTCGCCACCACCTCGGCCGTGCCGAGCGTGTGGGGACCGATCCCCGCGGCCCGGACGAACTCGTCGATCGCGACCAGCGCCGCCGCGCCGCCGCCCATCGCGTTGAAGATGCTGACGAGCTGCGGCATCGCCGTCATCTTCACGGTGCGCGCGGTGTACGCGCCGGCACCGCCGCCCACCACCAGGCCGACCACGATGATCGGCCAGATGAGGGTCCCCGTGGTGCTGACGTCACCCGCGGCGATCAGCAGGATGGTCCCGAGCACGGCGGCCGCCATGCCCACCGCCGAGAGCTGGTTGCCGCGCCGCGCCGTGGCGGGCGAGTTCATGAGGTGCAGGCCCATCACGAAGCAGGCCGCGGCGATGATGTAGACGAGCCGGATGAAGGTGTCGAGCGACATGGCGGTCAGGCCTCGGGCTTCGGTGCGCCCCTGGGGGCCGCGGGCCGCTTCTTGAACATCTCGAGCATCCGGTCGGTGACCAGGTACCCGCCCACCACGTTCATGGCGGCGAAGGCCACCGCCAGCACGCTGAGGAAGATGCTCAGCGGGTTGTCGGCGATGGCCGCGATCAGCATGGCGCCCACCAGGACGATCCCGTGGATCGAGTTGGCCCCGGACATGAGGGGCGTGTGGAGCGTGGCCGGCACCTTGCTGATGACCTCGAAGCCCACCAGGATGGCGAGCACGAAGATCGTGAGCGAGGAGATGAGCTGGTCGACGCTCATGCCGCGGAACCTCCGGTGGTCGAGCCGGCGGCGGGCTCGAGCAGCTTCTGTGTCGCCGCCTGCACGACGCGGCCGTCGTGCGTGATGACGGTCGAGGTGTGCACCTCGTCCCTGGGGTCGATGGCCAGGGCCCCATCCTTGATGAAGGTCACCAGCAGCGCGGCCAGGTTCCGGGAGTAGAAGAGGCTGGCGCTGCCGGGCATGCTGGCGGGCAGGTTGGTGGGGGCCAGGATGATCACCCCGTTGTCCGTCTCGACGGTCTCGCCCGCCTTCGACAGCTCGCAGTTGCCGCCCAGCTCGCTGGCGGCCATGTCCACGATCACGGCGCCCGGCTTCATCCCGGCCACCGCCGCCGCCGTCACCAGGATCGGCGGGCGCCGCCCCGGCACCTGCGCCGTCGTGATGACGATGTCCTGCTGGGCGATGTACCCGTTGAGCTCGTCCTGCTGCGCCTTCTGCTCCTCGGGGGTCAGGGCGCGCGCGTAGCCGCCTTCGCCGGTCGCGTCGGCGACCGACTTGAGCTCGATGAACTGCGCGCCGACGCTCTGCGCCTGCTCCTTCGTCTCGCGGCGCACGTCGTAGGCCTTGACGACCGCCCCGAGGCGCCGCGCGGTCGCGATGGCCTGGAGCCCGGCCACGCCGATCCCCAGCACCAGCACGTTCGCCGGCTTGGCCGTGCCGGCCGCGGTGGTCAGCATCGGGAAGTAGCGCCCGAAGGCCTCGGCGGCCATGATGACCGCCTTGTAGCCGCCCACGTTCGCCTGCGAGGAGAGCGCGTCCATGGTCTGCGCGCGGCTCAGGGTCCGCGGGATGGCGTCCAGGCTGATCGCCGTGACGCCCTTCGCCGCGAGCTCCGCGGCGAGCCGGGGATCGAGCAGCGGCTGGAGGAAGCCGACGACCGCCTGGCCGGAGCGGAGCCTGGCGACCTCGTCGGCGGATGGCTTCTGCACGCGCGCGACCAGATCCGCCTGCGCATACAGCTCATCGGTGGAGACGACGGTCGCCCCGGCCGCTTCGTATGCGCTGTCGGGGACGTGCGAGCCGAGGCCCGCTCCCCGCTCGACGAGGATCTCCGCGCCGGCCTTCTGGACCTTGGCGAGGGTCTCGGGCACCAGCGCCACCCGGCGCTCCCCCGGCGCCGTCTCCCTGGCGACACCAACCTTCATGGACGGGCATCCTTGTGCGGTGGCGACACGCGCCACGTGTGAACCGACGGGCAACGACCTGCAGTGGGATCCGGCGCGCACGACGACACGCGGACCAGTGCAGACCGCTGCACATGGTACGGGAACTGACGAGGAATACGGTGAGACGCCTGCCGGCCCGTCCGGAACACCGGCGGGCCGAGGCGCATAGGCTACACTGCCGGCGGTGGCAATGCTTTCGTGACGAACAGGAACGGCAGGACCCGGGCCGCGATGGCGGCACCGCCGACCAGGCTGGGCGGCACGCAGCCGGCGACGGGGACACCGGACGCCCCGTCGGCAGGTGACGCGCGCACGGCCGCCACGCCCTCCCGTCCTCCCATCGGCGCCGAGGCGCTGGAGACCAGCCGGCTGGTCGTGGATCTCGTGCATGCGGCGCTCTCGGCCGGGGGGCCCTCGTACGGGCGGCGCAGCCCGGACGCTCCCGCACCGGCGTCGGCCGAGGAAGCGGTGGGCACGGGGGCGGCAGGCACCGAGGGCACCCCGCCCATCCACGGGGATCGGCCCACGCATCTCTCGCCGCACGCCGTCCGGGCGAGCGTGGCCATCTACCAGCACGGGCAGTGCACCGTGGGCGAGCTCGCGGCCACGCTCGGCATCTCCCTGGGCTGGGCCAGCCGGATCGCCGAGGAACTCGAGGCGCGCGGCTACGCCGTCCGCGAGCGATCGGCGGAGGACCGCCGCGTGGTGCGGCTGCGGCTCTCGGAGCGCGCCCTCGAGGAGGTGGACCGGGCCTACCGCTGGCGCGGCGATGCCGTGGAGCGCGCGCTCGAGCCGCTCGACGCCGCCGGGCGCGAGGCGGTGCGCGGGTTCCTGCGCCGGCTCGCCGAGGAGTTCACGGCCGGGTCGGGACGCTAGACTGCTGGCGTCGATGGCGCACCCCCAGTTCGAAGCGGTCAACCTGATCAGCGACCCGGTCCACGGGTACATCGAGCTGACCAAGCGGCTCACGCCCGCGCAGGCCGATCGGGCAGGCCTGCCGGCCGAGGACGCCGCGGAGGAGGACCTGCTCGACACGCAGTGGCTCCAGCGGCTGCGCCGGATCAGCCAGCTGCAGAGCGCGCGCTGGGTCTTTCCCAGTGCGGAGCACTCCCGGTTCGTCCACGGCCTGGGCGTCATGCATGAAGCGGGTCTGTGGGGTCGCGCCCTCTACCCCACGCTGCGCGACGCGCTCCTGCGGGACACGCTGGACGAGGGCGAGGCGTCCGAGCATCCGATCCCCTCCGAGGCGCTCGTGGTCGAGACGCTCCGGGTTGCGGGCCTGCTCCACGACGTGGGGCACGGCCCCTTCGCGCACTTCTTCGACGAGCACGTGCTCTCGCGGTGGCCCGCGCCTCCGCACCCCAGCCGCGACCCGCGCAAGCGCCTCACGCACGAGGACCTGGGCCAGGCGATCGTGGAGCGCGAGCTGGCCGACCTGATCGAGGGATTGCGCAGGGCGCCTTCCGGCGACCCGGAACGGGCCGCATTCGCGGAGGGCGAGCGGATCGATCCGCGCTGGATCGGCTTCCTGATCTCGAAGCCCCCGCTGGCCGAGCCGGGGATGCCGCTCTGGGTGCGACGGCTCCAGCCGCTCTTCTCCGGCATCTTCACCGTCGACAACCTGGACTACGTGCGACGCGACGCGCTCATGACGGGCGTGGCGATCGGGGTGGTGGATGCGGATCGACTGCGGCGCTACGCCTTCGTGTCGGAGCGCGGCCTGGCGCTCTACGAGCCCGGGCTGGGCGCCCTGGAGATGTTCCTCACCGCGCGCCTCTTCCTCTACAACACCGTGTACTTCCACCGCACCGTCCGGGCGATCGACCTGGACCTGGCGGAGGCGTTCGGGCCGGCGTTCGAGGCAGTCTTCGGCGACCGCAACCCGCTCGACGCCCTGCGCGACTACGCCACGCTCGACGAGTACGCCCTGCTCCACCAGGCCGCCCTCTGGGCCCGGGGGGAGCGGATCTCGGAGCGGCCGGAACCCGGCGATGGATGCGTGACGCCGGGCGTCGCCGACCTCTGGAAGGGGATCCTGCTCCGTCGTCCGTCCTGGCACGCAGTGCGCGAGGTGCGCCGCGATTCCCGGGCCGGGGCGGCGCGGGAACTGGTGGAGGCAGAGCTGCGTGCCGCCCTGGGCGTCGCGGCCGCGGAGGATGCCGGTCGCTACCGCTTCGATCTCGCCGACGCCGACGCGCGGCCCCAGAACCCGCTGCTGGTGGCGGGGCGGCTGGTGGTCGCCCGGCGCGACGGCTCTCTCGACGCCGCGCCTCTCAGCGAGCTGCTGGAGCGCCTGCCCGCGGTGGTGACGGTCGGGCGCGCGTACGAGCGGATCGGGTAGCGGTTCGCAGGCCTCCGCGCCGCGCGCCTGCGGCCCGGGTCGCGCCACAGGCCACCCGGCCGGCGGTCAGCCCTCCCAGGCCTCGCCCGCCGGGTACGACGGCCGGGCGCGGTGCGCGGCGGACGGCGCCGGCCGGATCGTCGCCACTCCCGCGAGGACCCGGCGATCCGGCAGCGCCAGCCTCCCCTGGGACGGCTGCAGCGCGCCGGCGGCCCAGTCCCGGACACGGGCACGCGCGTCCGGGCGATCCGACACGAGCAGCCCCTCGGACAGCAGCGCCTCCGCCTCGTCCAGGTCGGCGTAGCTCCACGCGGCGTCCGTCTCGTAGGTGGTCACCCCGAACGGGATCCCGGCCGCGGCGAGCACCGCGCAGAGATCGCCGAACCCGGGCTGCGGCACCCGATCCTCGCCGTGCAGCTCCCGGAACAGCTCGTCCGGCGTCTGCTCGATCCCGGCCATGCGCAGCGTGATGAGGCAGGCGTGCCGCGTGGCGGCAACGAGCGCCCGCACGAAGGGCACGACGTCCTCGATCGGGTACAGGACGTGCGAGCAGACGACCACGTCGTGGGGCTCCACCGACGCGCCGGCCTCCGGCCATCCCGCGGCGATCACCCGGAGCTGCTCGCGCACACGGGCCTCGGTGGCCCAGCGGTCCAGCAGTTCGAGCATGGCCGCGTGCGGTTCGATCACGGTGACCCGGTGTCCGCGTTCCGCCACCGGGATCGCCACGGCGCCGAACCCCCCGCCGACGTCGAGGACGGTGGCGGGCGGAGGCTCCGCGCCGGTGGCCCAGCGCGGGCCGTGGGATTCCGCGTCGCGGCACGTCGCGACGACCTCTCGCACGAACGGCCCGGGATCCTGGCGCCGGCGGACGGCCTCGAAGAAGTTGGCCGCCCGGCGCGCCCAGTAGGCGTCGGGGTCGGGGCGCTCCGTCCTGAGCCGCTCGAACTGGTCGCGCCGAAGCCGCACGAGGACGCGCCACCGCTCGACGGCGTCCCAGAGCAGCGCCGTGGTGCCGATCTGTTCGATCCGGTCCGGGTCCGACATGCCGGCATGATGACGGTTCGCGGGTCGGCCGGTGCATGCCGTCGGGACCCCGCGCACCCTGCCGCTCGGCGTGCCGTGGGCACGCCGTTCCATTCCGCTTGCGCTGGACGCCCGCCTGCCGGACCATCGCGGCATGCCGGAGCTTCCCGAGGTCCAGGCACTCGCGGACTTCCTGGATGCCCACGCCCGCGGCCGGCGGATCGAGCGCGTGCAGATCCTCTCCTTCGTGGCACTCAAGTCCGTCACGCCGCCCCCGTCGGCCCTCGTCGGCCGCGTGATCGCACAGTGCACGCGGCGCGGCAAGTTCCTGCTCCTGCGGATGGTCCCCGCGGAGGGATCGGAG
>JAJYKX010000117.1 GCA_021788175.1 Chloroflexota bacterium
GGCCGGCGTCCGGGCGAAGCCTCCGGGCCGACCGTCCGCGCGAGCCGGCGCGCGTTCCGCACCGCGACCCGCGCGCTGGTACCCCCGGATGCCGCCGGACCCGGACCACCGGGCGATGGGGAACCCGCGGCTGCCGGCCTAGCCTCCCTGCAGCACCACGCCAGGTGGTTCCCGCTCGGAGGCCGTACCAGCTTGATCCCGTCGCGCTCCCGCCTCGCCCGGTTCGCCTCGGTGCTCCTGCTCACCGTCACCGTCGTGGGCTGGGCGTTCGCCGGACCGGCCGCATCGGTGGTGCGGGCGTGGGACCCCGGGACCTTCAGCAGCCCGGACGAGACGCTGCTCTTCACGCTGACCAACCAGGCCCGCGCCTCCGCCGGGCTGGCGCCGCTCCGCTGGGACAGCCAGCTCGCGAGCATCGCCCGGTGGCGGGCTCAGGACATGTCGGTCCGGGGGTACTTCTCGCACGACATCCCGCCGGGCCCCGGGTTCGCATCGACCACGGAGCGGGTCTTCTACTACATGGACCAACGGGGCGTGCAGTACGTGCTGGCCGGCGAGAACATCGGCTGGGACAACGCGGCGGACGACCAGGCGACCCCCTACATCCAGCAGATGTTCATGAACTCGCCGGAGCACCGGTCGAACATCCTGGGCGCCCTGTGGGACGCGATGGGTGTCGGTGCCTACAAGGGCACCGACGGCGTGATGATGTACTGCGTCCTGTTCAAGGAGACGAAGGCCGCGGCGACCCCGACGCCGACCCCGCGCCCGACGCCGCGCCCGACCACGGAGCCGGTCCAGGCGCCGACGCCGCGCCCGACCGAGGTGCCCGCGCAGCGACCGGCACCCGCTGCGACCGCCCGACCGACGCCCGCCCCGACCGCGCAGCCGACCCCGACGCCGACGGCCAGCCCGACCGCGACGCCGTCGCCGACGCTCGAGACGCCGACCGAGGCGCCGACCCCCGCACCGACGGCAACGCCGGTCGCGCCCACCCCGACGCCGCCCTCGGCCGCGCCTGCCGGCCCGACCGACCAGCGGATCCTCGACGACGCGCCGGCCCCGGGCCTGGTCCAGACGCTGATCGGCGGGATGCTGGGCACGGTCCCGGGCAACTGACCGGCCGTCCCGACGCTCTCCGCGCCCGCGTCGCGCCCCGGTACACTGCCGCAATGCCGCCCATCCTCGAGGCCCGCGACCTGGCCCGCACGTACCGTGCGGGCGACGGCGAGGTGCGGGCCCTGCAGGGGGTCTCCCTGGCCGTGCAGCCCGGCGAGTTCGTTGCGCTCATGGGCCCCTCCGGCAGCGGCAAGACCACCCTCCTCCAGTTGCTGGGCGGGCTCGATCGGCCCACGGCGGGCGAGGTGGTCCTGGACGGGGTGACCATCTCGTCGCTCGACGACGACGCGGCGACGAAGCTGCGCCGGGACAGGACGGGGTTCGTCTTCCAGGCCTTCAACCTCGTCCCGCTGCTGTCGGCGCGGGAGAACGTGGCGCTGCCGTTCCTCCTCGCGGGGCGGGATCCACGCGACGGGCAGACCGCCGCGCGGGTCGACGAGGCGCTGGCCCTGGTGGACCTCGCCGCCAAGGCGGACCGCCGGCCCGACGAGCTGGCCTTCGGCGAGCAGCAGCGGGTGGCCATCGCGCGCGCCATCGCGGGCCGCCCGGCGATCCTCTTCGCCGACGAGCCGACGGGCAACCTGGACTACGCCACCGGGCTCGAGATCATGCAGTACCTGTTCCGCTCCTGCGCGGAGCGGGGCCAGACCGTGGTGCTGGTGACCCACGACGCCCAGGCCGGCGCCTTCGCCGACCGGGTCCTCTTCCTGCGCGACGGGCGGGTGCTCGAGGAGATCCGGCTGGGCCGACGCGCGGAGCACCCGGCCCGGCCCCTGATCGAGCGACTCGCCCAGCTGGGGCAGTAGACGCCGATGCGCGGAGCGCGGGGCATGGGCTGGCGATGGCTGCGCCGACGCCCGCTGCGCACCGTTCTCACGATCGCCGGCATCGCGGTCGGCGTCGCGCTCGTGGTCGCGGCGCTGTCGGTGGACGCGGCCGTCGCGGACGGCGCGGCTGGGTACGCTGCGGCACTCTCCGGCCGGGCGGACCTCACCGTCCGCGCCTTCGGGGAGGGGACGCTCTCGGCCGGGACGGTCGGCACGATCGCGGGGACGCCGGGGGTCCTCGAGACGTCGCCGCAGGTGCGCCGTCCGACCTTCGCGACCGTGGGCACGACGACCCTGGGCGCGGTCACGGTGGTGGGCGTGGACCCGGCCGCCGATCGGGCGCTGCACGACGAGACGCTGGCTTCCGGCGCGTTCCTGGCGTCCTCGGACGCCGTCGGGGCGCTGGTGCCGCTCGGCTGGGCCCGGGCGCACGGGCTCTCGGTCGGCTCCCGGCTCTCGCTCGTCGGTGCCGGCGGCGAGGCGACCGTCACCGTCCGTGGCCTGCTGTCCGACGCGGGGCCCGCCCTGGCGAACGGGGGTCAGCTGGTCTACACGACGATCGGCGCGGCCCGCTCGCTGTTCGGCCTGGACCCGGGTGCCGCCGACCTGGTCGAGGTCCGGGTGGACCCGGCCGTCGGCGTCGCGCAGGTGGAGACCCGGCTGGGGACCCGGCTGACGAGCCAGCCCTACATCCTCTCGACGGCGGCCGACGCCGCCGCGGCGCTGGGCGGGGCGACGCGCGACGTGGGTTCCGGCCTGCTTGTGGTGGCCGCGATCGTCCTGTTCGTGGGCGCCCTGCTCGTCTCCGACGCGCTCGCGATGTCGGTCGGCGAGCGCACGCGCGAGGTGGGGCTGCTGAGGGCCGCGGGCGCCACCCGGGGACAGGTCCACCGCATGGTGCTCGAGGAGGCCTGGTGGCTGGGACTCGCCGGCACGGTGCTTGGGACGATCGCCGGAGCGGGCGTGGCGGTGATCCTCGCCTCGGCGGTCGGCTCCCTGACCGGCGCGCCCGTCGCGATCGGCGTGCTGGATCCCGGTGCGCTCATCGTGGGAGTCCTCCTGGGCGTGCTGGTCACGCTCGTCGCTGCACTCGAACCCGCGTGGCGTGCCGGGCGTGTGTCGCCGGTCGAGGCGGTGCGCCGGGGCCCGGCGCTGGCGGCGCCCGTGCCCCGCATCCGGTCGATCGCCGTCGCCGGCGCGGTGGCGGCCGTGGTCGGCGTGGCGGCGCTGGCGGCGGGCGGGTGGGCCGGCGGGGCACCGGTGCTCGCCGGCTCGGGAGCAGGGTCCACGCATGGCACGGCGATCCCGGCGCCGGTCGCGGGCCTGGGCGGCGTCCTGGCCGTCCTGGTGCTGCTGCTGACCGCCGGCCTGGTCTCTCCGCTCGTCCTGCGGCTGGCGGGATGGCTGGTCTCGGTGGTGACGCTCCCCGTCCGCCGGCTGCTCCGTCCGGAACTGCGGCTCGCTCGCGGCGCCCTCGCGCACGACCCGGGGCGCATCGCCGTCTCCCTGGCGGCGCTCGGCGTGGGGCTCGGCCTGGTGGTCGCCCTGGCCGGAGTGGCGCAGGGGACGCGGCGGGCGGGCGAGGCCTGGATCGGCGACGTGGCGCCCGCCGACGCCGCCGTGGTGGCGATCTCGCCCGTCCCCGTCGACTTCGGCAGTGATCTCGCCGGGGTCGCGGGGGTGGCCTCGGTGACGCCGGTGCGGCTCTTCGACGTGGCCATCGCGGGCCGGCTGGCGTCGGCCATGGCCGTGGACCCGGCGGCGTACGAGGCGCTGGGTGCCCTGACCGTCGAGGGCGGCGATCGCGCCGCGGCGTTCGCGGCGCTGCAGGCGGGCGGCGCCGCGCTGGTCCCGCAGTCGGTGGCCGACCGCTTCGGGCTGCGGACCGGCGACCTGCTCGAGCTCCGGACCGCGCAGGGGGAGGCGCGGCTGCGGGTGGCGGGGATCGTCGCCCACGGGATCCCGGGGACGGCAGGCGAATCGGTGATCGTCTCGGCGACGGACGCGGTGCGCTCGCTCGGGATCGCCGGCGCGTCGCTCTTCCTGGTGCGGGCGATCCCCGGCGCGGCGTCCGGGCTCACGGCGCGCCTGGAGACGGCCGCGACACCGTACGCCATGTCGGTGGTGCAGCCGTCCGCGATCGGAGGCGCCGTGACGGGCGCGCTCGACCGGACCTTCGGGCTCCTTGACCTGCTCGCGGTGGCCGCCGTGGTGGTGGCCGCCTTCTGCATCGTCGACGTGCTTGCCATGGACGTCCGGCAGCGGGTGGGCGAGCTGGGGCTGCTCCGTGCCGCCGGGCTCACCCGGCGGCAGGCGTGGCGCTTCGTGGTGGTGGAGGCGGGGATCCTGGGCCTGGCCGGCGCGTTGCTGGGGATCGTCGGCGGTGTCGTGGCTGCGGCCGCGGTGCTGTTCCTCGGGGGCACGACCGGACCGTCGGCCGCGATCGAGGTGTCCGTGGGCGCGGTGCTCGTGGCGCTGGTCCTGGGGATCGGCGGGTCGATGCTCGCCGCCCTCTACCCGGCGCGCATCGCCGCCCGGGTCGAGGTCGCGCGAGCGGTGCGGGTCGAATGAGCATGGGGACGTCGGTGAGCAGCATGGCGGAGCCGCGTGGCGACAGGGCGATGGATCCGAGGACGGGCACGATCCGGAGTGCCGCGTGACCGGGCCGGCCGGCACGAAGCGGCGGATCGACCGGGGGCCGGCGGTCCGCTTCATCGCGCACGCGGGCGCTGGTCGCGGGGCGTTCGGCCGACGGTGGCCGCCCGTCGCCGCCGCGCTGGCCGCCCGGGGCCTCGAGCACACGGTCGAGCTCACCTCGCGTGCCGGAGAGGCGACGGAGCTCGCCGCGCGCGCGGTGGGGGAGGGTGCGCGGCTCGTGGTGGCGGTGGGCGGCGACGGCACGCTCCACGAGGTGGTCAACGGGCTGATGGCCGCGAGCCGTGCGCCGGCGGATCGCCCGCTGGTCGGGCTGGTGCCGGCGGGCCGGGGGAGCGACTACGCCCGCGGGATCGGGCTGGCCACGGAACCGGCGACGCTGGTCGACCGGATGGCGGCGGCGCTCGACGGCGACCCGGGCGCCATCCACCACGTCGACATCGGCGAGGTGCGGTACCGCACGACCCCCACGGTGGCGGGACGGACGCTGGGAGCCACCGCCAGCGAGCCGGCCTCGCGTTTCTTCGCCAACGCGGCAGGGACCGGGTTCAGCACGTTCGTGGCGGAACGGGTGTCGAGGTTCCCCGGGCGGCTGGGCGCATATCTCTACACGGTCGCGGGCCTGGTGACGATCGTGGACTGGCGGGACCGGCTGGTCGAGCTCGGCTGGGACGACGGCACCAGGGACGAGGTCCGCGTGGAGTCGGTCGAGGTCGCGCTGGGGCCGTACGAGGGAGGCGGCATGCTCGTGGCACCCGGCGCCGACCCCGGGGACGGGTACTTCGACGTGGTGACGATCGGGGCGATCAGCCGCTACGAGACACTGACCTTCTCCTGGCGGATCCGCACCGGTGACCACCTGCGGAGCCCAGCGGTCACGACGCGGCGCACCCGCTCCCTCACCGTTCGCGCGCTCGACGAGGGCGGCCCGCTCTTCCTCCAGGCCGACGGCGAGCTGCTGGGCCGCGATCCGCTGCGCTTCGACGTCCTTCCGTCCGCCGTCCGGTTCGTCTGGTAGGCTTCGGCCATGTTCGCCCAACCCCGCATGCTCCGAGTCCCTCCCTACGAGCGGGGCATCACGCTCGGCGACTTCATCCTGCCCATCCGCATCGGTGAACGCACCTCGGTCCGCCAGCACCACGTGGCGCTCGTGCTGCTGGGGGTGCTCGTGCTGGCGGTCTCGGCGCAGATCGTGGTGCGGGTCCCCGGCTCACCCGTGCCGGTCACCGGCCAGACGTTCGGCGTCCTGGTGACCGCCACCGCCCTCGGGTTCCGCCGGGGGATCGCGTCGGTGGGCCTGTACCTGCTCCTCGGGTTCGTGCTCCCCATCTACGCCGGGGGCGCCTCTGGGATCGACCACATCGTCGCGCGACAGGACGGCCACCTGGTGCTCGGGGCCACGGGCGGCTACCTGGTCGGGTTCCTGCTCGCCGCCGCCGCGGTGGGCCGCCTGGCCGAGCTCGGCTGGGATCGCCGGTACGCCGGTGCGCTGGCCGCGATGCTCCTCGGGAACGTGCTCGTGTACGCGGTCGGCCTGCCGTGGCTGGCGGCCGCGACCGGCGTCTCCGCCGGCACGGCGCTGCAGCAGGGGCTCTACCCGTTCCTGGCGGGGGATGCGCTGAAGTTCGCCCTGGCCGCGGCGGTCTTCCCCGTCGGCTGGTGGATCGTGGGGCGTCGTCCGAGCGATCGCTGAGGGGTCGACGAGCGCGGCGTCGGCACGCACGCGATTGGCCCGGCCCGGCTTCCGCCTGCTACCATCGGCGCGCAGCGCGCCTGTAGCTCAGTGGATAGAGCGAGTGGCTTCGGACCACTAGGTCGCGGGTTCGAATCCTGCCGGGCGCGCCAACTGCCCGCCGTCTTCTCGCGCGTCGTGGTCGTCAACGGCCCCGGGACCGCGACGACGGCCGATCAGGAACCCCCGACCGGCCCGAAGAGCCGCTCCGCGTACTCCGCGTCGCGTGGCGTGCGCGGGTCGAACCGGAGACCGTGGTCGCCCGGGTACGGTCTGCGGTGGTCCGCGCGCCCTTCCTGGATGTCGGGAGGGATCCCCCGCGGGTAGGCGATGCAGATCCGGGTGGCCGGGCGATGCGCTCCCGCCGCCGGCTGCAGGTGCCTGCAACCGTCGCAGATCGCTCGCACGGGCGCATCCACGGGTCTCGTCCCACCTTCCGGTCCCGGCCGCGAAGCGCCGGCCGGGTTCCCCGCGCACGTCGGCGTCGCGCCACGATCATTCGCCGCCAGCGCGAACGCGCAAGAGCCGAAGCGCCCGGGCGCCTGGTGACCGCCGCGCGATCAGGCCGCGATCGCGGCGTCTCCGTGGCCCGGCCGGGTCAGCGAGGCCATGGCGCCCACGATCGCGATGCCCGCCCCGGCCAGCATCGCCAGGTGGTACCCCGAGATGTAGGCCGCCGCGGCCGTGGCGCTCCCGGCGTGGCCCGTGAACAGCACCGCCTGCCCGCCGGCACCCAGTTGCGACGTGGCCAGGGCACCGAGGAAGCCGATCGACAGGGTCTGGCCGAGGAAGCGCATCGTGCCCAGCGTGCCGGATGCGACTCCCAGCTGCGCGCGCGGCACCGAGCCCATCACCGCCGAGGTGTTGGGCGAGCTGAAGGCCGCCATGCCGATCCCGACCACCAGGAGCGCGCCGATCAGCTCGGACATCGCCGGGTCGGCGGGGAGTCGGGCCAGCATGACCAGCCCGAGCGCGATGACCGCCATCCCTCCGCTCGAGAGCCAGCGGGAGCCGAACGCGTCGGAGGCTCGCCCCGCCAGCCCGGAGAGGGCCACCATGGCGATCGGCGCGGCGACCAGCAGGATCCCGGCCTGTTCGGGGCTGCGACCGCTGACGACCTCCAGGAAGACGGAGGTGAGCACGGTGACGGCGGCGAACGCCATGTAGTTCGCGAGGGCGGCCAGGTTGGCCGTGGCGAAGAGCCGGCTGCGCCGGAACAGGCCCACGTCGAGGATCGGCTCCGGGCGCGCGGACTCCCAGGCCACCAGCACGATGACGCCCGCGGCGCCACCCAGCATGAGCACGATGGACGGCGGCGCCGTCCAGCCCCACACCGGGGCCAGGCTCACCCCCACGATCCCGGCGGCCAGCGCGCCGACCAGGAGCACCAGTCCGGGCAGGTCGAGCGCGGCGCGCCGGTGCCGGCGCCCGGCATGGCGCGCGCTGACCAGGCCCCAGCTCAGGGCAAGGCTCACCGCCGCGACCGGAACGTTGACGTAGAAGACGGACCGCCAGCCCACCTGCTGGGTGAGCAGGCCGCCCAGCGCCGGACCCAGGGCGAGGCCCAGGTAGACAGCAGTGACGTTGAGGCCCAGCGCCTTCCCGCGCTCGGACTCCGGGAAGGCCTCGGTGACCAGCGCCGTCGACGTCGCCGACAGCAGTGCCGCCCCCAGACCCTGGACCGAGCGCGCCGCCAGCAGCCACGCCGTCGATGGCGCCGCTCCCGAGGCGGCCGACGCGACCGCGAAGGCGACGAGGCCGATGCGGTACAGGCGAAGCCCGCCGACCGTGTCGGCGATGCGCCCCGCGGGAATGAGAGCCGCCGTCAGGACGAGCAGGTAGCTGATCTGGACCCACAGCCCCCCGACGAAGCTGAGGTGGAGCGCGGGACCCATGCGGGGCAGCGCGATCGCGACCACGCTTCCGTCGAAGGGGGCGATGAACGCGCCGGCGGCCGTCGCCGCCAGCAGGCGCCACCGACGCTCGGAGAGGTTGTCGGCGCCGCTCATGCCGGGCCGGTCGCGCGGCGGAGCAACAGCCGCAGCGGCACCAGCGGGCCCGGCGCACCCGTCAGCATGGCGAGCAGGATAGCCCCGGTGCGTGGAGCCGGCGTTGCTATAGTGACGACGCCTGGCCGGGCTGTCCTGGACCCGCTCGTATGTGACCGAAGGCGCGCTGGCATGCTCCTGGGGATCGATCACCTGGTCGTCGCCGTGGCGGACCCGGACCGCGCCGCCGCGGAGA
>JAJYKX010000118.1 GCA_021788175.1 Chloroflexota bacterium
TCGGCGCCGGCGCCATCCCGGCCGTGGCGTACGTCAGCATCGGGCGGCAGTACCCGCCCGGGCTTCGACCCCGCATGTTCGCCATCATGTCGACCGCATGGGTGGCGCCGGGGATCGCCGGTCCGGCGCTGGCGGGCGTGGTCGCGGCCCACATGACCTGGCGCGCCGTCTTCCTGGGCCTGCTGCCGCTGGTGGCGGTCGCGGGCGTGCTGACCGTCCCGTCGCTCGCCGGGGTGGCAGGCGCCTCGGACGCCGATGGCGAGGCAGGGGCGGACCCACCGGCGGTCCCGCGGGTGGCCGGCACGGATGATGTCGGCGAGGCGGATCCCGCGCCGCGCGCGGGCGGAGCCCGCGGGCGGGACGCCGCGCGGGGTGCGCATCCGGGGCGGCTGCTCGATGCGCTGCGGGTCGCCGTCGGGGCGGGACTCGTCCTGGCCGCCCTGGACTCGCACCAGGCCCTCCCGCTCATCGGCCTCGGCGCCGCGGGACTCGTGGTCGGCATGCCGGCGCTGCAGCGCCTCCTCCCCGGGGGATCGCTGCGGGCGCGTACGGGCCTGCCCGCCGCGGTGCTGCTGCGGGGCGTGCTGACATTCGGCTTCACCGGCGCGGAGGCCTTCGTCCCGCTGATGCTCGTCGCGCTGCGCGGGATGTCGGCGGCGCAGGCGGGCCTGGCGCTCACGGCCGCCACGGTGACCTGGGCGGTCGGGTCGTGGATCCAGGCGCGACGCATCGCGGGGTGGGGCGTGGCGCGGCTGATCCGGCTCGGGCTGGTGCTGGTCGTGGGCGGGATCGGCCTGATCGCGGTGACCACGGCGTCGTCGGTGCCGGTCGCGGTGGGCGTGACCGCATGGGGGATCGCCGGCCTCGGGATGGGGATCGCCTACTCGCCCATCTCGCTCTTCGTGCTCCACGAGGCGCCCGCCGGCCGCGAAGGCGCCGCGACGGCCGGCCTGCAGCTCTCCGACGTCCTCGGCACGGCACTGGGTGCCGGGATCGGCGGGGTCGCGCTGGCCGCGGCACCCGGCCTCGGCTGGGGCGAGGCGGCTGCCCTCCTCCTCACCTTCGGAGTCGCCGCCGCGGCGGTGCTCGCGGGGCTCGCGGTGACCGCCCGGCTGGGCCCCACCGCCGCACCGGGGCCGGGCCGGGCCGGGCACGGGTGATATACTGCGGGCGACTGACCGCCGGCCGCCGCTTCGACGTGGGTGACCCCCACGTCTTCTTGTGAGTGGCGGTCGAACCGAGCGAGAGGAGGCGCACTGTGAGCCGTGACTTCATCGGCGCCCTCCTGCAGCTGAACGCCGAGAAAGGCGTCCCCCGCGAGCAGCTCGTCAAGACCGTGGAGGAGGCGATCCAGGCCGCCTACCGCCGCGTCGCCCCCGGGAACGAGAACGTCTACGTCGAGATCGACCCCGAGACCGGCCGCATCCGCGTCTTCCGCGCGATGGTCGCCGTCGAGGAGGTCGAGGACCCGTTGACCGAGTTCACGCTCGACGAGGCACGGCGCGTGAAGCCCGGCGCCAACCCGGGAGACATCGTCGAGACCGAGGAGCTGGACGCCGCGAGCTTCGGCAGGATCCATGCCCAGACCGCCAAGCAGCTGGTGCTGCAGCGGCTGCGCGAGGCGGAGCGCGAGGTCGTCTTCGGCCAGTTCGCGCAGCGCGAGGCGGAGATCATCACCGGCACGGTGAACCGCGTGGAGCCCCGGGGCATCATCCTGGACATGGGCAAGGGGGTGGAGGCGGTCCTCGCCACCACCGAGCAGTCGCCCACCGAGAGCTACCGGATCGGCCAGCACGTGAAGGCCTACGTCCTGGAGGTGCGGCGCACCACCAAGGGCCCGCAGGTGTACGTGAGCCGCACGCACAAGGGATTCCTGCGCCGGCTCTTCGAGCTCGAAGTCCCCGAGATCCACAACGGGACCGTCGAGATCAAGGCCATCGCGCGCGAGGCCGGCAGCCGCTCCAAGGTTGCCGTTGCGAGCCGGCAGGAGGGCCTCGACCCGGTCGGGGCGACGGTCGGCCAGCGGGGCGGCCGGGTGCAGGCCGTGGTGGCCGAGCTGAACGGCGAGAAGATCGATGTCGTCCCCTGGGCGGAGGACCCCGCGCAGTTCGTGGCGAACGCGCTCAGCCCCGCGCAGGTGGTGGGCGTCTCGATCGACGAGGCCGCCCGGATCGCGACGGTGACGGTGCCGGAGCGGATGCTCTCGCTGGCGATCGGCCGCGAGGGACAGAACGCCCGGCTGGCGGCGAAGCTGACTGGCTGGCGCATCGACATCCGGAGCGACCAGCCACGGCCCGAGGAGGAGAAGCCGGCCGCCGCGCAGGCGCACGAGCCGGCGGCTGCGATGGCGCACGGGCAGGCCGCCGGGCAGGCCGCACCGGCCGATGCGGATGCGGCGCCGATCGTGCCCGCGGTGCCGGCCGTGGGCGCGGCACCGGCCCATGCGGATGCGGCGGCCCCGGCGGTCGATGTGCAGGCGGAGCCCGCGCCGGCAGCCGAGGTGCCCGCGGCCGTCGTGGCCGGGGATGCCGACCCGCAGGCGGAAGCCGCCCGGCCGCGTCGCCGGCGCACGGCGCGCAACGGGGAGGTGGCACCGTAGCCGCCGTAGGGCCGCGCCCGCGGCGCCAGCCGGCCCGCACCTGCGTCGCGTGCCGGACCGAGCGCGCGAAGCGGGAGCTCGTCCGCGTCGTCCGCACACCGGGTGGCGAGATCCAGATCGATCCCACCGGGCGGCTGCCCGGCCGCGGTGCCTACGTCTGCGCGTCGGGCACCTGTGCCGCCGAGGCGGTGCGCCGGCACGCGCTGGAGCGCGCGCTCGGCGTCTCCATTCCCGAATCCATCCGCGACCGGCTCAACACCGGCGCGCTCGTCTGACCAAGGAGGCACCCGTGGCACGTAGCCGCAGCGGCACCCGCGGACGCCGCGGACCCCGAAAGCCCCCGCGCCGTCCCGACCAGGCATCGGGCTCGGGCGTCCAGGTCGTCGAGCCGAGCGAGCGCGGCGCCATCGAGATCCCGGCCACCATCTCCGTGCAGGACCTCGCCGGGCTCCTCCAGGTCAACCCCGCCGACGTGATCCGCGAGCTCATCAAGAGCGGCATCTTCGCGACCATCAACCAGACCATCGACCGCGACACGGCGAGCCTGGTGGCCGAGGAGCTCGGCTACGAGGTCGCCGAGATTGCCGCGTCGGGCGCCGCCGAGGAGGCCGCCGGCGAGGCAGCCCCTGCCGCCGCGGCCAAGGAGCAGCTCTGGGAAGAGGAGGACCCGAGCAAGCTGGTCGCGCGGGCCCCCATCGTGACCGTGATGGGACACGTGGACCACGGCAAGACCAGCCTTCTGGACGCGATCCGCGCCACCAGCGTCGCGGCCGGCGAGCGGGGCGGCATCACCCAGCACATCGGAGCGAGCGAGGTCGTCAAGGACGGCAAGCGGATCGTCTTCCTCGACACGCCCGGTCACGAGGCGTTCACCGCCATGCGGGCGCGCGGCGCCAAGGTGACCGACATCGCGATCCTGGTGGTGGCGGCCGACGACGGCGTGATGCCCCAGACCGTGGAGGCGATCGACCACGCCCGCGCCGCCCGGGTCCCGATCATCGTGGCGCTCAACAAGATCGACAAGCCGGATGCCAACCCGGACCGCGTGAAGAACGAGCTCACCGAGCACGGTGTGCTGATCGAGGAGTACGGCGGCGACACGCCGCTGGTGCCGGTCAGCGCCAAGCAGCGCACCGGGATCGACGAGCTGCTCGAGATGATCCTGCTCGTCGCCGACCTGCAGGAGCTGAAGGCCAACCCCAAGCGTGCCGCGATCGGGACGGTGGTGGAGGCCGAGCTGGACAAGGGGCGCGGCCCGGTCGCCACGGTCCTGGTGCAGACCGGGACCCTCAAGATCGGCGACACGGTGGTGGTCGGGACCACGTTCGGCCGGGTCCGGGCCATGGAGAACAGCGCCGGCGCCCGGGTGACCAAGGCGGGCCCCGCGTCGGCGGTGGTGCTCCTCGGTCTCTCGGACGTCCCGGCGGCCGGCGACATCGTGCAGGTGGTCGCCGACGAGCGGGCAGCGCGCGCCATCGTGGACCAGCGCCGCGCGCAGGCGGGTGCGCGCGCGGAGGGCGGCGCCCGCGCCACCCTGGAGGACCTGTACCGCCAGATCCAGGCCGGCCAGACCCGCGAGCTGCGCATCGTGATCAAGGCGGACGTCCAGGGTTCCCTTGGCGCCATCACCCATGCCCTCGACCAGATCTCCACCGACGAGGTGCGGATCAACGTGATCCACGAGGGCACCGGGGACATCACCGACAACGACATCCTGCTGGCGTCGGCGTCGGACGCGATCGTGGTGGGGTTCAGCACCAAGCTCGACCCGCAGGCGCGCCGCACGGCGGAGGCCGAGGGCGTCGACGTGCGGATCTACGACATCATCTACAAGCTGACCGACGACATCGAGGCCGCCCTCAAGGGCATGCTCGAGCCGGAGGTTGTGGAGGTCGTCGAGGGCCGCGCGGAGGTGCGCCAGGTCTTCCGGGTCGGACGCGGCGGACAGCTGGTCTTCGGCTGCTACGTCACCGACGGGCGGATCGTGCGAGGCGGCGCTCGCGTGTACCGCGGCGGCCGGGTGATCGTGACGGACCGGATCGACTCGCTCCGGCGGTTCCGGGACGACGTGCGCGAGGTGGCCGCCGGCTTCGAGTGCGGCATCGGCCTCAGCGGGCACCCGGAGCTGCAGGAGGGTGACGTCATCGAGTGCTTCACCCAGCAGACGGTGTCGCGCGCGGCCAGCGCCTGACCGCCAGCGACCCGCCGGACTCCGTGAAGGGGGCGCCATGACCGAGCGCACCGCCCGCCTGGACCACCTCCTCCGGGAGGAGATCAGCCGCATCGTGGCCCGCGACGTGGAGGACCCCCGCATCGGGTTCGCCACCGTCACGCGCGTCGAGACCGCGCCGGACCTCCGGCACGCGAAGGTGTGGGTGTCGATCATCGGCCAGCCCGACGAGCGGCGGGCCACGTTCCGCGCGCTCGCGCGGGCGATGCCCTATGTGCGGCACGAGCTCGGGTCCCTGCGGCTGCGGCGCATCCCGGAGCTGCACCTGGAGCTCGACGACAGCGTGGAGCGCGGCACCCGGGTCCTGCAGATCCTCGACGACCTGGAGGCGGGGCGGGAACCGTCGCCCCCTGCCCCCGGGGAGACGCTGCCGACGCCGGGCGTGGCGCACGGCGAGCCCGAGGACCAGGCCGTTGCCGAGGACGGAGCACCGACCGGCGACGGTACCGATCGCGAGGCACCGACCGGCGGTGACGGACGCGGGGCCGCGCCCGGCGCCACGCGACCCGGTGGACGAACCGCGGGGCAGGGCGGGCGAGGCACCGCACCCGGTCGCGGCGCGAACCGGCGTCGCATCGTCGTTCGCGGCGAGCCGGGCGGCCGGCGCGGCGGGGGCCGGACCTCGACGCATCGACCCGACCGGGGGCGGCCGTGACGGTGTCCCGCATGCCCGACGCGTCCCCGGGCGGCAGCGGGCGCTCGTCGCTGACCCCCGACGACCTGGCGGCCGTCCCGGCGGAGGTCGTGTCCAGTCTCCGGGTCGCGCGACGCGTGTTGACCATCTGTCACGAGAACCCCGA
This sequence comes from Chloroflexota bacterium, assembly GCA_021788175.1. GTDB lineage: Bacteria > Chloroflexota > Limnocylindria > Limnocylindrales > CSP1-4 > JAJYNJ01. Next base: position 5,630 of record JAJYKX010000118.1, read on the forward strand.
GGCGGATGCCCTCGGGTCCGCCCTCGCCCTGGCGCTCGCGCTCGAACAGGCGGGCGCCCGGGCGACCCCCGTGTGCGCCGATCCCGTGCCCGAGCTGTACGACTTCATGCCCGGCATCGACCGGTTCCGCACCGAGCCCGATCCGGCCGTCGACTACGACCTGGTGGTGGTGCTCGACTGCGGCGACCTGGCGCGCGTGGGGCCGGTCCTGCAGACGCACGCGGAGCTCTTCCGCCGGGTCCCCATCGTGAACATCGACCACCACAAGTCGAACCCGGGCTTCGGGCGCGTGAACTGGGTCGATCCCGTGGCCTCGGCGACCTGCGAGATGATCACCCTGCTCCTGCCCGCCCTCGGCGTGCCGCTGACGGCCGATCGGGCGATCGCGGACGGCCTGATGGCCGGCCTGGTGATGGACACGGCCACGTTCCAGCACCCCAACGCCACCCCGCGCACGCTGCGGGTGGCGGCCGATCTCGTGGCCGCGGGGGCGCCGCTCTCCGCCACATCGCGACTCCTCTACCGGACCAAGCCGGGGACCCAGCTGCGACTCTTCGGCCGGGTGCTGGCGCGCCTCGCCTCGGAGCTGGACGGGCGCCTGGTCTGGTCCACCATGACGCTCGAGGACCTGGCGGCCAGCGGGTCGGTGCCGGCGCACTCCGAGGGGATCATCGACCTCGTGGCCCAGGCGAAGGGAAACCAGGTCGCGCTGCTCCTGAAGGAGGAGCCCGACGCGACGCGGATCAGCATCCGGACCCCCGACGGCGGACCGGACGCCACCGTCCTGGCGGCCCGGTGGGGGGGCGGGGGCCACGCCCGCGCCTCGGGGGCGACCGTGCCGCTGTCGCTCGATGCGGCCATCCCGGAGGTGCTGGCCGCCGCCCGCGCGCTCCTCGATGGCGCGGAGGTGGTGCCGTGAACCCGGTCGACGGTGCGGCGGGCCGGCGGGCCGGCGGGGCGCGCGGTGGAAGGCGGCAGGCGACATCCCCGGGCGCGGGGCCGCGGGCGGTCTCCGTCGACGGCGTGATCGTGGTGGCCAAGCCGGCCGGGCCGACCTCGCACGACGTGGTGGCCCTGGTCCGTCGGCTCTCCGGGGTGCGGCGCGTGGGCCACGGCGGGACCCTCGATCCCTTCGCCTCGGGAGTCCTGCCGGTCTTCGTGGGGAGCGGCACGCGCATGGTCGAGTACCACCTGCGGGACGAGAAGGCCTACCGCGCGGTCGCCTGCTTCGGCGCGCGCTCCACCACCGACGACATCGAGGGGGAGCTGACGGTGACCGACGGCCCGGGCCCCACGCGGGGAGAGGTCGAGGCGGCGCTCGGCGCGTTCGTCGGGCGCATCGTCCAGCGGCCCCCGGACTTCTCGGCGGTGAAGATCGGCGGCCGGCGCGCGTACGAGCTGGCGCGGCGCGGCGAACAGCCCGAGCTGCAGGACCGCGAGGTCGAGATCCGCGAGTTGCGCCTGACCGGCTGGGACGACGCCCTCGCCGGGCGACCGTGCGCCACCCTCGAGGTGCGCTGCTCGGCCGGCACGTACGTGCGGTCCCTGGCCCGCGACCTCGGGGAACGGCTGGGTTGCGGCGCCTACCTGGGCGCACTGGTCCGGACGGCGAGCGGGCCGTTCCGCCTGGAGGACGCGATCCCGCTCGACGAGCTGCGGCGCCTGCTCGCCGAGGGATCGCTGGCCGGCCGCCTGCTGCCCCCTGACGCGGGACTCGACGCGTATCCGCAGGTCGTCCTGCCGACGGAGGACCTGGCCGCCATCGCCCAGGGGCAGGTGGTCCGGCTGCGCGGCCAGGAGGTGGAGCCCGGGCCCGACGGGATCGTGCGCGTGGTGGCGCCCGGGCGGGGCGTGGTGGCCATGGCGCACCTGCGGGACCGCCGGCTCTACCCCGACAAGGTCCTGGCGGCCGCGGTCGCCCGCTAGCCCCGGGGTCGCTCGGATGCAGGTGCACGGCGCCATCGAGGAACTGCCCGCCGGGACCCGGCTGGCCGTGACCGTCGGCGTCTTCGACGGCCTGCATCGCGGCCACCTGCGGCTCCTGCGCCACCTGGTCGGGGCCGCCGGACGCTGGGGCGCGGAGCCCGCGGTCGTCACGTTCGAGCCCCACCCGGACGCGGTGCTCCTCGGCGCGGCGCCCCCGCTCCTCTGCGACCCCGCCGAGCGCCTGGCGCGCCTCGAGCAGGCCGGCGTGCGCCACGCCGTGCTGCAGCGCTTCGACCCGGTGTTCGCCGCGCAGACGCCCGAGGCGTTCGTGGACCGGCTCCGCCGGGGCCGCGAGCTGGCGGGCCTGGTCATGAGCCCCGACTCGGCCATCGGGCGGGGGAGGGCGGGCACCCCGGAGCGGCTCCGCGAGCTTGGCAGGGAACGCGGCTTCCGCGTCGACGTGGTCCGGCCGGTCGAACGGGCCGGCGCCATGGTGTCGGCGAGCCGGATCCGGGCGGCGCTGGCCGCGGGACGGCTGCCGGAGGCCCGGCGCATGCTCGGGCGCGATCCCGCCGTCACGGGTCGGGTCGTGCGCGGTGACGCGCGCGGGCGCCTGCTCGGCTACCCGACCGCCAACCTCGCGTTCGACGCGCCGGTGGCGCTCCCGGCGGACGGGATCTACACGGTCATGGTGACGTGGGGCGGCCCCGACGCGCTGCGCCCGGCACGCACCGCCGGCGGGGTGGCGTCGCTCGGCGTGCGCCCGACCTTCGAGCCGGGCGATCGGACGCTCGAGGTGCATCTCTTCGATGTGGACGACGACCTGTACGGCGAGCGGCTCCGCGTCGGCTTCCTGCGCCGGCAGCGCGCCGAGCGCCGCTTCTCCTCCGCGGCCGCACTCGTGGCGCAGATGGACCGGGACGCGGCGCTGGCCCGGCGGGTCCTGGCGGGGCGCGG
>JAJYKX010000119.1 GCA_021788175.1 Chloroflexota bacterium
TCGACGAGCCGACGGCGGCGCTCGGCGTGGCGCAGACCAGGATGGTGCTCGACCTGGTCAAGCGGCTGAAGGACCACGGCCTGGCCGTGATGATCATTTCCCACAACCTCAACGACGTCTTCGAGGTCGCGGACCGGATCGCCGTGCTGCACCTCGGTCGCATGGTGGCGCAGGACGTCGCGTCATCCTTCGATCGCCAGAGCGTGGTCGACTACATGACCACCGGCCAATCGACCCGCGCAGTCGGCGCGTCCGACGCCAACTCGAGGAGGGACTGACGCATGTCAGGGGTCGGAGGCGACATCAGCAAGGTGCCGAACGGGGGGCCGGACGCCGGACAGGACCTCACCGCCGCGGCGGTGGACGTGATCCCGCCGGAGATCGTGGCCCAGTCGCTGGGCCAGTACCTGCGGGCCTGGTTCGGCCGGGTGCGAAGCGGTGATGCCGGCGTCCTGCCCGTGGTGGCGGCGCTGGTCGCCGTCACGATCGTCTTCCAGATCGTGACGCCCAACCACGTCTACCTGACCGCGGTCAACCTGGTCAACCTGTTCGACCAGAGCGCCGTCTTCATCGTGCTGGGGATCGCCGAGATCTTCGTCCTCCTGCTCGGCGAGATCGATCTCTCCATCGGCTACATCGCGGCGATCGGGGGGATCGTCGCGGCACAGCTCGTGCAGGCCGAGCCGGCCCCCTCTGATCTCCTGCACAACTGGCCCTGGTGGGGCGCGATGGCCGTGGCGCTGCTCGTCTGCGCCGCCATCGGTGCCCTCCAGGGGTTCATCATCACGCGCCTGCGGCTGCCGTCGTTCGTGGTCACGCTCGCCGGCCAGATGTTCTTCTTCGGGGTCATGATCATCATCCTCGGGGCCGCCGGGGGAGTCACCGTCACGAGCACGATCTCGCCCGACCAGCGTGCCTACTACGGCATCGTCTACACGTATATCCAGCCCGAGATCAGCTGGATCGCGCTGGTGGCCCTGGTCGTCCTGCTCGGCGGGTCGATGTGGCTCCGCGACAGCGGCCGGCGGCGCAGCGGCCTCGTGGCTCCGCCGGTGGGACTGACGCTCGCGAAGATCGCCTTCATCGCGGTCGCCGGCGCCATCGTGGTCGCCATCTGCAACCTGAACCGGGGCGTGTACCTGCCCATCGTCGGCGTTCCGTGGGTCCTGCCGCTGGTCCTCGCCGTGCTCGGCGCATCGATGCTGCTCCTCGAGCGCACGCAGTTCGGGCGCCACGTCTACGCGGTGGGCGGCAACCCGGAGGCCGCGCGGCGGGCCGGCGTCGGCGTCAACGCCGTCAAGACCTGGGCCTTCATCATCTGCGCGGCCGTCAGCGGGCTGGCCGGCATCATCTACGTCTCGTCGCTGGGCGGCATCACCACCAACATCAACGGCGGCCAGTACGTCCTGTTCGCCGTCGCCGCGGCGGTCATCGGGGGCACCAGCCTCATGGGCGGGCGCGGGCGGGTCATCCACGGCCTGCTCGGCGGCCTGACCATCGGCGCCATCTACAACGGCCTGTTCCTGCTCGGGATGTCGGTGCAGTACCAGTTCATCGCGACCGCGCTGGTCCTGCTCGCGGCCGTGACGATCGACGCGCTGTCGCGCCGCAGCGGGGCGACCGGGCCCCTCACGAAGGGCTGACACCCGGTCGGTCGGCGCGCGACCGACCCGCGCTCAACGTTCCACCGAAGGCCCGCGCCGGACGGCGCGGGCCTTCGGTTCGCCTGGTCGTGGACCGGTGCTCTCGCCGAGCGGCCGGCCCGGCTGATGCCGGTGCCCTTCGGGGCGGCCGCGCACCTGCACCATCGTGCCAGTCGGGATGGTCCCTCTGGGCCACGGGCGGGGCCGATCGGCACCGATAGCGTAGCGGCGACGGGACCGTGCAGCGTCCCGGGCGGCGCGCTCCCGGGCGTCACCGTCCGGCCGAGACCGGCACGGCCGGACGATCGGCGAAGGGAGCGACCCGACGAATCGAGCAGGTGCGGCCGTCCTGCGGCGCTGGTGGCTGGCGGTGATCGTGGTGCTGGCGTGCGCCCCGGTCGGCACGGTCACCGCTCCCGGCGCGCGTGCCGCGGGGATGTTCCCGGCGGCGCGCTCGGTGGGCTACGACGTGAGCTGGCCGAACTGCGGCATGCCCGAGCCCACGCAGCGCTTCGCCGTGGTGGGCGTGACGGGCGGGCTCCCCTTCACGGCCAACCCGTGCCTGGCGGCCGAGTTCGGGGCGGCGCGGCGCACCGGCGTCGCACAGCTCTACATGAACATCGCCGCGACCGGCAGGACGACGGCCAGGCTGGGCCGCACGGGCCCCGCCGGCTCCTGCGCGCCGTCCGCATCGCTGTGCACCGCGTACAACTACGGGTACGCCGCCGCCAGGGCCGCGTACTCGCTGGCCCGGAGCCGCCTCGGCGCGTCGGCCGTTCGCACCACGTGGTGGCTGGACGTCGAGTTCGGCGCGAACTGGTCGTCGAGCCCGCCCGTGAACGCACGCGCCGTCGCCGGGGCCCTCGCCTTCCTGCGGGGCCGCGGCCTCCCGGTCGGCATCTACAGCACGGCCTACCAGTGGAGCCACATCGCCGGCCGGTTCCGTCCCGGGGTGCCGACCTGGTACGCGACCGTGACCCGCAGCGCGGCGGCGGCGCGCCACGCGTGCACCGCATCCCGGGGTTTCACCGGGGGCATCGTCCGGATGGTCCAGTTCGCGCCGGGCGGCCTCGACGCGGACACCGTCTGCTGATCGGCAGGTCACGCAGCCGGTGCGGGCCGAGCCGGCGCTCGCCGAGCCGGCGCTCGCCGAGCCGGCGCTCGCCGGTGCCGCCGCCCGCTCCGGGTCCCGGACATGCAGAAACCGCCGGAGCGCACTCCGGCGGTTTCTGTCTGACGGGCCGGACGATCGTCCGTGGAAGGGCCGGAGGATCGGCCCGCCCGTCAGGCCCGCCACATGCGGCGGGCCCAGACGGACCCGGACGTCGGGGGGTCAGGCCACGAACACGCGCAGCGGGGTCTTGGCCAGGAGCTGGGTGCGGGCGAGGTAGCCGTCCAGGCCCCACACCGCGCCGGCGCCGATCACTGCCAGGTAGGCGGAGAGCGCCATGTAGAGGAAGTCCTCGTTGATGACGCCGGTCGCGAAGCTCCACGAGGCCACGAAGAAGAGGCCCGTCAGGAGCGCGCCCATGATCCCCGCGAAGCGGGTGGCGAGGCCCAGGATCAGCGCGATGCCGATCGCGATCTCACCGAACTGGACAAGGAAGTTGATGATCGGCATCAGCGTGCCGTTGCCGGCGAGGGAGACCCACAGATCATGGGTGGGGTTGACCACGACCTTGGGGTTGGAGCCCGGGAGCGCGCCGAGGGTCGCGAACTTCAGGAAGCCCGCCGCGCTGAATGGGCCTCCGCCGGACAGCTGGAGCACCTTCTCCAGGCCCGCGTAGAGGAAGCCGAAGCCGAGTGCGATCCGCATGATCGCGGCGGCCTTGCCGTACGTGCCGTTCATCTGATCTCCTTGTCGGGACCCGCCGGCTCCCCTTCCGTGAGCCGCCTCACGTGTCCCGTCCTTCCTGTCGACATGGTCGGCGAAGGACCGTGCGTGCGGAGATGGCCAAGAGTCACTCGCCGTTGGGCGCTTGTTCGCACATTGCACTGGGCCGTTTGGCGACGTGACGTGCCGTTCGCCATACCGGAGGACCGTGCCGGCCGGCACATCGCCCGGCGCCGGGACCCTCGAACCGTCAGCCCTCCGGCGAGTCCGGCCCGAGGGCGTCGGCGCCCGGACCCGGATCGGCCGATGGGGCCGCCTCGTCCTCGGCGAGCAGCCGGTACAGGCTGCGTCGGGCGTCGACGAGGACGGCGCGCGCCGCCTCGAGCGAACCCGCCGATCCCACCTGGGCCACCTGCATCGCCGCGGCTCCCACCTGGAACGCCAGCTGGCGCAGGTCGAATGCGCCGTCATCGGCCGCGCGCCCGGCCGTGTCCCACGGCGCGCCCGCGGCATCGCTCCGGCGCGCCGCCTCGGCGCGTCCCGCGTCGGTCAGGTCGAAGACCCGCCGGCCGCCGACGTCGTCGCCGTGCACCAGGCCCTCGTCCTCCAACTGCTGGAGCGTGGGGTAGACCGACCCGGCGCTGGGGCGCCATCGCCCGCCGCTCCGCGCCTCCAGCTCCTGGATGACCTGGTACCCGTGCATGGGCCGTTCCGCCAGCAGGGCCAGGATCGCGGCGCGCACATCGCCACGACGCGCCATGGGCCCCCGCCCGCGGAACAGATCGCCGAACGGACGCTGCCGGTGACCGCGGGCGCCGCCCCGTGGTCCGAGGCCACCGGGCCCGCCGCCCTGCGGACCGAAGCCCTGCGGGCCTCCCCGGGAGCCGAACCCTCCCGGTCCGCCCTGCGGCCCGGATCCCCAGGGGCCGCCCGGACCACCGAGGGGCCCCGGCCCGGTGCGATCCCGATGGTGCCCGCGGTGTCGCCCTGCGGCGCCCCCCTGCTCCTCCCACCGTCCGTGTCGTCCCTGATCGAACATGCTCGTCTTCACCTCGTGATGGACTGCCGCACCTGTCGTGCGCCATCACGATATATCGCGAGCTACCGCTAGTCAAGTCCCCTGGTCGGTCACCACCACCCGCACGTCGCGGCCTTCCCAGCGGTCGACCTCCGGCCAGTAGAACGTCGCGTCGACCGCGGCGCCCGGCGGCAGCCGATCGGAGCCGGGGACGTCCGCGACCCAGACCCCGAGGCCGGTGTCACGGGCGTCGACGTCCCGGACCGTGACCCACCCGTCCACGGAGCAGTGCACCCGGCATGGGGCGAGCAGCTCGAAGCGGAGCATCCGCCCTGCCATCATCGCGGGCCTGGGGGCCGTGAACCGCCACGTGGCCCGTGTCGCGGCGGGGCGCTGGCCCTGGTAGCGCCGCCAGGCCGCCTCGGGCCTGTCGATCGCACGGCCGAGCGCCACGGAGCGGGCCAGCTTGACGTACTCCGCGTGCGCCCAGGCGAGTGGCATCGCCGAACCCGACGGTCGGCCACGACGGAGTCCGCGCCCGGGCACGTCCTCCGCGTCCCAGGTCTGCTCCGGCAGCATGCCGCCCGCCGACGCAAGTCGGCGCATGGTCTCGAGGTAGGGGCGCGCGTCCCGTCCCGCCTCGAGCTCGTAGTGGCCGCGCTCGCCGACCAGCAGCGGCCAGCCCCGCCCGATGCCGGTGCCGTCGAACGGCGCGCCGTCGGCGTGCTCTCCATAGCCATCACCGGTGTAGCGGTGCCAGACCGCGCCGCCGGGCGTGTCGGTGCGCAGGAGGGCGTCGGTGACCGCCAGCGTGGCGAGGATCCGGGGGTCGTCCGGGCGGCGGAGCCCGAACCGCACGAGGGCGAGGAAGTCGGTGCCGAGCATCTCGTCGGCCGGGACGGTGCCCCGGCCCGCCGGGCGGTTCCGGACGGGCACCGGCGTGGAGATGGGTGCCCCGCCCAGCACGTCCGGCGAGGCAATCCGCACGTAGTAGCCGTCCACGCCGTGGGCGCGTGCCAGCGGCGTGCCGCGCGCGTAGGTCCACTCCTCGATCGAGGCGTTCCAGTCGTCGGCCAGCTCGAGGCAGTAGGCGGCCGCCGGCCCGGGCAGGAAGGCGGCCGCGTCCACCAGGGCGGCGACGACGGGGGCGAGCGTCGACGGCGTGAGCCCGGCGTTCTCCTCCCAGCGGTCCTGCTGGGTCGAGGGCCCGGTGCGCGCGATGAACGACGCCGCGGCGGCGATCATCCGGTCCAGCGCGGTCTCGGTGACCAGGTGGGCGAACGCGGCGGCCTCGTCGGCCGCGCGCCCGTGCATGTGGGCGGCACCGGAACGCCGGAGGGCACCCACGAGCAGGATGGGATAGGCCGCCTCGTCCAGCTGGACGCCGCGCCAGTAGGGGACGCCGTCGACCCACTGGTTCTGGACCCAGTGCCCGTCGGGCTCCTGGGTCGCGACCAGGTAGGCCAGCGTTCGCCTGGCGGATGCGCGGGCTCCGAGCGCCACCAGCGCGCCGGCCGACTCGACCAGGTCGCGCGACCAGACCAGGTGGTAGCCGCCCAGGTCGTTGCGGGCGTTGCCCCAGGGGATGGAGAGACTGGCCACCGTGGCTCCCGGCGAGGTCCGGTCCTGGTGCGTCCGCAGCACGGCGGCGGAGTCCAGGTAGAGCGCGGTGAGCTCCTCGCCCAGCTCCGCGGGCGGCGGGGCACAGGTGTGCAGGAACGAGCGCCAGTTGCCGACGTACTCCTCCCAGGCCGGCTCGAAGTGCCCGGCCAGCGCGGAGGTGACCTGGAGGGCGGCCTCCTCGGGCAGCTCCCCGAAGCCCAGGGCGAGGTGCGCGACGCCGTCATCGAGCGCGATCTCGGTCATCCCGGCGACGTTGCCCGCGCCGGTCGAGCCGTACGTCCAGGTCATGCGACCGTTGCGCGCGAAGTCCTGCCAGCCGTCCGAGGCACCCACGTAGCCGACCGACTGACGCACCGGTGCAGGGTCGGAAGCGAACGCCAGCGCGTAGGGTGCGTTGGCCGCGAAGAGCATCGGGTGCCCCTTGTACGTGCCGGTCCAGGCGCGGTCGTGCACGCCGCTGAACCCGAGGTGCGGGGCCAGCAGCGGGTACAGGCGCAGCGGGTGCGCCGCCCGGTCGGGATCCCCGGGATCGCGCCGATCGTCCAGGCGGGCCTCGATCCGGACCACGTCGGCGTGGTCGTCGGCGCAGATGCGCAGGGCGAGCTCGTAGCGCTCGTGCCGGTGCACCGCCACCACGGCCGGCACACCCGGCTCCACGTTCCTGACTTCCGACCGCGCGTCGCGCTTGACCTCACTCCAGAAGCCGGCGCCGTCGGCGACGATGAATCCCAGGTCGCGGATCTGGGGCCGGTCCACGCGCGGCCAGTAGACCTCGTTCAGGATCCCGCGCCCGACGGTGAACCAGACCCGGCTGGCGTAGTGGGACGTCCCGACCGCCTCCTTGGCGCTGCTCGACCAGGTTGGCGGGATGCCCGGTGCCCCCGGAGCAGGGCCGGACACGGGGCTCGGACCGGGGGCGGGCTGGACCGGGGACGGATCGGCAGTCATGCACGTCAGGGTACGGCAACCGGCCCGCGGGGCCGCCAGCCCGGCAGGGGGCCGGCACGGCAGGAGCGCCGGCACGGCAGGAGCGCCGGCACGGCGTCACGGCTCGACCGGGATGGGGCCTCCCCGGCAACCTCGCCGGCCGCGCCACGAGCGTGGGCGCAGCGGCGCGAGCGCCGAGGTGATCGTCGGGAGGGTCCGGGAAACAGTAGGGGCGCGGCGTCCGGAGGGGGGATCCGGGAGCCGCGCCTCGGCGTCCAGTACACCGTGCGACCACCACCCCGCTCAAGGGCCGACCGGCCCATCGCAGGAAGGTACTCCTGTCGCTCGGCATGTCCGGTCAGGCAGGTCGGACCTGCCCATCCGGGTAGGTAGGCCCGCCGAGCGGCGCCGGATACCGCCCGACGCAACCCGGGATCGGCGCCCCTCGAGCGCCTGCTTACACGCCGTTCACCGGCCGGACATGCGAACCGTGAGGGGATGCGTCACGATGACGGCGATGAACGATCCAGTGACCGTTGCGACGGCCCATCCTGCGGGAGAACTCGTGGACGCAGCAGCACCTCGCCTCGTCGCCATCGACCTCGACGGCACCCTCCTCGATCCGCACGGCCACGTGCCCGATCGATCGCGTGCCGCGGTGCGCGCCCTCGGCGCGGCCGGCGTCCGGGTGATCATGGCCACCGGGCGGTCCAGGTGGAGCGCGGCCCCCATCGCCGAGCAGCTCGGCCTGTCGGGCCCCCATGTCCTGATGCAGGGTGGCCTGGTCGCCGGCGCCGCGGAGGGCGACCGGGTCTGGTCGGCACCCCAGGAGCGGGAGGCGGTGCTCGAGCAGCTGGCGTTCGCGCGCGAGCACGGCCTCGAGCCGATCCTCGGCTACGAGCATGGCTACCGGGCCGAGCGGCTGACCGCCGACCTGCGCGCGCTCTCCTGGCCGATGTATGCAGAGGGAGCCCGCATGGAGCTGGTGCCGTCGCTGGAGACCACGGCGGGGGACGGCGTGATCCGGACGTTCCTCTTCACCTCCCCGGGCCGTCACGCCGAGATCCAGCGGGCGGCCCGCGAGCGGTTCGGGGATCGGCTCTCGATCACGTGGGGGGACGAGTTCGGGATCGAGTTCCTCGGGCCCGGCGTCAGCAAGGGCGCGGCCCTGCGCGTGGTCGCGGCGCGCGCCGGTCTCCGGATGTCCGAGGTCGCCGCGATCGGTGACGGGCGGAACGACCTGGAGATGCTCGCGGAGGCCGGCCACTCCGCGGCCATGGAGACGGCAGGCCCCGAGGTGCGCGCCGCGGCCGACCTGGTGGTGCCGTCCAGCGCCGCGGAGGGCGTGCTGGTCGCGCTCCTGGCGTGGTTCCCCTGGCTGGAGCGCGCGATCGGCGGGGAGAGCGACGAGCCGGCCGCGTAGGGCGCGGCCGCGTAGG
>JAJYKX010000120.1 GCA_021788175.1 Chloroflexota bacterium
GGTGACGACCGCCAGCCTGACGGCGAATGCCTACGGGACCGCGACGTTCACCTGGAGCCCGGCGCGCAACCTGTGGTACCGCGCCGTCTTCGCGGGGACGCCGGACCTGAGCGCGGCCAACAGCAACGCCGTGCGCGTCGTCGTCCGCCAGATCGCCCTGCTGCGGCCGACGAACAGCGGGCGGATCCGCACGATCGCTGCCGGATCGAACGTGACGTTCACCACCACGGTGCGCCCGGCTCGCCCGGAACTGCCGAAGGCGAAGGTCACGTTCACGTTCACGCTCTACCGGGCAGGGCACGTCGTCTACAGCGGCAAGCGGGACGTGTACATCGACGCCTACGGCCTGGCGAGGTGGACCTGGACGTTCGGCTCGTCCGGCCTGTGGTACGTCCGCGCGATCGCGAACCCCACCACGACGAACGCGAACAGCACGTGGAGCCAGATCGAGAAGTACTACGTGCCATGACGGCCTGACGAGGCGGGCTGGCGGCACGTATCCTGCGCGCCGTGCCTGCTCCGGACCAGCCGTATCGGCCGGGTCGCCGGCCGGTCGGCCGCTTCCTCGTGCTGCTCGTCGCGGCGCTGATCGTAGTCGGCTCCGGCGTCGGCTACGCGTACCTCCTGGGCCGCGCAACCACGCCATCCGGCGCGCCGGGTGCCGTGGCTGCCTCCGCCCTCCCGACCGAGGCCGCCGAGACGCCGGGGCCCGTCGAGACCGGGCACGTCGTCCTGCCGGGTGCGTCCGGCCAGCCCGCCGTGGTCTCGGCCGACACCATGTCCCTGGACAAGCCGGTCTTCGTCTACTGGGGCTCGCTGCCCTGGCAGATCGCGGACCGCCCGGACGCCACCCACGTCCTGGAGGGCTACGCGTCGCGCCCCTCGTACCTGCCGGGGGAGACGCTGCGGCTGGCGGTCTCCACCACCGCCCCCTCGTACGACGTCACCATCTGGCGCGTCTCGGGGACGGCGCCCGTCGCCTCCCCCTTCGTCCGCGTCGCGAGCGTGCACGACCAGCCGGGCGAGCGGCAGCCCCCGCCCACGGTCGATCCCGTGACGAAGATGGTCGCGGCGCGCTGGCCCTACACCTTCAGCTTCCCGATCCCGACGACCTGGAAGTCGGGCATCTACCTGGTCCGGCTGTCGAGCAGCGAGGGCGTCCAGTCGTACGTCCCGTTCGTGGTGCGCAGCCCGGCCGCCCACCGCTACCTCGTGGTCTCGAACGCCATGAACTGGGAGGCGTACAACACCTGGGGCGGATCGAGCGTCTACACGTCGAGCGTCGGCCAGCCCAGGCCGGGCGTCTCGCGCGCGCTCGCGGTCTCGTTCGACCGCCCGTACGCGTCGGATGGTGGCGCCGGGCAGCTCTTCTTCCTGGAGCTGCCGCTGGTCTCGTGGATCCTGCGCCAGCACCTCGACGTGGCGTTCACCACCGACTACGACCTGTCGCTGAACCCGGACGCGCAGCCGCTGCCGAAGGTGGTGGTGTTCAACGCGCACGACGAGTACTGGGGCGTGCACCTCTACCAGTGGCTCGACCGGCACGTGAACCAGCTGGGCGACATGAGCCTGGCGATGCTCGCGGCCGACACGGGCTACTGGCCGGTCACGTTCGCGCACCCGACCGCCGACGGCCCGCGCGACCTGCTGGTCTTCAAGAACGGCCCGGTCCCGGGAGAGCTGATCGCCTCGGGTGAGTCGGGGATCGGGTCGCCCGGACCCACGGCGGCGTCGTCCCCGGCGGCATCGCCCGAGCCCGCGGCGTCGTTCGTCGTGGAGTCCCCGGCGCCGGGCGACATCGAGGAGCGGGCCTCGCGCGTGCTGTGGACGATCCCGCCCACCGGGCCGTACGTGGGCAGCTTCCCCGGTCAGCCGATCTTCGGCGTCCACTACCGCGGCGTGACCACCATGCTCGGCCGGTACTCGCTGGCGGATCCGGGCGCCGTGGCAGGCGCCGGCACGAGGGCTCCCGGCTCGCCTGTCGCCGGACCTGTCGACGGCGGTGCGGCTGGTCCCGGAGTCGTGGACTCGCCGCCAGCTGCCGATGCCGGGGCCGCCGCCACGCTGGCGCGCCTGCTGGCCGGCACCGGCCTCTCGACGGGGGGATCGCTCGGGTTCATCGCCGGCGGCGAGGTGGACGGGGTGAAGGAGGGCGCCGGATGGTGGGGCCCTGCCGGGGGCCGCTACGACCATCCGTTCGCGATCGCCGCGGACATCCTGGGACGCGCGGGCGAGAGCTGGACCGCGGAGTCGGTCTGGCGCGAGCTTCCGGGCGGCGCGCGCGTCTTCAGCTCCGGCACGTTCTACTGGGGCTGGGCGCTCGATCCCGCCTGGGGCAAGGCGCACGAGGTGCCGGCCGGGTTCGGCACGCTCACGGCGAACATCCTCGCCTGGCTGGCTGGCGGCTGAGCGGCCGCCGAACAGTCACCGATCGCGCGGGCCGCACCCACCGATCGCGCGGGCCGCAGCCACCGATCGCGCGAGCCCGGTTGCTGCTCGGCGGGCGACGAGGTCTCCGCTGCCGCCCTCAGCCCAGGGGCACGAAGAACGACACCACGAGCAGGATCGACATCGCAGCCAGGATGACGGTGCTGAACCAGCCGATCAGCCGCAGGAACCGGCCGTTGCGCAGGTCGCCCATCAGCCGACGGTCCTCCGCGAGCAGCATCACGAAGACCAGGATGAACGGCAGCAGCAGCCCGTTCAGGACCTGCGAGAGGAACATCACGGGGACCAGCTGGGCAGGGGAGAGGAGCAGCACGAACGCGGCCGGGAACGCCACGAAGAGCGCCAGGAACGAGTAGAACGCCGGCGCCTCGCGCCAGCGCCAGTCGACGCCCGTCTCCCAGCCGAACGCCTCGCACGCCGTGTAGGCGCTCGAGAGCGGCACCACGCCGAGCCCGAGCAGCGACGCCGCGAGCAGCCCCACCGCGAAGAGAACCTCGGCCGCCGGTCCCGCCACGGGCCCCAGCGCGCGCGCCGCATCGGCCGCGGTGAAGGTGTTCGGGTCGACGTTCGCCCCGTGGCCGGTGGCCCAGATCGTCGCCGCGCACGCCACCACGATGAACGCGGCGATCAGGTTCGTGATCAGCGTCCCCAGCCCGACGTCCACCCGTTCGGCCGTCAGCTCCTCGGGGCCGAGCCGCTTGTCCACCGCGTAGGCCTGGATGAAGGCCTGGCCCCAGGGCGTGATCGTGGTCCCCACGGTGCCCACCACGGCCAGCCAGTAGGCGTTGGTCAGGGCGCCGTGCGGGATCACCAGCGAGACCGCCGCACGCCCCCAGTCGGGGTGCGCCAGCACCGCCGACGCGACGTACGCGAGCGACACGCCGACCCCCACGGCCACGAAGGCGTACTGGACGCGGCTGAAGCTCCCCGCGGAGATCAGCAGCACCACCGCCACCGCCGAGATCGCGGCGCTCACCGGCACCGGCACGCCGAACAGGTCGAGCGCCGCGCCGATCCCGGCGAACTCGGCCACCGTGGTCCCCAGGTTGGCGACCAGCATCGTGACCGCGGCGAAGGTGGCCCAGCGGACGCCGAAGCGTTCGCGGATCAGGCCGGTCATCCCCTGGCCGGTGGCGAGGCCCAGGCGCGCCCCCACCTCCTGGGTGAAGAAGAGGACGATCTGGCTGGCCAGGATGACCCACAGCAGGTCATACCCGAACTGCACGCCGGCCAGCGAGTAGGTGGTGATGCCGCCGGCGTCGTTGTCGGCGAAGCCGCTGACGAGGCCCGGGCCGAGGACGGCGAGGACGGCCATCAGGCGCAGCCGGGACGGCGATCGGAAGGCGGGGTGCGGCGGGGGAGGCGAACCCGACGCCCGGCCGGGCGTCGGTGTGCCCGTCGCGGCCGGCGATCCGGGCGGCGTGGGCGCAGCGCTGGTCGGGCTCGTCGCGCGCGGGTCCTGCGTCGTCACGTCAGCCAGCCACCGAGGTCCAGACGAGCATCATCGAGAGGGCCCCGAGCAGGGCCGTGCCGAGCCAGCCGATGGCGAGCAGGAACCGCCCGCTCACCAGCGACCCCATCAGCCGCCGGTCGGCGGAGAGAAGCATCACGAAGACGAGCACGAACGGGAGCAGCAGCGCGTTGAGCACCTGGGCCACGAACATCACCTGGATGAGCGGCAGCCCCGGGATCAGCACGAACAGGGCCGCGAACGCCACGAAGAAGGCCAGCAGCGCGTAGAACGCCGGCGCCTCGCGCACGCGCCGGTCGACGCCGTTCTCCCAGCCGAACGCCTCGCACGCGGAGTACGCGCTCGTCAGCGGCACCACGCCGAGCCCCAGGAACGAGGCAGCCAGCAGCCCGATCCCGAACAGGATCATCGCCGCATGGCCGGCCAGCGGCTCCAGCGCCCGGGCAGCCGCCGCGGCGTCCGGGATGGATCGGTCGCCGGCCGTCCACAGCGTCGCCGCGCAGGCGACCACGATGAACGCCGCGATCAGGTTCGTGAGCAGCGCCCCAAGCCCCACGTCGAATCGCTCGGGCGTCACGTCCTCGGGGCCCAGCCGCTTGTCCGCCACGTAGGACTGGATGAATGCCTGGCCCCATGGCGTGATCGTGGTCCCCACCGTGCCCACGACCGCCACCCAGTACGCGGCCGAGAAGGAGCCGTGCGGCACCACGAGCGAGAAGGCCGCGCGTCCCCAGTCCGGCTGGGCGATCAGCGCGGACGCCAGGTAGGCGAACGACACGCCGATCCCGACCGCGACGAAGAGGTACTGGACGCGGCTGAAGCTCCCCCGCGCCAGGAGGGCGATGACCACCGCGGCCGCGAGCAGCGCGCTGACCGGCGTCGGGACGCCGAAGAGCCCGAGCGCTGCGCTCGTGCCGGCGAACTCGGCCACGGTCGAGCCGAGGTTGGCGACCAGCATGGTGATCGTCAGGAAGGCCGCCCAGCGGACGCCGAAGCGCTCGCGCGCCAGCCCGGTGAGCCCCTGGCCGGTCGCCAGGCCGAGGCGCGCCCCCACCTCCTGCGTGAAGAAGAGGACGATCTGGCTCGCCAGCAGCACCCACAGCAGGTCGTACCCGAACTGCGCGCCGGCCAGCGAGTAGGTCGTGATGCCGCCGGCGTCGTTGTCGGCGAAGCCGCTGACCAGGCCCGGGCCGAGCACGCCGAGCACGGCCGCGAGCCGCAGCCGGGCCGCGGTCCGCGGCGTGATCGAGGCCGGCCAGCGCACCCGGCGGACGGGAGACGAGGGCACCGGTCAGGGCCTGGCTGCGGGGAGGGCCGGCACCTACGCGCCCGCCCGGCCGAAGACGCGCGGCAGCCGCCGCTTCCAGGCCGTGGGCAGGACCGTGTCGATCGCGTCGTCCACGGTGACGATCCCGAGGAGGACGCCCTGGTCGTCGACCACCGGGACCGCCAGCAGGTTGTAGCGTGCGACGACCTGCGCCACCTCCTCCTGCGGCGTGAGCGCACCCACCGCGACCGGCTCGACGTGCATGAACTCCCGGACCGGCGTGTCGGGCTTCGCGACGATCAGGTCGCGCAGCGAGAGGACGCCGACCAGGTGCTCCTGGGCGTCCACTACGTAGACGTAGTAGATCGTCTCCGCGTCCGGCTCGAGCTCTCGCAGCTTCTCGATGGCCCGCGCCGCGGTGAGGTCCTCGGAGATGGCGACGTAGGCGGTGGTCATGATGCCGCCCGCCGTGTCCTCCGGGTAGCCGAGCAGCTCGCGGACCTCCTCGGCCTCGTCGCGCTCCATGAGCGGCAGGATCTCGGCCTTGGACTCCTCCGACAGGTCGGCGATCAGGTCGGCCGCGTCGTCCGGGCTCATCTCCTCCAGGATGTCGGCCGCACGCGCCGGCTCCAGGTCCTCCAGGACGTCGACCTGGGTCTCCGGCTCCATCTCCTCCATCGCGTCGGCCACCGCCTCGTCGTCGAGGGAGGCGAGGACGCCGGCCCGGTCGCGTGGCGTCAGCTGGTCGATGATCGTCGCCAGGTCGGCCGGGTGGAGCTCCCGGAGGCCCTGGTGGGGGACGCGCAGGCGGATCGACGCGATCGAGGTCTCGACCGGGTCCACGTCCTCCCAGTCGATGTACCGCTCGGGAGTCGGCAGCCGCAGGTTGCGGGCGAGGGTGCGCCACGGGCCCTCGACACCCAGGCGGCGCAGCAGCCCGGCGGCGCCGACGTCGACGGCCACGAGGTGCAGCTTCCCCTCGATCTCGTCGAGGCGCAGGTCGTTCACGCGGACCACGCGCCGACCGTCGATGTCGACGATCTGCTTGTCCTGCAGGTCCATGTAGAGCAGCAGCTCGTTGGGCCGCTGCCTGAACTTGCCGATGTCGATCGTGGCGGTCGACAGGACCGCGCCGGTCGCGTCGAACGATGCGACGTCGCTCCAGGGGATGAAGATCTTGCGTCGCCCGGTCGACATGACCAGCCCGGTGACCGGCGGGTACCGGTCCCCGATGGCCACGATAAGGTCAGCGACTCTGCCGATCGGCTCGCCCTGGCGGTCGCGCACGGGCCGACCGACCACCTGGCTCAGGTAGAGCTGCATCTGCCACCTCGATGGGGCGCGGGTCCGGCGCCCCCCGGGTGGTGCACGCGGCGGGCCCATCGGGCCCGGCTGCTCAGGCGCCGGCGAGGCGGCCCTGCAACCCGGCTGTTCCGGTGCCGATCGTGCGGCCCGTCAGCCCTGCTGCTCGGGCGCCGATGTGGCGGCCCGTCAGCCCGCGCGGAGTCCCCGGAGTGGACCGGACCGGCGCGATGGCCACGGCGCCATGGGCGCCGCAGCGACTAGGTCCAGGTTCCACGGGAGGAGGAAGACCCCCAGATGCTTGTTCCGCGATGGCACGCGAGGACGCGGTGCGCGGGATGCGTGCCGTCCCGGCGACGATAGTCCGGCCCCGGCGAGGTGTCAAACCGATGTGAGAGGCTGCGATGGCGCCGATGACGGCCCCGATCCGGATGCCGCCGATCGGGTCGGCTCCGGCCGCTCGGCTTGGCTCCGGCCGCTCGGCTTGGCTCCGGTCGCTCGGCGCGGCGCCACCCGGATGGCCTTCCTTCGATGCTGCGTCACGCCTCGCCCGCCGGCGAGGCCAGGTTCCGGTCGGTGCCTCGCGCCGCCGGCTTACGCCGTCGCCCGGCGGGGCACCCAGCCGCGTGCTTGGCGGCTGGCCGGCGCTCGGTGCGGGCACACGCGGGGGCGGACCGTCTCCGGCAGGCCCGCAGCATGGCTATCGCACACCTGCCGTGCGTCAGCCGGTCATCCTGAGCGAGATCCGCTATCGCACACCAGCCGTGCGTCAGCCGGTCATCCTGAGCGAGATCCGCTATCGCACACCTGCCGTGCGTCAGCCGGTCATCCTGAGCGACCGTCGCCATTGCACACGACGCGAGCCCTACGTGTCCGTTCGTGCCGTGGCCGGTCCACCCGAGGGCCCCATCGGGCCGGGTTGCCGCACGAACGGGCGGCCGGGCGCTCCCGCCGCGGCGCTCACGCATGCTTCGTGGCCGCGTACGGCTCGCCTGGCGTGCAATAGCGTGCGGGGAAGCGCTCGAGCCGGGAAGCGCTCGAGCCGGGAGTGGTCGAGCCAGGGGCGTTCGAGCCGGGAGACGCGGGCACGCGGCGCGGCGCCGAACGCCGTCACCGTGCCCCGGCTGTCGTCAACCATGGGTTCGCACCGGACGCCTGCCGGTGCCTTCGCGCCAGACGCCTGCCGGTGCCTTCGCACCGGACGCCTGCCGGTGCCTTCGCACCGGACGCCTGCCGGTGCCTTCGCACCGGACGCCTGCCGGTGCCTTCGCGCCGAACGGCTGCCAGTACCTTCGTCCCGGACGCTGCCGGTACTGTCGGGTGAGCCGGGCCGCGCGGACCACGGACTACGCTCGGACCGTGGACAGGACGCACCAGGACGGTGGCCGTCAAGGCCAGCCCGCCCCTGCCGGCGTGGTCACCGGCGTGGTCACCGGCGAGGTCAGCGGCGGGCGGCCGCGAGGTCTGCGCTCGGCCGTGCCGCGCCCGGACCACGAAGTCGGCGCTGATCGTGCCGTTCCGCTCGTCGGCCCGATGCCTGCCCCCGCCGCCTCGCACGATCCCGCGCCTCCCGGCCTGCGAGGGGAACGCCTGCGGGCCCTGCTCGACGTCACGCGTGAGCTGACCCAGTCGTTCGACCAGTCGACGATCCTGTCGACAATCGTCCGGTCCGTGAACGAGATCCTGGGCACCCAGCTCGCGATCATCAGCCTGGTGACGGGCGAACCGGGCGAAGCTGCTCTCCGGCCGAGAGCCGTGGCCTCCCGGTCGGCAGGCAGATCCCCCTCGGCGACCCTCTCGGTGCTGCGACCGGGCGATGCGGGTCGCGAGGGGAATGCCTCGTTCGCACTGGCGCCGAGCGCCACGCCGGCCCTTTCATCGGCCACCACAGCCCCGCTCGCGGCCGCGGGCACTCCCCGACCCGGGGCCGCGGGCACTCCCCGACCCGCGGCCGCGGGCACGCCCCGATCCGGGGCC
>JAJYKX010000121.1:0-5161 GCA_021788175.1 Chloroflexota bacterium
GGAGGCCTGAGGCCCGTCCGAGGACCCGGACGGGAGAGGAGAGCATGGCCATCACGGGAGCCGGTCAGGCGACCGGAGCAGCAAGAAACGGGGACGGCGCGGCGGACCGTGCCAGCGCAGAACGGACGAAGGCCGTCGACGCCGCGATCCTCGCCATCGAGAAGCAGTTCGGCCGCGGGTCGATCATGCGGCTCGGCTCCCGCGAACGCCAGCAGGTGGACGCCATCCCCACCGGGTCGATCGCGCTGGACCTCGCGCTCGGCGTGGGCGGCATCCCCCGCGGGCGGATCACCGAGGTCTTCGGGCCCGAATCGTCCGGCAAGACCACGCTCTGCCAGCACGTCCTGGCCGAGGCGCAGCGCCGCGGCGGCGTGGTGGCGTTCATCGACGTCGAGCATGCCCTGGACCCGAAGTACGCCAAGGCCTGCGGTGTCAACGTGGACGAGCTCCTCGTGAGCCAGCCGGACACGGGCGAGCAGGCACTCGAGATCACGGAGACCCTCATCCGTTCCGGCGGCGTCGACTGCGTCGTCGTCGATTCCGTCGCGGCCCTCGTGCCCCGCGCGGAGATCGAGGGGGAGATGGGTGACTCGTTCGTCGGAGTCCAGGCACGCCTGATGAGCCAGGCGCTGCGGAAGCTGACGGGCGCGGTCAGCCGCTCGAACACCGCCCTCATCTTCACCAACCAGCTCCGCGAGAAGATCGGCGTGATGTTCGGGAACCCGGAGACCACCCCCGGGGGTCGCGCCCTCAAGTTCTACGCGAGTGTCCGGCTGGACATGCGGCGCATCGAGACCATCAAGCAGGGCACGGACCCGGTCGGGAGCCGCGTCCGCGTCAAGGTGGTGAAGAACAAGGTCGCGCCGCCGTTCCGCGTCGCCGAGTTCGACGTCATGTACGGGACCGGCGTCTCGCGGGAGGGCGGCCTGCTGGACGTCGGCGTGGCCACCGAGGTCGTGGGCAAGACCGGCGCCTGGTTCACCTACGGGGACACCCGGCTGGGACAGGGCCGCGAGGCCGCCAAGGAGTTCCTGCGCCAGAACGCGGACATCGCCCAGCAGCTCGAGACGGAGATCCGCGCCAAGGTCGCCAGCATCGAGCTCCCGGTCGAGGGCATCTCCGAGGCAGAGTGACGGCCGCGTGAGCGGCGAGGGCCGCGGAGCCACCCCGTCTCGCGCGCGGCGGCCCGACCGTGCGACAGCCCGCGCCCGGACCCGGGAGCAGCGCGCCGGGGCCACCGAGCCCGGTCCGGTCATGGACGCCGCGGGGCGGTTCCTCGAGGCGCGGCCGCGCAGCGTCGCCGAGACCAGGCGGCACCTCGTCGACGCCGGCTGGCGCGCCGAGCTCGTGGAGTCAGTCCTGGCCCGCCTGCAGGACCTGGGCTACCTGGACGATCCCGCCTTCGCTCGCGCCTGGGTCGAGAGCCGCGATCGGGCCCATCCTCGCGGCGAGTCGGCGCTGCGGCGGGAGCTCGTCCTCAAGGGCATCGCGGCGGACACGATCGCCGACGTCCTGCTCCACCGGCGCGCAGATGCCGGGACGGACCTGGATGCCACCGCCGCGGCACGTGTCCTCGGGCGCCGGGGGGCGGCCCTCCTGCGCGAGCCGGACGAGCGGAAGCGTCGCGCGAAGGCGTACGCACTCCTGGCACGCCACGGCTTCGACCCCGACACGTGCCGGACGGCGGTGACCACCTGGCTCCGCGGTGCCGCAGGCGACCTCGGGAGCGACGAGGGTGCCGAGAGCACCGAACGCGACGAGGCCGGCGACACTCGGGTCCGGCCCTGACGCGAGGGATCCGTCGTGGCGGGGGGCCGATCCACGGTGCGAGTGCCTCCACGGCGTCGCGGCCCGGGGCGCACGACCACGCCCCCGCCGTGCCGATGGCCAGCTGTTTGACGCCCTGTCGAGGACGCGTATAGGCTTCGCGCCGGATCGATAGTGCGGCGCGCGTGCGGCAACGACCGGGGCGCTCGGTCCGCGAGCACGGCGACGCGATTACTGGCCCAGCGATCCGTGCGTCCTGGTGGGAGCGCACGGCACCACTGCATTCCGATTCCACCTTCCAGCCCGAGGGCTGGTCGGGAGGCACACATGCCAGACAACGCCCTCCTCGTGGCGGTGATGGCCATCGTCATCATCGCCGCCGGAGTCGTGCTCGGATTCGTGGCCCGCGGCCTGTGGGCAGCCCAGGCGGTTCGGGCGGCGCAGGAGAAGGCCGGCCGGATCGTCGCCGAGGCACGGGCCCAGCAGAAGGAGCTGATCCTCCAGGCCAAGGAGGAGCAGGTCCGCCTGCAGCGCGAGGCCGCCGAGGACGAGCGGGCCAAGCGGGCGGAACTCACGGCGCTCGAGCGCCGGTTGCTGCAGCGCGACGAGCAGCTGGACCAGCGGACCGACATGCTCGAACAGCGCGACCGCAAGCTGCTCGAGCGCGAGCGAGAACTGCAGGTGCAGCGGGACGAACTCGGTCGCGCGCGTCTGGAGCAGATCGCCGCGCTGGAACGGGTCAGCGCCATGACCGCCGACGAGGCCAAGGCCGTCCTGCTGGAGCAGGTCCGCGAGGATGCCGAGCACGACGCCGTGCGGGTGGCGCGGGCGATCGAGCGGCAGGCCCGCGAGGAGGCCGAGGATCGTGCCCGCGAGATCGTGGTCACCGCGATCCAGCGCATCGCGGCCGACCACACCGCCGAGACGACCGTCTCGGTGGTCCCGCTCCCCTCGGACGAGATGAAGGGCCGGATCATCGGCCGGGAAGGTCGCAACATCCGGGCCCTCGAGCAGGCGACCGGGATCGACCTGATCATCGACGACACCCCGGAGTCCGTGCTCATCAGCGGCTTCGACCCGGTGCGCCGCGAGGTCGCCCGGCTGGCGCTCACCAAGCTGATCCAGGACGGGCGCATCCACCCGGGCCGCATCGAGGAAGTCGTGGCCAAGGCGCGGGCCGAGGTCGAGGTGATCATGCGCCAGGCGGGGGAGCAGGCCGCCTACGATGCCGGCGTCCCCGGCCTGCCGCCGGAGATCATCAAGCTGCTCGGGCGCCTCAAGTACCGGACCAGCTACGGGCAGAACGTGCTGAAGCACGCCGTCGAGACGAGCCGCCTGGCCGCCATCATCGCGGCCGAGGTGGGCGCGGACATCCAGATCGCCAGGATGGGCGGGCTGCTCCACGACATCGGCAAGGCCGTCGACCACGAGGTGGAGGGGCCGCACGCCGCCATCGGCGGGCAGATCGCGCAGCGCAACGGCCTCCCCATGCGCGTCACGAACGCGATCGCGGCCCACCACCAGGAAGTGGAGTACGCCTGCGTCGAGGCGCCCATCGTCCAGATCGCCGACGCGATCAGCGCCAGCCGTCCGGGCGCCCGCGGCGAGTCGATGGAGGCATACGTGAAGCGCCTGGAGGACCTGCAGGCGATCGCGGACGGCTTCCCCGGCGTGGAGCGCTCGTTCGCGGTGCAGGCCGGCCGCGAGGTCCGCATCCTGGTGCGGCCCGAGGAGATCGACGACCTCGCCGCCATGCGGCTGGCTCGGGACATCGTCCGGAAGATCGAGGAGTCGCTCACGTATCCGGGGCAGATCAAGGTCACCGTGATCCGCGAGACGCGGGCCGTCGAGTACGCGAAGTAGGCCGCGATGCGCCACGAGGTCTCCGAGACCCAGGCCGCGGACCGGCTGGCGCCCGCCCCGGCCCGTCCGTCGAACGGCACCGTCCGCGTGCTGATGATCGGCGACGTGATCGGTAAGCCGGGCCGGGTGGCGGTGGAGCAGCTCCTCCCCGGGCTGCGCGACGAGCGGGGGATCGACTTCGTCACGGCCAACGGCGAGAACCTCGCCGGCGGGATGGGGCTGACCGCGGCCACCGCCCAGGCGCTCTTCGCCGTCGGCGTCGACGTCATCACCAGCGGCAACCACATCTGGGACAAGCGCGAGATCTACGCCGACCTCGAGCGCGAGGAGCGGATCCTGCGGCCGCTGAACTACGGGCACGACGGCGTCCCGGGGCGCGGGTGGGGCCTCTTCCACGCCGCCGACGGGAGCGAGATCGCCGTGGTCAACGCCCAGGGCCGGACCTACATGCAGCCGATCGAGAATCCGTTCACCACCGTGCGGCAGCTGTTCGAGGAGGGGGCCGACGAGCTCCCGCCGGTCCGGCTGGTCGACTTCCACTGCGAGGTGACCAGCGAGAAGAACGCCTTCGGGATCTACCTGGACGGGCTGGTCAGCGCCGTCTGCGGGACCCACACGCACGTGGTCACCGGTGACGAGCGGATCCTGCCCCGCGGCACCGCCTACCTGTCCGACATCGGGATGACGGGCCCGGTCTACAGCGTCATCGGGTTCGAACCCCGGACCGTGCTGCCGCGCTTCCTGAACGGGCTCCCGACCCGCTTCGAGGTCGGCTCCGGGCCGGTCGTCTTCAACGCCGTCCAGGTCGACGTGGACGGCTCCACCGGGCGTGCGCTGCACATCGAGCGGATCAGCCGGATGGTCGACGCGTGACGATCCCGCGGCGCAACCGGGTGGACCTGCACTGCCACACGTCCCGCTCCGACGGCGTGCTGGCCCCGACCGAGCTGCTGGCCGCCATGCGCCGCTGGGGTATCGCCGTGGCGGCGATCACCGACCACGACACGCTCGACGGGTACCGCGAGCTGCGGGCCGCCGGGGAGGACGAGGGGCACCCCCGCCTCGTCAGCGGCGTCGAGATCAACAGCGTCGCGCACGATATCCCCGGCCTCTGGGAGGGCGAGCTGCACATCCTGGGCTACGGGATGGATCCCGACGATCCTTCCCTCGAGCTGGCGCTGGCCTCGCAGCGACGGCGTCGTGCCGAGCGTGCCGCGATGATCGTGGCGCGCCTCCGCGAGCTCGGGATGCCGGTCGACGACCGACTTCCCGACGCACTGGGGCCGGGCGTCAGATCGCCCGGTCGCCCGCACATCGCCCGCGCGCTGGTGGCCGGCGGGTACGCCGAGAGCGTCGATGACGCGATGACGCGCATCCTGGCACGCGGCATGCCGGGGTACGTGCCACGCCAGGGCCTGGGCCCGCGGGAGGCAATCGACGCCATCAGGGCGGCGGGGGGAATCGCGTCGCTCGCCCACTTCCGCGAAGCCCCGGAGCGGCCCGAGGTCATCGCGCAGCTGCGCGACTGGGG
>JAJYKX010000121.1:5261-8436 GCA_021788175.1 Chloroflexota bacterium
CACGCCAGGGCCTGGGCCCGCGGGAGGCAATCGACGCCATCAGGGCGGCGGGGGGAATCGCGTCGCTCGCCCACTTCCGCGAAGCCCCGGAGCGGCCCGAGGTCATCGCGCAGCTGCGCGACTGGGGACTGGGCGGCCTGGAGGCCTACTACGTCACGTTCGATGAGGAGACCCGCGGGCGCGTCGCCGCGGTCGCGGCCGAGTTCGGGCTGCTCGCGACCGGCGGCAGCGACTTCCACGGCGACACGTGGAGTTACGAGGAGACCCAGGCGCTCTGCCACGTCCCCGACGAGGCAGCCGACGTGCTGCTGGCGGCACTGGCGGCACCGCTGGCGGGCCGACGATGAGCGGCCTGCCGGAGCCCCGCGGCCCGGTGACCGGTCGCCCCCTGCCGGTGCTGGACCTGCCCGGTGCCCGCTCCGGCGCGCTCCGTTCGGCGGTGCCGGTCCCGGCTGCGCTCGGGGAGTTCGTCACCGACGACATGACGATGCCCCACTTCCACGTCTGGACCCTGGGGTGCCAGATGAACCAGTCGGACTCCGAGGAGATGGCGGGCGCCCTGCTGGCCGCGGGCTGCACGGAAGCCCCTACGATGGAGACGGCCGACCTCATCGTCATCAACAGCTGCGCCATCCGCGAGACGGCGGAGGCCAAGATCATCGGACGGCAGGGGCAGCTGGCGCGGCTGAAGGCCGCCAACCCGGCCCTCCGGGTCGTGCTGACCGGGTGCGCGGTGCGCGTCGAGAACCGCGACCGCCTCGCCCGCCGGTTCCCGGCGGTCGACCTCTTCCTGCGCCCCGACGAGGAGCCGGAGCTGGTGGCGCGGCTCGGCCTGGCGAGCCCGACCGCGCCCGGGAACCTGGCCCGTGCTGCCGTCGCGCATGACGTGCCGCCCGCGCGGATCGACGTCGCCGTTGCCCCTGGTCACCTCCCTGGGCCCGGGCGTGCCCCGTCATCGGTCGAGGTCGCCGTCGCCGACGCCCTGCCCGCGGTGCGCGCCGGCGCGGTGACCGGCGAACGGGTAGCCCGCCGCAGCACCATCCAGGCCTGGCTGCCCATCATCTACGGCTGCGACAAGACGTGCACCTACTGCATCGTCCCCTTCAGCCGTGGCCCGGAGCGGAGCCGACCCTTCGACGAGGTGCTCGACGAGGCGCGCCGCCTGGCGGCCGCGGGCTACCGCGAGGTGACCCTGCTGGGCCAGAACGTGAACTCGTACGGCCACGACCTTCCGTCCGAGGCGCGCTTCGGGCACGTCCGCCGGGCCCGGGAGATCGGCCGGCAGATCGACCTGGACGGGCGGCCCGACATCGCCGAACTGCTTGGGGCGATCGATGCGATCCGGACGGCAGACGGCCTCCCCGCGATCCCCCGCCTGCGCTTCATCACCTCGCACCCGTGGGACCTCGGCGAGCGCCTGATCTCGGCCATGGCCGAGTGCCCATCCGTGTGCGAGCACCTGCACCTGCCGGTCCAGTCCGGGTCCGACCCGACCCTGCGCCGCATGGGCCGCCAGTACAGCGTGGGATCCTATCTCGAGCTCGTGGATCGCCTGCGCGACGCCGTCCCCGGGATCTGCCTGACCACCGACGTGATCGTCGGGTTCTGCGGGGAGACGGAGGCCGAATTCCGGGAGACGCTCGCACTGCTGGATCACGTGCGGTTCGACACGGTCTTCGCCGCCGCGTTCTCCCCGCGCCCCGGCACGCCGGCGGCGCGTCTCCCCGACGACGTGCCCGCCGCCGACAAGCGCCGCCGGTTGAACGAGCTGCTCGCGCTGCAGGAGCAGATCGGCCTCGAACGCAACCGCGCGTGGATCGGCCGCACGACCGAGGTGCTGGTGGACGGCGTG
Organism: Chloroflexota bacterium; assembly: GCA_021788175.1. Lineage (GTDB taxonomy): Bacteria > Chloroflexota > Limnocylindria > Limnocylindrales > CSP1-4 > JAJYNJ01. Next base: position 7,114 of record JAJYKX010000121.1, read on the forward strand.
GACCGACCGCGCGCGCACGACCACGACCACGAGCACGAGCACGAGCACGAGCGCGCGGATGGTCGACCGGCGACGGATCGGTCGCCATCCGGGCCTGAACCGGGGTTCCTCCGGCTCGGGGGCCGCAACCGCGAGAACAAGCTCGTGCATCTCGACGGCCCGGCGGCGCTGGTGGGTCACATCGTGCAGGTGCGGATCGCCCATGCAGGGCCCTACTCACTCACCGGCACGCTCGTGCAGGGGGAGGGTCGGTCGGCGTGATCGCCCCGTCGTCCGGCGTACCCGGCGACGGCACCGATGGCCTGCGCGCCCCGCACGGCGTCGACAGTGGCCTGCACCCCCAGCCTCCAGCCACCGGGCACACGGGCGCGCCCGTCGATCCCGATGTCCACCTGCCGGCGCCGCTGCCCCCGCTGGTCGTGATCGCAGGCGCCACGGCCACCGGCAAGACGCGGCTGTCGCTCCGGCTCGCGCAGGAGATCGGCGGCATCGAGATCGTCTCGGCCGATTCCCGGCAGGTGTACCGCGGGATGGACATCGGGACCGCCAAGGTCACGCGGTCCGAACGCGCCCTCGTGCCCCATCACGGCCTGGACCTGGTCGATCCCGACCAGCCGTTCAGCGTCTCGCTCTATCAGCGGCATGCGCTGGCAGCGCTGGGTGGCATCGCGGCCCGGGGGCGGGTGGGGTTCCTGGTCGGCGGGACGGGGCTCTACATCCGCGCCGTGGCTCGCGGGATGTCGCTCACGGAGGCGCCGCACGATCCCGAGCTCCGTGCCCGCCTGGAGGCCGACCTGGCGACCGTCGGCCTGGCCGCGCTGGCCGCTCGGCTGGTTGCCCAGGCGCCCGTGGTGGCGGGCGAGATCGACCTGGCCAACCCCCGGCGCGTGGTGCGAGCGCTGGAACGCGTGGCGATCACCGGCGACCGGCCGCCGCCCGAGCCGGTCGGATACCCGGCTCCCGTCCTCTGGCTCGGGCTCGCGGTCGAGCACGCCGTCCACCGGACCTGGATCGCCAACCGCGCGGCCGGCCAGTACGCCGGGGGCCTGCTGCGGGAGGCCGCTGCGCTCGCGGCCCGCTACGATCCGGCGCTCCCGGCACTCACCGCGATCGGGTACCGGGAGGCGATCGAGGTGGTGCACGGCCACCGGACCACGGCGGAGGCGCTCGCCGAGACCATCGTGCGGACGCGGGCGTACGCCCGGCGGCAGCGCACGTGGTTCCGCGCAGAACCGGGCATCCGCTGGATCGATGCCACGCGGGACCCGTACCCGGAGGCACTGGTCGCCGTTCGCCGATTCCTCGACACGCTGAGCCGAGTCT
>JAJYKX010000002.1 GCA_021788175.1 Chloroflexota bacterium
TTCGCGCTCCTGGAGCACGAGGTGTACGGCGTGCTGGAGGCGGCCGGGTGCCGCGTCCCGCGCGCCGTGCTGGTGCCGGCGGGCGAGTCCCCCGACCGGGCCTCGCGCGAGATCGGCGGCGCGCGGGTGATGCTCAAGATCGCGGCGCCCGGGATCGCCCACAAGACGGAGGTCGGCGGGGTCGCCGAGTCGGCCAACGATCCTGCCGCGATCCGCGCGGGGATCGACGCCATGCTGGCCGCGGTGCCTCGCCCGCCGTCCGGCGACCTGCGGGGCGTGCTCGTGGTGGAGCGGGTCGCGGTGGACGGCGCCGGGCCCGGTGCCGAGGCGCTCGTCGCCCTGCGGCAGACGCGCGAGTTCGGGCCGGTCCTCACCATGGGCGTGGGCGGTGTCGACACGGAGCTGCTGGCGGCCGTCTCGCGGCCGGGCCAGGCCGTCGTGAGCGCCAGCGCGGCGCTGCAGGACGCGCCCGCCCTGCTCGGGGCCTTCCGCTCGACGCTCGCCTGGCGGCGCCTGTCCGGCGCGACCCGCGCCGGCAGGAGGCTCGTCGACGATGCCGAGATCCTCCGGGTCGTGGAGGCGTTCCGGGCGCTCGGCGAGCGCTATGCCGATGACGGTCCGGGCGCCTGGACCATCGCCGAGCTGGAGGTGAACCCGTTCGCGGCGAGCGGCGGCCGGCTCGTGGCGCTCGACGGGCTGCTCGCCTTCCGTCCGAAGGCCGGGCCGACGACGCCCCGCCCGCTCGAGTCGCTCGGGGCCGTGCTGCGACCGCGGAGCATCGGCATCGTGGGCGTCTCCGCGCACGGCCGGAACGTCGGCCGGATCATCCTGGACAACATCCGCGGCGCGGGCTTCGACCCCGCCCGCATCGTCGTCGTCCGGCCCGACTGCACCGGGATCGACGGCGTGGCATGCGTGTCGAGCATCCGCGAGCTCCCCGAGCGCGTCGACCTCTTCGTCGTCGCCCTGTCGGCCGAACAGGTCCCCGGCATCGTGGAGGAACTGGTCGAGCACGACCGCGCGGTGGGGGTCATCGTGATCCCGGGCGGGATGGCCGAGAAGGAGGGCGGGGAGGTCCTGGAGGGGCGGCTCGCGGACGCGATCCGGGTGGCCCGCTCCCGGCGGCTGCCGCTGGTGGTGAACGGGGGCAACTGCCTGGGCATCGTCTCGCGCCCCGGCCGCTACGACACGCTCTTCATCCCTCGGTCCAAGCTGCCGGTGCCGGAGTACCGCGGAGGCGGCGTGGCGATCGTGAGCCAGTCCGGTGCCTTCATGATCACCCGCCTGAGCCACCTGCCCTGGCTGAGCCCTCGCTACGCCATCTCCACCGGCAACCAGGTGGACCTCACCATCGGGGACTTCGTGGCGCACCTGGCTGGTGACCCGGAGGTCACCACGATCGCGGTCTACGTCGAGGGCTTCCGGGACGGCGACGGCCTGCGGTTCGCCCGCGCGGTGCGCGACGCCGTGCAGGGCGGGCGCGACGTGCTCTTCTACAAGGCCGGCCGCACCGCGGAGGGGAGGCGCGCGACGGCCGGCCACACCGCCTCGATCGCGGGGGACTACGACGTCTGTGAGGCGATCGTGCAGGAGGCGGGCGCGGTCGTGGCGCGAAGCTTCGACGAGTTCCAGGGGCTGCTGAAGATCAGCGCGCTGCTCGGGCGTCGCCGGTGGCGGGGCAGGCGGCTCGCCGCGATGTCCAACGCGGGCTACGAGGCGGTCGGGATCGCCGATTCGCTGCGTGGCGACGGCTGGAGCCTGGAGCTCGCGGCACTGGCGCCCGCCACGCGGGCGGCGCTCGGCGAGGCGCTGGCCAGGGGGCATGCCGGCTCGCTGGTGGACGTCCGCAACCCGATCGACCTCACGCCGATGGCCGACGACGAGGTGCACGAGGACGTGCTGCGTGCGTTCCTGGAGGACCCGGGAGTGGATCTCGTGGTCTGTTCCACGATCCCGCTGACCGCCGCCACGGCCACCCTGCCGGAGGAGGTCGGGGCCGAGGGAAGCCTCCCGGCACGGCTGGCGCGGCTGCTCTCGACCACCGACAAGCCGATCGTGGCCTCCATCGACAGTGGCCCGCTCTTCGACCCGCTCGCCCGGGCGATCGAGGCGCAGGGCGTGCCGGTCTTCCGGGCCGCGGACGCGGCGCTGCGGGCCGCGGGGCGCTACCTTGAGGCCCGGCTCCGGCGCTGATCAGGCCCGGGTCGCCCGGTGATACCGCTCCATCACCTCGGCCAGCGCGGCGCGCGCCTCGGCGAGCTCCGGCTGGTCGCCGACGACCGCGGCGTCCGGCCCCCATCGCTGCACCTGCGACATCGCCGTCAGCAGCGCGTTGTGCATCACCCGCCGCGACCGTCCTCCGTCGATCACGCCGAGGACGAGGTAGCGACGCAGCACGTCGAACGGGACCCTCCAGCGGCCGACCCGCGCGAGGTCGCCCTCCCGCAGCCCCTCCAGGTACTCCTCGTCGCCGACGGGGCGCCGCTCGTGCTCGGCCAGGTGGCGGACCAGGTCGACGCGCGGGCCGCCGTTCAGCGACGCGAAGAGCCCGTCGTCCGCCGCCGTCCGGTAGCAGACGGGGCACGCCGGCGAGCGGTACGGCCGCGGGGGCGCGCCGTAGGGGAGGCCGCACCGCCGGCAGAAGGACCCGCCCGTGGGCGGGGCGGGCACGCCGCACTCCAGGCAGACGACCGGGCCGCGCGCCGGCTCGGGCGCGCCTCGGAACAGCCTCATGTGCCGGCGCGGACAGGGTGCGGTGGCCGGATCTGCAACCTGCGGTCTCCTCGATGCGGCATGGCCGGCGCGGTCCGGCGGCCCGTGCTCCGCGTGCCGGCGCCGTCCTCGGCCACGCATACCGTCCCGCTCCCGCGCCCCGGCGACCACGATCCGATCGTCAGGGCTCCGGCGGACGATCGTCCGGTGCGGCGGGTTCGTGCGCGCCGTCGCGTGCGCGCGGTCCCGGGCGGACGCGTGACGGAAGCCTCTGGCCATCCGGCGCCGGATGGTCCAGTATTCGGCAAGGCAGTCGCGCACATCGTGGGGAGGGCAGGTGCCGTGTCGCTGGTCCACGGTCGGGCCGTCGGTGCCGTCCAGCGCACCTGGCGCCAGGAGCGTCGGGAGATCGGCCAGGTCGCATCCCGGATCCTGCGCGTGGCCGACGGTGCCGGCGACGTCCTGGTGGCACTCGGGGGAGGGCGGGCCCGGGGGCTGCTCGATGCGCTGGACCAGCACGTGGTGCCCTACCTCGACTGGGAGGAAGCCATCGCCCACCCCGTGATCGACCGGCTCACCGGCACGTCGCGGGGAAGCCACCTCCTTGGCGCGCAGCTCGAGCAGGTGCGCGGCCTGATCGGTCGGATCGAGGCCGACTGGCTCGACGTCCACCCCCATCCCACGCGCGGGCAGGTCGCCGCCCTGCGGACCAGCCTGCGCGAGCTGGGCCTCATCCTGCGCTCGCATCTCGAGCAGGAGGAGCAGGTCCTGGTGCCGGTCCTCGCCCGCTCGGGCGCCTGACCCGGAGATCGCGCCGCGTCCGCGCCGGGCGCGCACCGGCGCTCGGCAGCGCACCGGCGCCCTGCGGGGCACGTATAGTGCGGGCAGCCCGCCACCCTGGTGCCGCGCAGGCGTGCGTCCGGTCCAGGCTGCCCGCGGGCGGCACCCGCTGCGAGGATGCATGCCGGCCACCGACGCCAACGTGCGCGCCTTCACCGCCCGTCTCGCGGAGCGGCCCTGCTGCGCGGCGCTGGTCGCCCACGAACGGCTCGACGCCGCCCTCTCGAGCCCGGTCGGCGTCATCTTCGTCTTGCGTGCCGACGGTCTCGCGCTGCGCCCGCTGGTCGCACGGATCCATGCCGCCGGGAAGCTCGTCGCCGTCCACCTGGACCTCATCGACGGCATCCGCGCGGACCGGGCGGGCGTGCGCTGGCTCTCACGTGCCGGCGCCGACGCGGTGATCAGCTCGCACGGGCAGCTGATGCCCGCGATCCGCCGGGAGGGGATGGTCGCGATCCACCGCCTCCTGCTGGTCCGCCGCGGACTGCTGGACGCCGCGCTCGCGGCCACGGCGAAGTCCGGCGCCGACATCGTGGAGGTGCTCCCGGGTGTCATCCTTCCCGACGTGCGGGCCCTCATGCCGTCGCTGCGCGTGCCGTTGCTGGCCGGCGGGTTCATCCGGACCGAGGAGCAGGCGCGCGCCGTCCTGGCGTCCGGTGCGATCGGCGTGACGACCAGCGCCGAGAACCTCTGGAGCGCCGATCTCCGATGAGGACGCCGTGCGATCCCTGATGTCCGTCTTCGTTGCGAGCGACGGCCGTGACCCGGTGGCGCCCCCGCGCGGCCTCGAGGCCGGGATCCTGCTGCGTGACCTGGACCTCATCACGCTGATGGCGAGCGCCGGCAGCATCCAGGCGCCCCTCGCGCTCGACCTCGACAGCGTCGAGGGGCTCAATCCGGATGCCACCGCGGCGCGGTTCGTGATCGAGGAGCTCGGCGTGGACCTGGTCGTCACGCGGCGGCCGACGGTGGCGCTGCAGGCTGTCGAGCTCGGCAGGAGCGCGCTGCTCCACGTGCTGGCGTTCGACTCCACGGGCCTCGCCCGCTCACTCGAGGGCCACCCGCGGACCCCGGGGATCGGCACGATCCTCTCGCCGGGTCCCGTGCTCGACCACCTGCTGCCGCCGGACCTGCAGCGGCTGCCCCGGCCGCTGGTCGCCTACGGCTTCATCGATACACCCGGGCGGGCCGTGGGGCTCCTGCGGCACGCGGACGCGGTGGTGGTGCCGCCGGCGTGCGCGCTCGAGATGGCGCGCCGGGCATCGCTCGATGGCCTCGACGCGGTTGCCGGGCGAGGCTGAGCGACAGGAAGCCCTTGACAATCGTCCGTCGGAGAGGCTGAATACCTGCAGCCCACGCTCCGGGACCATGACTTGGACAGGTCCCGCCCCGGCTCTCTTCCGGGGCGGGTTTTGTTTTCCGCCGAGTCAGGGTCGCCCAACCGGAGGAGCCTCGCACGATGGTCCTGCGGATCTCCACGTCGGACGCAGCGATGCCCTCGCCCGCCGAGCGGGACGCATCGCTCGAGGCCGGACCGGTGCTCGAGGTCACGGATGCGAGCACGGAGCCCGTCGAGCAGGCGGCCGACGTGCCCGCGAACGAGTCCGTGCCCGGCGCGTCCAGGACGCTCCGCTCGATCCTCGTGGCGGCCGCCGCACACGAGCTGCGCTCCACGCTGTCGCTGGTGAGCGGCTACAGCCAGAGCCTGCAGTACCTGGGGCTCGACGCGGCCACCCGGCGGCAGTACCTGGAGCGGATCATCTCCGCCGCCACGACGCTCACCGAATGCGCCGACGAGCTCGTGGAGCTCGCGGACGACGAGCGCCCGCCGCTGCAGCGGGAGCCCATGGCCGTCGCGTGGCTCGTCGAACGCGCCAACCGCGAACTGGCGGGCGACGGGCCGGGGGTGCTCGAGTGCTCGGTCGATCCGGGCCTGCCGCTGGTGGAGGTGGATCCGACGTGGGTCCTCCATGTCATGCGGAACCTGATCGCCAATGCCCGACGCCACGGGGCTGCGGGCACGGTGCGGATCCGCGCGCGCGGAGCCGGGGACGCCGTCGTGGTCAGCGTGGTCGACGGCGGGCCGGGGATCGATCCGGCGGACCGCCCCCACGTGTTCGAGCCCTTCTACCGCGGCGCGCAGGCCCGGACCTCCGGGACGCCCGGTTCCGGGATCGGGCTCTACGTGTGCCGGCGCCTGGTCGAGGCCCAGGGGGGCGAGATCTGGCTGGACGAGACGGGGACGGGGACGTCGATCTCGTTCAGCCTGCCGCTCTGGCGCGCATCGGCGGCGCGGGCATCCGCGCTGCACGCATCTCCCGCCGGGACGTAGGCATCCGGTTTCGCCCGTCAGGTCCGCGGGCGCGTGGTGAGGACCAGGCTCGTGGCGCCGACCGCCACGACGGCCGCGAAGAGGAACGCCCCCACCACGCCGGCTGGAAGCCGCGCCGTCGCGAGCAGCCAGGCGAGCGCCAGCGCGACGACCGGCCCGAGGAAGAGCTCCGGCCGGTCGCCGACCAGGAAGTCGTACCAGAACGCACCGAACGACCGCAGGTAGCGCACGTCCTACTCCTTCGCTGCGGCCGCGGCCGGGATGCGGGCGGGGACGAGCTGCGAGCGCACCGCCCAGGTGCCCGCCAGGCTCACCACCAGGTAGGCGGCCAGGAGCACCAGGAGGACCGCGTCGCTGCCGGGCCACGCGATGCCCACCCCCTCGCCGGCCCAGAACGTGCCGAACGTGACGAGCATCAGCCCGACCGCGAACTTGAGCCCGTTCTCCGGCACGCGCGCCAGCGGCTGGTGCAGGACGGCCCCCACGGCCAGCACGATGACGCCGGCCACCGCCGCGCCCAGCACGGCCGGACCGAGCTGGCCGGCCGAGGCGCCGAAGGTCACGACGATGAAGGCGACCTCGAGCCCCTCGAGGAGCACGCCCTTGAACGCGACCGTGAAGCTGATCCAGTCCATGCCGGACGCCGGCACGGGGGCCTCGGACCGCAGCCGGGCGACCTGCCGATCGAAGATCGCGGCCTCGTCGTGCTTGGCCCTGGCGCCCGCCGCGCGCAGGATCGCCTTGGACAGCCACTGCAGGCCGAAGATCAGGAGGAACCCACCCACCACCACGCGCAGGACCGCGATGGGGACGAGCACGACGATCGCGGTGCCGAAGACGCCGACGATGACGGCGAGCGCGACCGCCGCCGTGGCCACCCCCACCAGGGTGGACCGCCACTGACGGGTCACGCCCACGGCGAGGACGATCGTGAGCGCCTCCACGAACTCCACCAGCGATGCGACGAACGCCGGTGCCGCCGCCACCACGATCTGCATCCATTCTCCATGTAATAGTTGCTACATCGTACGAGGGTGATCGTATGACCTCGGCGACAGGAGGTCAACCGCGCGCTCCGCGGGCGCCGTATGATCGGCTCGCAGGCGCGCGCGGGTCGGCCCGCTCCTGGCAAGGCTGGAGGCGCAGCGGATGGCGGCATCGCCGCAGCGGTTCGTGGTGCTTGTCTATCGGGTCCCGCCGAAGCCGGCCGCGAACCGCGTCTACGTCTGGCGGATGCTCAAGAAGGTGGGCGCCGTCTACCTGCAGCAGGCCGTCTGCGTCTTCCCCCAGAACGCCCGCATCGCGCGGGACCTGCAGCCGATCCTGCGGCGCATCGAGGAGTCCTCCGGCGAGTACCACCTGCTCCCCCTGCGGAGGCTGCCGGCCGAGGAGGAGGCGAAGCTGGTGGCGCAGTTCACCGAGCAGACCGCCCGGCACTACGCCGAGATCATCGAGGACTGCGAGGTCAACTTCACCAAGGAGATCGAGTTCGAGACGTTCCGCCGCAACTTCACGTACGAGGAGGCGGAGGAGATCCGGAGCGAGTACGAGAAGGTCTGCGCGTGGTTCGAGCGCGTGCGTGAACGCGACTGGTTCGGCGCTCCGAACCGGCAGGAGGCGCAGGCCTGGCTGGACCGCTGTTCCGCCATGCTCGAGGAGTTCGAGGCGCGGGTCTACCAGGCGCAGGCGCTCACAGGCGAGCTCACGGCCGAGGGATCGGTGCCGTCCGCCCCTCCCGCGGGGCGCGGATCCCGGCCCGTGCGCACCCGGCGTGCCACGGCGGGCGTGCGCGAATCGGCGGGGTGACCCGGGCGTCCGGCGGGACGGGCCGCGCCGGGCGGTCATCGGCGAACCTTGCCATAATGCCGCGGCGGCCCTGCGGCCGGGCTCCCACACCACGCCACGCGGCATGCAGATGACGGAGGTGCTTCGATCGTGACGCCTGGCGACGCGTCCGGTTCCGTGCCCGGTGCTGCCCCCGACACCGCCACCTCGGCCGCCACGACCGCGGCGGCCGTCGCACCGGACGGCACGACCCAGGGGCTGGGCCAGCGCAACGAGCGGCTCCTCATGATCGGGGTGGTCGGCTACAGCGCCCTGGTCGTGCTCCTCATGTTCCTGCGCGGGATCGAGATCACGCCGGACGTGATGGCAGTGGCCTTCGGCCTCGGGGCCGTCCTGCTCGGACGGGGCCGGCTCTTCCTGCGCGACTGGCTCCCCTTCGTGGTGCTCTTCCTCGCCTACGAGCTGATGCGCGGGCTGGCGGACAACGTGGGACTCCCCGTCCACATCACCGACATGGTGACCGCCGAGCGGTTGGTCGCGTTCGGCCACATCCCGTCGCAGATCCTGCAGGATGCCTTCCACCCCGCCACCGGCGTGGACATCGTGGCGGAGATCGCCACGGTGGTCTACATGCTCCACTTCGCGCTCCCGCTGGTGACCGGCTTCATCCTCTGGGTCTGGCGGCGGGCGCACTACTACGACTTCGTGGCCGCGCTGATCTTCCTCAGCCTGTGGGGCTTCGTGACCTTCGTCCTGATCCCGACGGCGCCGCCGTGGTATGCCGCGCAGGTCGGTGCGCTCAACGGCCCCAACGGGCACGCGGTGATCTCGTACCTCAAGCCGGGCGCCTTCGACACGCTGGCCAACTTCTTCGGGTTCAAGGCGGACTACATCTACACGTACACGTTCTACGACGTGAACCCCAACGGTTTCGCCGCCTGGCCGTCGCTGCACGTGGGTTACCCGTTCCTCTCGTTCCTCGTGCTGCGGCGGGCGTTCGGCAGGATCGGCTGGATCGGCCTCGCCTACACCCTGCTGGTGGCCTTCTCGGTGATGTACACCGGCGACCACTGGCTCATCGACTGCATCGGCGGCGTCGCCTACGCCTACGTCTCGTACTACGTGATCGTCCATGCGACGGCGGTCCAGCGGCGGCTGGCGCGTCTGCGCGATGACACGCTCTCCACGGCGGCACCGGGCGGGGTACGCGAGTGGGTCACAAGCTTCCCGTCCACCGTGTCGTGGTCGCGCCTCGTGCTCGGCGGCGTGATCGCGGTGGTGGGCGTGGGCGGCGTGCAGACGATGGAGCGGGCCCGCGACACCGCGACGTGGCTCTACCTGGTCCCCTGGGGCGTGCTGGTGGTCGGCATCTGGCTGGTGGCCGTCTCGGTGCTGCGACGGGGGAGGACGGCCCGATGACGCAGGACGAGCGGTACGCGGCGGCGCGCGCGCGGGCCGCGACCGAGCGCGCCAGGCAGGGGCTGCCGGAACTCGCCGAGGCCAGCCTCGGCGTGATCGGCGGTTCCGGCCTCTACGAGATCGATGGCCTGCGCGACGTGGTGGAGGTGCGCCCGCAGACGCCCTACGGCGCTCCGTCGGACGCGCTGGTGGTGGGCACGCTGGGCGCGAGCCGCATCGCCTTCCTGCCGCGGCACGGTCGAGGCCATCGGCTCACTCCGTCGGAGGTGCCGTTCCGCGCCAACGTCTACGCCCTCAAGCTGCTGGGCGTCGGATCCGTGGTGGCCGTGTCCGCCTGTGGGTCGATGCGGGAGGAGATCCGCCCGCGCGACGTGGTGGTGCCCGACCAGTTCATCGATCGCACCAAGGATCGTCCGGCCACCCTCTTCGGGCACGGTGTGGTGGTCCACGTCGGATTCGCCGACCCCTTCTGCCCGGTCCTCTCCGCGCGCCTCGCCGACGAGGCGGAGGCCGTCTTCTCGGCCGCGGACGTCGCGGTCGCCGCCACGCCCGCGGCCCGACGGGTGCACCGCGGCGGCGCCTACCTGGCCATGGAGGGGCCGCAGTTCTCCACGCGCGCCGAATCGCACCTCTACCGGAGCTGGGGCGTCAGCGTCATCGGGATGACCGGGCTCCCCGAGGCGAAGCTGGCCCGCGAGGCAGAGCTCTGCTACGGCATGCTCGCGTACGCCACCGACTACGACTGCTGGCACGAGGGTGAGGAGGCGGTGAGCGTCGCGCAGGTCGTGGCGAACCTGGGAGCCAACGTCGCGTCCGCGCGCTCGATCATCCGGCGCATGGCGGAGACCGGGGCGCCGGGGCGAGACCGCTGCGCATGCGCCTCGGCGCTCGCGGGGGCCGTGCAGACGGAGCGTGCCGCGGTGGATCGGGCGCGCGTGCGCGAGCTCGACCTGCTCCTGGGCGGGGAACTCGCGGCGGGCTGACCGTCGGGCGACGACGGGAGGGCTGGTTGGGCGGGGCTGGCAGGCGTGACGATCGGGCGGCCCAGTCCGACGGCGCCGGGCGCGGCTCGCCGCTGTTCGAGGCAGGAACGCTCCTCGGCCGGATCCGTGCTCCCGAGCTGCGGCTCGTCGATGCGCGCCGGTGCCTCGGGGCGCGGGCAGCCGCACTGATCCTCACGGGCGCGCTCGTCGCAGCGTGCGGCGGGGCCACGCCCGCGTCGCCGGCAGGAGCGTCGCCGGCAGGAGCGTCGCCGGCAGGAGCGTCGGGGGCCTCGGCACGACCGCCATCCCCCGGTGCCTCGGCCGGCATGGCGACCACGGGGGCCGGCTCGGCCGGGAGTGCCCGGCCCCGGCCGGCGCCGGGCGGGAGCCCCCTGACGTCGACCCCGGCGATCGTCTCCGCCTCGCCGTCGCCGGCCGCCGCGACCGTCGCATCCGCGTGGCCCGTCTACCACCGCGACGAGGAACGGACCGGCGTCGATCCGACCTTCCCGGCGCTGCGCGGCACGCCGTCCGTGGCGTGGTCGACGGGCCTGGATGGCGCGGTCTACGCCGAGCCGCTCGTCATCGGCGGGCGCGTCATCGTGGCCACCGAGCAGGACACCGTCTACGCCCTCGACCCGGCCAGCGGGCGGATCGCCTGGCAGCGGCACCTGGGGAGCCCGGTCCCCCTCGCCACGCTCCCGTGCGGCGACATAGACCCACTCGGGATCACCGGGACGCCCGCCTACGATCCCGCCACCGGGTCGCTCTTCGTGGTGGCGGAGATGACGGGTCCCCGGCACGTGCTCTACGCGCTCGACCCCGCGAGCGGGGCGGTGCGCTGGTCCCGGGACGTCGACCTCGCGGGAGACGACCCGGCGACCCACCAGCAGCGTGCGGCGCTGGCCGTGGGCAACGGCTACCTGTACGTCGGGTTCGGCGGTCTGGCCGGGGACTGCGGCGCCTACCGCGGCGAGGTCGTGGGCGTGCCCACCAGCGGGCGCGGCGCGACGATCGCGTACCGGGTCCCGGTGGCGCGCGAAGGCGCCGTCTGGGCCACCGCCGGGCCCTCGCTGGACGCAGCCGGCAACGTGTACGTGTCGGTGGGAAACGGCGCCTCCACCGGCACGTACGACGGGAGTGACTCGGTTCTCGAGCTCTCGCCCACGCTGCTGCTCCTGTCGCGCTTCGCCCCGGCGACCTGGGCGCAGGACAACGCCTCCGACGCCGATCTCGGATCGCTCGGGCCGGTGCTGGTGCCGGGCGGCTGGGTGTTCATCAGCGGGAAAGCCGGGACCGGGTACGTGCTGCGCCAGGGGGCGCTCGGCGGGATCGGGGGACAGGTGTCGTCCGCGCCCGTCTGCCGCGGGTTCGGCGGTGCCGCGCGGCTCGCCGACACGGTCTTCGTCCCCTGCCCGGACGGGCTCCGGGCCGTCAGGATCGGCTCCGACGGGTCGATCCACGTCGAGTGGCGCACGACATCGGGAGCCGACGGACCGCCGGTGGTGGGCGGGGGTGTGATCTGGGCCCTTGACCTGGAGCGGGGCAACCTGCTCGCGCTCGACCCGGCCACCGGCGATGCGCTGGCCCGGGTGCGGACCGGGAGCGTCCCCCATTTCGCCTCGCCGACGCTCTGGCAGGGCCTGGTGCTCGTCGGCACCATGCACGGAGTCGTCGCGGTCCGCGCCGGGAGCTGAGATCCGGGCCGCGCGCTGAGATCCGCGCCACCTCGCCGGGGCCGCCCGCCCCCGCGGGTCGTGACGCCCGCGACCCCGGACCAACGGATCCTCAGGCCCGACGAACGTCCCATGGCGGGAGCGGGCCCCCGCTCACTACGTTCCGCTCCGATGAACGAGCATCCCTCGACCCACGCGACCGGCCCGCGACCCGACCCGGCGTTTCCCGATGGCGGCCTGCCGGCCCCGGAGACGCGAGCCCGCAAGGCGCTGGTTCGTGGGACGGCCCTGGTGGCCCTCGCGGTCACCGCCGCCTACCTCGCCTGGCGGCTCACGGGGACGATCGACATGGCCTGGTGGTGGGTCTCCATCCCGCTCTTCCTGGTCGAGGTGCACAACGCGATCGGCCTGCTCCTCTACACCGTCGCCCTCTGGGACGTGGACCCGGGCACGCCGCCCCGGCCCGGCACGGACGATGCCTGGAGGGTGGCGGTCCTGATCCCCACCTACAACGAGCCGCTGGAGATCCTCCTCCCGACCATCGCGGCGTCCGTCGCGCTGCGGCCCGCGCACCAGACGTGGGTCCTCGACGATGGCGCTCGCGAGGAGGTCCGCCGGCTCGCCGAGCGGTTGGGCGCCCGGTACCTGGCCCGCACGGAGCATCGCCACGCCAAGGCCGGGAACGTGAACCACGCGCTGGAGCAGATCGACGCCGACTTCGTGGCCATCCTGGACGCCGATCACGTGCCGACGGCCCGGTTCCTCGAGGCGACGCTCCCGTATTTCCGGGATTCGCGACTCGCGTTCGTCCAGACCCCGCAGGACTTCTACAACCTGGAGTCGTTCGAGCACGAACGGCAGCGCAACGGCCGGGTCTTCAACGAGGAGGCCGTCTTCTACCGCGTGATCGCACCGGCCAAGACCCGCTGGTCGGCGCCGTTCTGGTGCGGCACCTGCGCCGTGCTCCGCGTTGCCGCGCTGCGCTCCGTGGGCGGCGTCGCCACCGACAGCGTCACCGAGGACATCCACACCACGATCCGCATGTACCGCGCCGGATGGACCGGCGCCTACCACAACGAGGTGCTCGCACGCGGGCTGGCGCCCGATGACGCCGGCGCCTACCTGCTGCAGCGCAACCGCTGGGCGCGCGGCGCCATGCAGGTGCTGCGCCGCGAGAACCCGCTCCTCGGCCCCGGGCTCGCGGCAGGACAGCGCCTGGCCTTCCTGACCACCCTCTTCGGCTGGTTCGACTCCTGGCGCACGCTCGCGTACATGCTGATCCCGCTGGCCGTGGTCGCCACCGGCGCCGTGCCCATCAGGGCGCCCGGCGCCGTCTACGCGCCGTTCTTCCTGGCCACGCTCGCCCTGCAGTTCGTGGCCCTGCGCCTGCTGGCGCGCGGCCACTACCCGCCGGTCCTGTCCGTCCTCTTCGAGGTGCTGCGGATGCCGGCCGTGCTCCCCGCCACGCTGGCCATCCTTGCGCCCGACGTGCACGCGCGGTTCCAGGTCACCCCGAAGGGTCGTCGGGGTGATGCCCGGGCCCGGACGCCGGTGCCGTCCCTGCTCACCGCCCTCGCCGTGGTGTCCGCCGCCGGCATGGCATGGTTCACGGCGTCGCTGCTCGGGGTGGGCCCGCTGCACTACGCGGTGCCGTGGGCCGCCATCGGTGCCGCCGTCTTCCTGGCGATGAACGAGGCGCTGCTGCTTGCGGCCATCGGTCGCGTGCGTTCCAGCCGGTTCGCCGGGAACCGCCGGGCGAGCACGCGCCTGCCGGTCCGCGTCGCGGCCCGGATGAACGGCATGGTGTGCGAGGTGCGGGACCTCTCGGTGACCGGGGCACGCGTGCTGCTGCCGACCCCCGCGCCCGAGATCCCGCCGCGGGTGGCACTCACCCTCGAGCTGGAGCGCGACGTGATCCGCCTGGAGTGCGCAGTCCGGCGCCGGCCCGCGATCCGCCGCGATGGCGCCGAGGTCGGTCTCCAGTTCGAGCCGGACCAGGAGGAGGAGCTGGCGCGGCTCGCGGTCGGGCTCTTCCATCCCCCGGTGCCGTCGGTGACCGGCGTCCCGGCGAGCGAGGGTCCCGTGCCCACCTGGGAGACCGCCGCGGCGTAGTCCGGCCGACGGGGCACGATCTCCCTTCCCGGGCTGACTGCGCGACGGGGCGGACGTGACCCGTCCTGCGCTGCCTGTGACCCGCGCAGGTTCGTGAACGCGTACGCTGCGCGTTCGTGATCCTGCTCGCCCTGAAGCTCGTGCTCACCCCCCTCCTCATCGGTGGGGCCAGCGTCGGTGCGCGGCGCTGGGGCCCCCTGATCGGCGGATGGATGGTGTCGCTGCCGCTCACCTCGGGGCCCGTGGCGCTCTACCTGGCACTCGACCGCGGCACCTCGTTCGCCGCGTCAGCAGCCGAGGCGTCGGTGGCGGGGAACATCGCGATCGTCGCCTTCTGCCTCGCCTATGCCCTGGTGGCCACCCGCTCCGGATGGCCCTCGGCGATCGTGGCGGCCGGGATCGGGTGGCTCGCGGCGGCGATCGTGCTGCAACCCGCGCTCGCGCTGCCGGTCGGCGTGGTCTTCCTGCTGGTGACCGCGATCCTGGCGGCGGCACTGCGCCTGATGCCGGCGGGCTCGACGAGGGCGGGTGGCGCCACCCTGCCCGGCTGGGACCTGCCGGTCCGGGTGGTGATCGGCACCACCGTGGTCCTCGCCCTCACGGCGGCCGCGCCCGCGCTCGGCTCCAGGACCAGCGGCCTGCTTGCGATGCTCCCCGTCATCGCCACCGTGCTGGCGATCTTCACGCACCGGCGGGACGGCGCGGAGACGGCCATCGGGGTGCTGCGAGGGATCCTGACCGGCCTGTTCGGGACGGCCGCGTTCCTGGCCGTGGTCAGTGCCTCCGTGCAGCGCTTCGGGGTGGCGATCGCCTTCGGTGCCGCCATCGGCACCGTGGTGGTGATCCAGCTGGTCGCCCTGTCGGTGCTGCGCAGGACGCCCGCGGCGTCGCTGGACGGCGCCGTCTCCGGGAGCGCCTGATCCGCCCGCCGCCCCGGCGGCGATGGCCCGAGGCGGCCCTGCGGGAGTCGGCGACGCTACGTCGACCTTGCCTGATCCCGCCGCCGCCCGCGGTCAGCTGGCCTGCGGGGCACGCGGTCCCACCCAGCGCGCCGAGAGCGTGGCCCCCTGGATCAGCAGCGCCGCCGCCACGGCCGCCCCGAAGGACGCCGCGATGCCGAGCGGGAGCAGTGAGAGGTTGATCACGGCGAAGAACCCGGAGAAGGCGAAGAGTCCCACCAGGAGCCCGCGGAGGACGTCCATCGCCTGCTCGGGCCCCTCCAGGTGGTGGGTGAAGCCGGCCAGCACGGCGGCATAGACGGGGAACGCCGCGATGAGCCCGGTGGCGTGCGGGCCCAGCGCCGGCGCCGCGGCGGCCAGGGCGATGACGATCGCGGTCCCCACGATCATGCGCGCGGGAAGATCCCATGCCGGGTGTTCGGCACCGCCGCGCGGCAGGCGCGAGGACGGGATCAGGCGCAGCGAGAGGCCGAGCACGAGCCCCACCACGAGGAGCTCTCCCGCGAGCGGCAGGAGCAGGGCCGGCTGGATGGCGAGGGAGGCGGCCACGTACCCGAGCGATCCGGCGACGAGCGCCAGCGGCCAGGAGACGCGGTGCCCGACGGCCGCGTAGGCCAGGCAGAAGCCGGCCTCGGCCGCGGCGCCGGCGATCGACCCGATCGAAGCCGACACGGCGAAGGCCCGGCCGTGGTCGAGGGCGAGGAAGAACGCGAGCGGACCGGAGGTGAGCGGGAGCCCGACCAGCCAGCCGCCCACGGCGGGCCCCCAGCGCCTGGCGGCGAGCGTCGCCGCGCCGATCAGGCTCGGTGTCAGGATCAGCTTGAGCAGGAGCGTCGCCACGCCGCCAAGCGTAGCGCCGCCACCGCCAGCGCGCGGCCGCGCAGCCCGGTCAACGGCCGGCGACGCCCGGTCAGCGGCCGGCGACGCCGCCCCTCCGTCAGCGCGCGGCCGCGCTGCCCCGTTCGGCCTCCGCCTGGTCCCGGATGGTCTGCCTGGCGGCCGCCGCCGGCGGGAGGATCTCCACCGTCGCGTTGTAGTCGGGCACCAGTGCCACCGGGTCGCGCCGCCCGGAGCGGATCAGCGGGTTGGCCTCCGGGAAGAACATCTGGACGTTGCGGGGCTTGATCGCCGCGAGCTGCACCCGCGCGTGCACCTCGCCGTCGTCGGAGCGCACGAGCACCGGATCGCCCTCGGCGAGCCCCAGCGCGGCCGCGTCGTCGTGGCTCATGAAGAGGGCGTCGCGATGCGCCCCGGTGAGCGGATCCCGCTTCTTGAACACCATCGAGTTGAACTGCTTGCCGCGCCGAGTGGAGAGGCGGAACCGTCCCTCCGGGATCGCCAGTTCCGGCGGTTCCACGGGGTCGAAGTGCGCCTTCCCGTCCGGTGTCGGGAAGACCCAGCCGTCGCACAGCCGCTCGCCGCCCCACTGGACCTGGTCACCCGCCCTGCGCAGCTTCTCGATCCCCGCGTACGAGGGGATGACCCGCGCGATCTCGTCGCGGACCTGCTGGCCGGTGCGGAAGTCGACCAGGTGTGCCCGCTCAGGGTCCACCCGCTTCGCCAGGTCGACCAGGATCTCCCACTCGCTCCGGGCCTCGCCCACGCGTGGCCCCCGGATCCGGGGGCTGAACAGGATGCGGCGCTCGGTGGTCGTCTCGGTGCCGCCGCCCGGCTGCTCGTAGCGGGTGCGCGCCGGCAGGAGGAGGACCTCCTCGCCGTCGAGGAGCATCTGGGAGCTGACCACGATGTCCTGGTGGACCCGCAGCGGCACTCGCTCGAGGTCCCGGGCGACCTCGGCGGGGTCGGGGAGCACGTCCAGGAAGTTGCCGCCGCTCGAGTAGAGGACGTCGATCTCGCCGCGTCCGCCGGCCTCCACCATCTCGGCGGCCGAGAGCCCGCGCTCCCCGCGGATCTCGAAGCCGTACTGGGCGGAGAGCGCGGCCGCGCTCGCCGGCGTGATGGGCACGGCGCCCGGCAGGACCGTGGTGTAGGCGCCCATCTCCGCGCCGCCCTGCACGCCCGAGTGCCCGCGCATCGGCATCAGCCCGGCCCCCACGCGGCCCACGTTGCCGCGCGCCAGCGCCAGGTTGACCATGGCGCGGACGTTGTCGCTGCCGCAGACGTGCTGGGTGATCCCCATTGCCCAGACGAGCACGGCGCTGCGGGCGGAGGCGTACATCCGCGCGAAGCGCGCCATCTCCTCCCGGGATGCGCCGCTGGCCCGCTCCAGGTCCTCGAAGGACTGCCGGTCCAGCGAGGCGCGCAGCTCCTCGAAGCCCGCCGCGTGGTCGGCGATGAACCGCTCGTCGACGCCGCCCTCCGCGATCAGCACCTTGAGGACGCCGTTGATGAAGGCCATGTCGCCGCCGGTGTCGACCTCGAACCACTCGTCGGTCATGCGGGTGCCGAAGATCGCGCTCTCGACGTTGGACGGGACCCAGTACCGCTCCATCCCGGGTTCGCGGTAGGGGTTGACCATGGCGACCTTCGTGCCGCCCTTGCGCGCCAGGTAGAGGTACTTCATGAAGACGGGCTGCGCGTTCGCCACGTCCGCCCCGAAGATGACCACCAGGTCGCTCTGCAGGACGTCGCTGTAGGAGATGGTGGTGGCGCCCACCCCCAGCGCGTGCTTCAGGCCGGCCGTCGAGGGGGCGTGACAGACGCGGGCCGCGTTGTCGATGTTGTTGGTGCCCAGGAACCGGGCCACCTTCTGGGCGACGTAGTAGACCTCGTTGGTGATCCCGCGACTGGTCAGGTAGAAAGCCAGCCGATCCGGGGTGGTGGCCCGGATCCGGCCCGCCACCAGGTCGAGCGCCTGGTCCCACGTGACGCGCCGGAAGCCCGGCTCGCCGCGGCGCCGGAGCATCGGATAGGCGAGCCGGCCCATGTCGCGCAGCTCGGCCCCGCTCATGGCCCGCAGCGGGGCGACGTCCGACAGGCGGTCGTGGTCGAAGGGGCGCGCCGTGTTGTACTTGAGCAGGCTCAGGCGCGTGGTGCACAGGTGGACGCTGTCGATGGTCCAGTCGTGGAAGCCGCTCACCCCCAGCGCGCAGCCGTCGCAGACGCCCTCGCGCAGGATGCGCAGCGCGTAGGGCAGGGCACGCCGGTTGTCCCAGACGGTCTCGGCGATCTCCCGGTAGTGATTCGGCTTCAGCTCTCCGATCCCGTTCGGTTTCCAGCCTGCCCACAGCTCCGGCGCGACCAGCCGGGGTCGCTTCGGCACGTGCACCGGCAGGTGCGCGCGCGGTTGATCCGACGACGGATGGACGGTCATGTCAGACCTCCAGCTCGATGCGCTCGGGATGCGCGTAGACGTTGAAGCCGTCGCCCCTGAGGAAGCCGACCAGCGTCATCCCCAGCCGGTCGGCGGCCTCGACGGCGAGGTCGGTCGGCGCCGACACGGCGCAGGTGACGGGGATGCCGGCCATGGCGGCCTTCTGGACGATCTCGAAGCTGACCCGCCCCGAGACCATCAGGACGGCGTGGTGGAGTGGCAGGCGGCCGTCGAGCAGCATCGCGCCGACCAGCTTGTCAAGCGCGTTGTGGCGGCCCACGTCCTCGCGCACGGCCAGCAGGTCCCCGGACGGGTCGAAGAGACCGGCCGCGTGGAGGCCGCCGGTCGCGTCGAAGACGGGCTGTGCCGAGCGGAGCGCCACCGGCAGGCGCAGCAGGGTGGTGCGGGTCACCGGCGATCCGGCCGGCAGGATCGGGCACCGCGTCTGCACGGCGTCCAGCGAGGCCTTGCCGCAGATCCCGCAGCTGGCGGTCGCGGCGAAGTTGCGGCTCGTGACCAGGGCGGGATCCAGCGGCCGGGCGAGCCGGACCGTGATCACGTTGTCCGGCCGGGCCACGGTGCCCGGGTCGCCGAGTTCGATGCCGGCCACGTCCCCAGGGCCGACCAGGCCCTCGGTGCACAGGAAGCCGACGGCGAGCTCCTCGTCGCGGCCCGGCGTCCGCATGGTGACCGCGATGGAGACGGGCTCCTGCCCCGGCCCTGCCGCCCGGATCTCCATCGGTTCCTCGCCGGCGATCGTGTCGGGGCGCCGGGACACGGCGGTCCCGCGGACGGCGAGCGTCCGAGTCTCGACGACTTCCCGGCTCGGCGAGGGGAGCCTGGTCAACACCATGCTGCCTCGGGACGTGTGGCCTGAGCGGGTACTCGGCTCGGTGCCGGCGCCGGAGGGGCGACCGGTGCATTCGACTATAGCCCTATCTGCATATCCCCGCCTTCCCTCGCCTTCCTGCCCGTCCGCCTGCCCCGGGAGCGCAGACGCGGTACCGTGAGCCGGCAGGGCGATCGTGCCCGCAGCGAGTCACGGGGGAAGCGGCACGGATGGACGGAACCTCGGAGACGCAGGGCCTCAACCTGGACGCGTGGGTGGCACTCCTGCAGGCGGTCCCGGGCCTCGAATCCGCCCGGATCACGCGCGATGAGCAGCGCGCGCTGCTCGACCTGACCCGGGTGGCCGCCCACCGCAGCGAGCGGATCGCGGCGCCGATCACCGCGTTCCTGGTGGGGCTGGCGCTTGCCCCGCTCGAGCCCGAGGCCCGCGCGGGGAAGATCCGCGAGCTCGCGATCCGCCTGGACGCGGGGGAGGGCGCCTCGTCCGGCGCGTAGCCGGGCGAGAGGGCTCCGCCGGCAGGCCGGGCGGGACCGTCGTCCGGCCCCCTACACTGGCCGATCATGCGCACCGTGACCGCCACGCGCTACGTCGCCCCGCTGCGGGAGGGCGGGTCGTTGCCGGCCATCGTCGAGGCCGACGACGATGGTCTGTACGTGGTCAAGTTCCGGGGCGCGGGCCACGGCACGAAGGCGCTGGTGGCGGAGCTGGTCGCCGGCGAGATCGGCCGCGCCCTCGGGCTGCTCGTCCCCGACATCGTGTTCGTGGAGCTCGACCCGGAGCTGGCGAGCGCCGAGCCCGACCCGGAGATCCAGGAGCTGCTGGCCCGGAGCGCCGGGCGCAACGTGGGCCTGGACTTCCTGCCCGGTGCGCTTGGCTTCGATCCTGCCGCAGGGTTCCGGCCGGATCCGGGCCTCGCCGCGGACGTCGTCTGGTTCGACGCGCTGGTGACGAACGTGGACCGCTCCGCGCGCAACACGAACCTGCTGGTCTGGCACCGGCGGCTCTGGCTGATCGACCACGGGTCGGCGCTCTACGTCCATCACGGATGGCGGAACGCGGCCGAGCATGCGCTCCGCCCCTTCCCGCAGAGCCGCGACCACGTGCTGCTGCCCTTCGCCGCCTCGCTGTCGGACGCCGACGCGCGCCTCGCGCCCGTCCTGGGCCGGGAGCTGTTCCGGGCGATCCTGGCGGAGATCCCGGACGACTGGCTGGCCGGCGAGCCCGGGCTGCCCGACCCGGAGAGCCACCGCCGGGCCTATCTCGACTACCTGTGCCGCCGGCTGGCGGCACCGCGGGCGTTCGTCGAGGAGGCGGAGCGTGCCAGGCTCGCCGCGTAGCCCGTTCGTCTACACGATCCTGCGGGTGGTGCCCCACGTGGAGCGCGGGGAGTGCATCAACGCGGGGATCCTGCTCTGGTGCCGCTCGCGACGGTTCCTCGGGGCCCGCGTCCACCTGGACGAGGCACGCCTCGCCGTCCTGGCACCGGACTGTGACCCGGTCGCGGTCCGGGCGCAGCTGGATGCGATCCTGCGGGTTGCGTCGGGAGACCGCACCGCGGGGCCCATCGCCCGCCTCGCCCGGCCGGAGCGTTTCCACTGGCTCTCGTCGCCCAGCAGCACGATCGTGCAGCGCTCCGAGATCCACACCGGCCTGACCGACGACCCCGGGGCCACGCTCGAGCACCTGCACCGGACGCTGGTGCTGCCACCCGGCGAGGGGACGGGCCCGTGACAGCCTCCCGCCGCCCACCCGGCGAGGATCCCGGGGCCAGGCGCCCGGTGGCCCGCGGGGCGTCCCACGCGATCACCCACCGGGTGGACGGCGCGCTGGCCCGCGGGGCATCCGACGCGATGGCCCGCGCGGTGTCCGCGGTCGTCTTCGACCTGGGCGGCGTGCTGATCGACTGGAACCCGCGCCACCTCTACCGCCGCGTCTTCGGCGGAGACGCCGCGGCCATGGAGCGGTTCCTCGCCGAGGTGTGCACCCCGGAGTGGAACGCCCGGCAGGACGCCGGGCGGCCCTGGCCGGACGCCATCGCCGAGCTCGTGGAGCGGCACCCCGAGGCGCGCGACCTGATCGTCGCGTACGACGAGCGCTGGGAGGAGATGCTCGGAGGCCCGATCGACGGGAGCGTGGAGGTCCTGCGCGACCTGAGCGCCGCCGGCGTGCCCGTCTACGCCCTGAGCAACTGGTCGGCCGGGAAGTTCCCCGTCGCCCGGGCGCGCTACCCGTTCCTGGGCTGGTTCCGCGACGTCGTCATCTCGGGCGAGGTGGGCATGGTCAAGCCCGATCCGGCGATCTTCCGCCTGCTGCTGGATCGCCATGGACTGCGCCCGGCGGCCACGGCGTACATCGACGACACCGAGGCGAACGTGCAGGTTGCCCGCTCGCTTGGCATGGTCGGGATCCGGTTCGAGAGCGCGCGGCAGCTGCGCGCCGAGCTGGCCGCGCTGGGCCTGCTCGGGCAGGCGGCCGCCGACGTCGGCGTGCCCGGCCTGGCTCCCCCGGGACCGTAGAATCCGGCCGATGGGCGGTCATCCGGACCCGATCGCGTCAACTCGACGACGACCGCCGCTCGCCGCCCCATTCGGGCGCTCCCACCTGCGCCGCTGGCTCGCGATGGTCGTGGCCGTCTTCCTGGTGGGCACCCTGGGCTACGTCGTGATCGAGGGCTGGTCGCCGTTCGATGCCTTCTACATGACGGCCATCACGGTCACCACGGTGGGCTTCCGGGAAGTCGGCCCGCTCGATGTCGCGGGTCGCGTGTGGACCGTGCTGCTCGCGGTGGTGGGCGTGGCCCTGCTGTTCGGGTTCGTGGGGATCGTGGCGGAGTCGCTGGTGGTGGACGCGACCAGCGGGGAGCGGGAGGCTCGACGGATGGCGCGGACCGTGGAGGCGCTGCGCGGGCACTTCGTGCTCTGCGGGTATGGCCGGGTCGGATCGACGGTGGCGCGCGAGCTGCGCCACGACGGCGAGGCGGTGGTGGTCATCGACATCCTGCCGGCCTCGCTCGACCGGGCGCGCGCCGACGGGTTCCTGGTGGTCGAGGGGGACGCCACCAACGACGCCACCCTGCACGCGGCCGGGATCGAGCGGGCGCGCGGCCTGATCACCACGATCGACTCCGACGCGAACAACGTCTACGTGATCCTCTCGGCGCGGGCGATCAACCGCGGCCTCTTCGTCGTGGGGCGGGCCAACGCGGCCGGATCGGAGGCCAAGCTCGCGCAGGCGGGCGCGGACCGGGTGGTCTCGCCCTACACCATGGCCGGGCACCGCATCGCCAGCCTCGCCATGCGGCCGCGAGTGGTCGACTACATCGACGCCGCGCTCTCCCACGGCGAGCTCGCCTTCTCGCTGGAGGAGGTCACGGCGCGCGATGGTGATTCGATCGCCGGCTGCACCGTCGGCGAGCTGCGGGACCGGGGGATCTTCACCCTGGCCGTGGTGCGCGAGGGAGGCGGCTACGCCGCCAATCCCGGTCCGGAGCGCCGCCTCGCGCCCGGAGAGACGCTGATCGTGTCGGGCAGCGCGGACACGCTTGCCTCGCTGCGGGGCAACGGCTGAGCGGGAGCGAGCCGGCCGGCTGAGCCGGAACGGGCGGGACGGTCAGTCTGCCGTCGCGGGATCGTCGAGCGCGTCCGCGATGACGCGGAGCAGCCAGACCGCGGTCTTGCGGGCGGCGATGTTCAGGAGGGCACGATCCACGGCCACGCCGAGATCGCCGCCGGGCGGTGCGTATTCGCCCTCCAGGACGATCGAGTCGCCGCTGATCGTGAGCTGGCCGCCGAACACGGGGAAGAGGGGCGCGAGGGACGCGGCGCGCCAGCCGATCTCCACGTGCCACCCGCCGGGCAGCTGCACGGGCCGTCCCAGGTCGACGTACGCGGCCTTGCGGAAGACCGGCCGTGAGGCCCCGGGACCCGCCGGCAGCCCCAGGTCGGCCTGGAAGCGCCGCAGGCCGCGCGCCAGCTCGGCCGTCGCCGATGCGTCGTGCACGCGATCGCCCAGCCACGGCAGCTCCTCTGCGCCGATCACCGCGGGCACCCCGGCGATGGCGTGGGGAGCGACCCGCTGGACGAGCCGCAGGTGGACGGTCGCCGCGGATGCGATGCCGATGGACTGGACTTCGATCATGCCGGGCATGATCGGCCCGCGGCGTCGTCCCCGCGAGCGGCCGGGTGGCAGGTTTCCACGCGACCTTGCACCGGATCGGCTCTACCCGAAGGGGTAGTCGACGGGTTGGGGAGGCTCGCCGGCGGACGGGCCGGTGGGTCAGTCGGCCGTCACCGCCCGGAGTGCCTCGACCAGCCGGGGAAGACCGGAGGGCGTGAGCCCGGCCACGTTGATCCGACCGCCGGCCACCGCGTAGATCGCGAACTCGTCGCGCAGCCGCGCGACCTGGCCGCCGTTCAGCCCCAGGAGGGCGAACATCCCGCGCTGGGAGCGCAGTGGCTCCCAGTCGCCGGCCGGCCCGGCCGAACCGAGGGCGTCGACGAGGGCGGCCCGGTTGTCCCGGATTCGCCCCCGCATCGCCGCCAGTTCGCCCTCCCAGCGACCGCGCAGCGGCGGATCGCGCAGGATGCTCTCCACGACGTCGGCGCCGTGCGCCGGCGGGTTCGAGTAGTTGGCGCGGATCGCGATCTTGAGGTGGCCCAGCGCCGCCGCGGCGCGGGCGGCGTCGGCCGCGACCAGGGTGAGCGCCCCCACCCGCTCGTTGTACAGGGTGAAGTTCTTCGAGCAGCTCGAGCAGACCAGGAACTCGAGTCCCGGCCGGGCGAGCCCGTCGACCCACTCGGCGTCCTCACGGATGCCCCGCCCGAACCCCTGGTAGGCGAAATCGACGATGGGCAGGAGCGACCGCTCCTCGACGACATCGGCGATGGACCGCCACGCTCCGGCGTCGGGGTCCACGCCCGAGGGGTTGTGGCAGGCACCATGGAGCACCACCACGTCCCCTCGCCCCGCCGAACGGAGGGCGCCCAGCAGGCGGTCCAGGTCCAGCCGTCGCCCCGCGTCGTCCAGGTACGGATAGCTCCGCACCTCGAAGCCCGCCAGGGAGAAGAGCTGCGGGTGGTTGGGCCAGGTCGGCTCGCTCAGCCAGACCGTGCGGTTCGCCCCCGCCTGCACCAGGAAGTCCGCCGCCACCCGGAGCGCACCGGTGCCGCCCGGCGTCTGGACGGTCACCGAGCGGGAGGAGCGGGCGATCTCGTGGCCGGGACCGACGAGCAGGTCGCGGATGGCGGTGCCGTACGCGGGGCGGCCGTCGATGGGGAGGTAGCCCTTGGAGTCGCATCGCTCCGCCAGCCGGCGCTCGGCCTCCAGCACCGTGCCCATGACCGGCACGGCGCCCGACTCGTCGACGTAGACGCCGATGGACAGGTCCAGCTTCCAGGGGCGGGGATCCGACCGGACGGCCTCGCTCAGCCCCAGGATGGGATCCGGCGGTGCGGGAGAGAGGGCGCGGGACGGGAGGGCCACGGCTGCTCCTCGCGGATGCGTGTCATGCGGGGGACAGCCGGGACTCTACACGGAAGCGCCGCACCGCGAGCCCGCTCGCCCGGGTGGCGGCTGGTGGGTGGAGAAGGCCGGCCCGATCGTGCTGGCGCGGGCCGGTCGGGTCAGCGCGTGGGATCAGCGAGTGCGGACGCGGACCGGCTGCAGCCGCCGGGACTGGCGCCGCTCGAGCAGCGCCGCGAGCTCACCCATGACCGCGGCGATCTCGTGCACGAGCTCGTCCGCCTGGCGCCATGCCTCGGTCCCGGGTCGTGCCATCCGGCGGCGTCGCATCGCCGCGCGGCTCGATTGCTGCAGTTCGCCGAGTGTGTGCTCCATGTCTGGCATCGGTACCACTCCTTCGGGTCGGATGCCCCATCCGGGCCCGTCGATCAGATGTTCGTCCCGGAGTGTTCAGTGGATGGTGCCGTGCCGGTGAAGAAAGCGACACGGGGCGCGCGGGAGGTGTAACGAGGTCTCCCGCGGCCGTCGGACCCGGCCACGGGAGTGCCGCCGACTCCGCGGCCCCGCGCCCGGACCGCCGGCTTCAGGCCGGCTGCAAGGTCGCATGGCCCGCACGTCGGCCTCCCGTCGGTACCTTCGGCCGGGTGCTCGCCGTCGCCTGCGGGCGCTAGGGTGCGGGGCATGTCGCGTGTGCTCGCGGGCGCCCCCCTTCTGCCCGCGCTCCTGCTCGGGGGGATCTCCATCGCGGTGCTCCTCACCGGCGGCGGCGTGGCCGTGGCACTGGTACTCGCCTTCGCGGCCATCGGCGCCCTGGTCGGCGTGGCGGCCACGGCGGCGTCGGCGGGCGCCACGGCACGGGCCCTCCGGCGCGAGCTCGTGCGGATCGCGGACGGCTCGATGGCGGCGGTGCCGCCGCCCGGCCGGTTCGGGCTGCTGGCGCCGGCCGCCCGTGGGCTCGGCGATCTCGCGGAGGCGTTCAGGACGGCCCAGGCGGCGGCGGCCACCGACCGCCTCACCCGGCTGCCCAACCGACCCTCCATCCTCGCCCAGCTCTTCGGGGAGGTGGATCGGGCGTCCCGGTACGGGCGGCCGCTCGCGGTCGCCTTCCTCGACCTGGACCACTTCAAGGCCGTCAACGACACGTACGGACACGCCGTCGGCGACGCGGTCCTCTGTGGTGTGGCCGACGTCTTCCGGCAGAACCTGCGGGCGATCGACTTCGCCGGCCGCTACGGCGGCGAGGAGTTCATCGCGATCCTCCCGGAGACCACCGCGGAGGAGGCGGCGGCCGTGGCGGAGAAGCTGCGCCTGCTGATCATGGGCGCGCGGTTCGACGCCGGGGACGGCACCGACTTCGCGGTGACCGTCAGCATCGGGATCGCGGGCGGCCGGGGGCCGCGGCTCCGGGTGGAGGAGCTGATCCGGGACGCGGATGCCGCGATGTACTCGGCGAAGTCGCTCGGCCGGAACCAGACGTACGTCTTCAGCGAGCCCGACGAGGATGCGCGCATCCCGCGCGCGCCCATCTCGCCGGCGGGACGGGCACGCGCCACCGAGGTGGGCGACACGGCACGGCGTGCGGCGGAGGCTGCGCTCTCGGCCGCGGTCTCGCCGCTGCCGCACTACCGCGGCAAGCCCTCGTCGATGATCGCCGCGATCGCGGTCCGGCTCGCGCGCGAGCTCGGGCTGCCGGAGCAGGAGGTCGAGCGGATCCGCGTGGCATCCCTGCTGCACGACATCGGCAAGGTCGCGGTGCCGGAGCAGATCCTCGAGAAGCCCGGCCCGCTCACCACCGACGAGTGGCAGTCGGTGGTCCAGCATCCCCGCGTCGGGCAGGTCATCATCGACCAGGTGGCGGCCGTGCGCGACGCCGGGGCGATCATCCTCCACCACCACGAGCGCTTCTCCGGCCAGGGGTACCCGTACGGGCTGCGCGGCAACGACATCCCGCTCGGCGCGCGGATCGTGGCGATCGCCGACGCCTACGACGCGATGATCCACGACCGACCTTACCGGCGGGCAGTGGGCCACGAGGAGGCGGTCGCCGAGCTGCGCCGGCACGCCGGCGTGCAGTTCGACCCCGCGCTGATCGATCTCTTCTGCGACATCTTCGCCCGGCAGGCGCCGGTGCCCGATCCCGCGCTGCTGATCGCGCCTCCGGCGAGATCCGCGCGACCCGGCGAGCGGCGGGGCCCCCGCCGCGCGGCGTCGGCGTGACGCGACGGCGGATGCGATGGGGGATGAGGAACGACGGCGGCGATGCCGGCCGGGGCCTCAGGCCAGGCCGAGCGCGCGCGCCCCCGCGACCAGCACCACCCCCACGATCAGTCCGAGGAAGAGGTTCCGCCGCCAGGCCACCAGGATCACCGAGGCGGCCACGGCGAGCCACTCGATCCCCACGTGGAACACGGGGTGCCCGCCCGCCGTGCCCACCATGACGTCGGCCGCGGCAAGCGCCGAGAGGACCGCCGGCCCCACCAGGCGCAGGTAGAGCCGCGCCCCCGCGGGCAGCCGCTCGACCCAGGGCGCCAGCAGGGGGGTCGCCCTCGAGGGATACGTCACGGCGCCCATCAGCGCGGCGAGGGCGACCAGGCCGACGCTCATGGCAGGCCCGCCTCGTCCGGCGGGTCCACGGCCGCGCGCGCGTCGTCGAGCAGGGTGGCGCGCGGGCCGGGCCCTGCTTCGGCGGCGGGCCGGGGTCCCGCCAGCATGCCGGCGAGGGGGCCGACCAGGCCTCCCGCCACGATGCCCGCCGTGGGACCGATGGCCAGCCCGAGCGGCACCGCCACGCCGGCCCCGGCAACCGCGGCCACGAGCTCCCGCCGCCCCGTCACGAGCCCCACCGCGAGGCCGGCCATCGCCGCCGGGAAGACCACGTCGAGGCCGAAGCGGCTCGGGTCGGCCACCTCCCCGCCGAGCGCCGCGCCCACCAGCGTCATGACGTTCCAGGGGATCCAGGTGGACGCGATCGCGCCGATCCAGTACCCGACCTCGTCGTCGTGCCCGATCCGCTGGAAGTGCGCGATCGAGAGCGCGAAGGACTCGTCGGTCAGCACGTACGCCATGGCGGCGCGACGGCCACGTCCCAGGTGGCGAAGCCAGGGGGCCAGCGCGGCCGAGTAGAGGAGATGCCGGGCGTTGAGGAGCGCGGTGACCAGCACCACGCCCGGCCAGGCGAGGCCGCCCGAGACCAGCCCCACGGCCGCGAACTGGGAGGCGCCGGCGAAGACCAGCACGCTCATGGCAACGGCCTCCACCGGGCTGAAGCCGGCGTGGCGCGCGGCCAGCCCGTAGACCAGCCCGAACCCACCCGACGAGATCGCGATCCCGGCCGACTCCACGAGGAGTCGCCTGCGCGAGGCCGCCAGCGATGCGGAGGTGCCGGAGGGGAGTGCCTGGGCCGACATGCGTGGGCCGACTGTAGGCGATCGGCGCAGGCGTCGTCGGCGCGTTCGCTCTGCCGCGGCCGAGCGTGGGTGCCGGGCCGGCCCCCGGCGCGTGTCAGCTGGCGGCGGCGATCTCCGCCGGATCCTCGACCGGCTCCAGGACCGCCTGCCGCTCGAACTGCGTGCGGTACAGCTCCGCGTACGTCCCGTCGCGGGCGAGCAGGTCCGCGTGGGTGCCGCGCTCCACGATCCGGCCGTCCACCACGACGAGGATCTGGTCCGCGTCCAGGATCGTGGACAGGCGGTGCGCGATCACGATCGACGTGCGGCCGGCGAGGGCGCTCCGGAGCGCGAGCTGCAGCGCCGCCTCCGACTCGGAGTCGAGGTGCGCGGTGGCCTCGTCCAGCACCACGATGTCCGGCGCCTTGAGCAGGAGGCGCGCGATGGCGATGCGCTGCTTCTCGCCGCCGGACAGCCGGTATCCCCGGTCGCCCACCACCGTCTCCAGGCCGTCCGGGAGCGATTCCACGAGCGGCAGGATCTGGGCGGCACGCAGTGCGTCGACCAGCTCCTGGTCGGACGCGCCGGGCCTGGCGTAGAGCAGGTTGGCCCGGATGGTGTCGTGGAAGAGGTGCGCGTCCTGCGTGACCACGCCGATGACGCGGTGCAGCGACTCGAGGCTGGCGTCGCGCACGTCGATGCCGTTGATCCGGACGGCGCCGGCGCGCACGTCGTAGAGGCGCGGGACCAGGTGGCTGATCGTGGTCTTGCCGGCGCCCGACGGGCCCACCAGCGCCACCAGCTCGCCGGGGTGCGCGGTGAACGAGACGTCGTGCAGCACCTGGCTGGACGGCGCCTGGTCGAGGACCGCCACCGACTCGAGCGACGCCAGGGACACCTCCTCGGCGGTCGGGTAACTGAAGTCGACGTGGTCGAACTCGATGCTGGCCGGTCCGCGCGGGATCTCCACCGGGTCCGGGCGCTCGGCCACGAGCGGGCGCAGGTCCAGCACCTCGAAGATCCGGTCGAACGAGACCAGCGCGGTCATCACGTTGACCTGCACGTTGGACAGCGCGGTGAGGGGGCCGTAGAGCCGGTTCAGGTACGCGGTCAGCGCGACCACGGTCCCCACCTGGAGCGCGCCGCTGGTCGCCAGGAGGCCGCCCCATCCGTAGACCAGCGCAGTGGCCAGCGAGGCGGTGAGCAGCAGCGACGCCATGAAGACAGTGGTGTACATCGCCTGGGTCACGCCGATGTCGCGGACCCGCCCGGCCTTCTCCTCGAAGCTGTGGATCTCGCGCAGCGGCTGGCCGAAGAGGCGCACCAGCAGCGCACCGGCGACGTTGAAGCGCTCGGTCATCATCGACGTCATGCGCGCGTTGAGGTTGTAGCTCTCCCGCGTGATCGCCTGGATGCGGCGGCCCACCCAGCGGGCCGGCAGCACGAAGATCGGGAAGAGCGCGAGCGCCAGCAGCGTGATCTGCCAGCTCAGCACGAACATGGCGACCAGGGTGACCGCGACGCCGATCACGTTCCCCACCACCGACGAGAGGGTGTTGGTGAACGCGCTCTGGGCGTCGAGGACGTCGTTGTTGAGCCGGCTGACGAGCGCGCCGGTCTGCGTCCGGGTGAAGAAGGCGACGGGCATCTTCTGGAAGTGGGCGAAGACCTTCGTCCGCATGTCGAAGATCAGCCCCTCGCCCACGCGCGCGGAGATCCAGCGCTCGGCCAGCGACAGCCCCGCGTCCAGGACGGCGAGGCCGGCCAGCAGGAGCGCGAGCTCGACGACGACGCCGGACCGCTTGGGGAGGATCCCGTCGTCGATGATCGCCCGGTAGATGAGCGGGTTGGCCGCGCCGATCGCGGCGTCGACCACGATCAGCACCAGGAAGACGCCGAGCATGCGCCGGTAGGGGGCCGCGAACCGGAAGATCCGGCCGATCAGCCCCTCCGACAGCTGCTGGGAGCGCACGCTGTCGTCGCGGCGGAAGGAGCGCATGAGGTGCCAGCCGCCGCCGGCCATCGGCCCCATCATCCGGGTATCCCCCGCACGGCGGCGGAGCGCCTGGCCACTGGACGCATCCTGGAATCCTGCCCGATCATGCCGAGATCGTCAGGGCCGGCCCCCGCGACGTTCCTCGAGCATGGGCCGCTGCTCCGCCATCTCCGCGATCGCGACCCCGGAGGCCGTGCCGCCGGCCGGGATCGCACCGGGTGCCGGCACGCCGTGCTCGTCGTGGACGTAGCGTCCGCCCCGCATCCAGGAGGCCCAGGCGGCCACCACGGCCATGATCGCCGCAGCGATGAAGACGATCGCCAGGCCCTGCTGCAGCGGCGCCGAGATCAGCTGCGGGAAGAAGACCTTGCCGGTCAGGACCGCCGCCCGTCCCGCGGGCAGCGAGTGCAGGACCGACGCGGGGAGCAGGCTGGCCATCGGGTTGTAGCCCAGGAGCGCCGCGAAGAGGCTGGCCACCGGCGGCAGGTGGGAGATCTGCGCGGCGACGGCGGCCGGCACGCCGTTCTGCGTGAGGCCTCGGTACAGGGTGGAGGGGAGCGAGGCAGCCAGGCCGGCGATCATGAGCGAGAAGAAGACGCCGATCGAGAGCACCATCGCGGAGTTCTGGAACGTGGTGCGCATCCCGGCCGCGGCGCCTCGCTGGTGGGCCGGCACGCTGTTCATGATGCCGGCCATGTTCGGCGACATGAAGAGGCCGGCGCCCATGCCGCTCACCACGAGCAGGAGCGCGAAGGCCCAGTAGGGGAAGTTCACCGGCAGCATGGCCAGCCCCACGAAGGAGACGGCCGCGACCAGCATCCCCCCGGTGGCGAACGGCCGGGCGCCGAACCGGTCGGAGAGGATCCCGGAGAGCGGGCCGAAGAGCAGCGACCCCAGCGTGAGCGGGAGCATGTAGATGCCGGCCCAGAGTGGCGTGTCGGCGAAGGCATACCCGTGGAGCGGGAGCCAGACGCCCTGCAGCCAGATGACCAGCATGAAGGAGAGCCCGCCCCGGCCGAGGGAGGCCAGGAAGCCCGCCAGGTTCCCCGCGCTGAAGGCACGGATGCGGAAGAGGTCCAGGTCGAAGAGCGGCTGCGCGGCGCGGCGCTCGATCCAGAGGAAGGCGACGAGCAGGGCCAGGCCGCCCGCGATCATCACGATCACGAAGGGGTTGGTCCAGCCCATGGTCTGGTTGCCGTACGGCTGGATGCCATAGGTGATGCCGATCAGGAGGGCGGTCAGCCCGACGGCGAAGGTGAGGTTGCCGGGCCAGTCGATGCGCGAGCGGCTGACCGTCCCGAGCTCCTCCAGGCGAAGGTAGGCCCAGATGGTGCCCGCGAGGCCGACCGGGACGCTCACGAAGAAGACGAGCCGCCAGTTGATGGCGGCCAGGATCCCTCCCGCCACCAGTCCGACGAACTGCCCGACCAGGAACGAGACGCCGTTGATGCCGAAGGCGAGCCCGCGCTGCTGCGGCGGGAACGCGTCGGTGAGGATCGCCTGTGCGTTGGCGAAGAGGAAGGCGCCGCCGATGGCCTGGACGAAGCGCATCCCGATGATCCAGATGGCGCCCGCGGACCCGGTGAAGGGCGTGGCGGCCAGCAGCAGGGACCCGGCGGTGAAGATCGCGAACCCGGCGTTGTACATCCGGACCCGGCCGAACATGTCGCCCAGGCGGCCGAACGCCACCACCAGCACCGCGGTGACCAGCAGGTACCCCATCATGACCCAGAGCAGGTAGCTCGTGCTCCCCGGGTCGAGCGGGTTGACCTTGATCCCGTTGAAGATCGCCGGCAGCGAGATGATGACGATCGAGGCGTCGATCGCCGACATGAGCACGCCGAGCGTGGTGTTGGAGAGCGCGACCCAGCGGTAGTTGGGGTCCTGCCGCCGGGACCGCCGGCGCTCCGTGGGGGGCGCGGCATCCGGGCCGGAGGCGGGACGCGGCCCCGCGGTCTCCCGGGGGATGGCCGCGCCCGCGGAGATGTCGATCGTGTCGCCTGACGTCACCTGGGTGTCACCTCACATGGCCAGCCGCGGGTAGAGGCGTCCGGCGATGAGCAGCAGCACCACCAGCGCCAGCACCAGCACGCCGGCATCGAGCGGAACGGGGAAGGTGGCGGTGCCGCCGGAGACCATCAGGCTCCGCAGGGCATCCACCTGGTACGTGAGCGGGTTGACCCTCGCCAGCACCTGGAGCCAGGTGGGCATGAGCGCCACTGGGTACACCGCGCTGCTGGCGAAGAAGAGGGGCATGGTGAGGACCTGGCCGATCCCCATGAACCGTTCGCGGGTGCGCACGAGGCAGGCGATCACCAGCGAGAACGTCGCGAACCCCGCCGCCCCCAGCACCAGCACCACCGCCACGCCGAGGATCTGCGGGATCCCGAGCTGGAGGTGGACGCCGATGAGCGCGGCCACCACGTAGACGACCGCCGCCTGCACCAGGGCCCGGAGGCCGCCGGCCAGCGCCTTGCCGGTCACCAGCGAGAGGCGGGACGCGGGGCTCACCAGGTACTTGTGCAGCACGCCGAGGTCCCGCTCCCAGATCACCGCGATCCCGAAGAAGATCGCCGAGAAGAGCGCGCTCTGGGCGAGCACGCCCGGGGCCAGGAAGTCGATGTAGTCCAGGTGCCCGGTCGGGATCGCCCGGGCCCGGGCCAGCACCTCGCCGAAGACCAGCAGCCACAGGACGGGCTGGACCGCGCGGGTGAGCAGCTCGGTGGGGTCGTGGGCCAGCTTCTGGAGCTCGGCCTCCGCCACGGTCCACGCGTCGAGGACGAAGCGGAGGACCGCCGGGGGCTCAGCCCAGGCGGCGGGCCGTGCGGCGCGTTCGAGCGACGTCACGATACGTTCCTCCCTCGTTCAGGTCGCTGCCCGTGTAGTGGGTGAAGACGTCGTCCAGGGTCGCGCCGGGACCAACCTCCGCCGCAAGCGAGGCGGGCGTGCCCAGGGCGACCAGCCTGCCCAGGTGCATGATCCCGACGCGCTGGCAGAGCTCCTCGGCCTCGTCCATGTAGTGCGTGGTCAGGAGGATCGTGGTCCCCTCGGCGTCCCGGAGCCGGCGCACGTGTTCCCAGACGGCCCGGCGGGCCACCGGGTCGAGCCCCACCGTGGGCTCGTCGAGGAACAGCACCTCGGGCCGGTGCAGCATCGCCTGGGCGATCTCGAGCCGGCGGATCATCCCGCCGGAGAAGGTCCGCACCAGGTTGTCGCCCACGTCCGCCAGCCCCATGAACGCGAGCGAGTCGTCGATGCGGTCGCGGCGGACCTCGCCCGGGATGTGGTACAGGCGCGCGGACACCGCGAGGTTCTCCCGCGCGGTCAGCGTCCCGTCGGAGGAGAGCAGCTGCGGGACGTAGCCGATGGCCCGGCGCACCAGCCGCTGCTGCGTCGCCACGTCGTATCCCGCGACCGTCGCGGAGCCGCTGGTCGGCGGCAGCAGCGTGATCAGCATCTTGATGGTGGTGGTCTTGCCGGCGCCGTTCGGGCCGAGCAGCCCGAAGACCTCTCCCGGTCGGACCTCGAGGGAGAGCGCATGCACCGCCGTCACGGTGCCGAACCGGCGGGTCAGCTCGTTTGTCTGGATTGCCTGGGGCATCGAGTCCTCTGTCCGGCCGCCGTCCCTGCGGCCGGGCTAACACTTAAGTCACCTAATAGTCTATCATCGCGTCATGTCTTCGTCCACGGTGCGTGGCTCGGCACGGGCCGCGTCCGGCGCGGTGCCCGGTGACACTGCAACGCGTTCCGGGCCGCTTGCTGCCGCGGTGGCGCCGGGCCCGGATGACGCGGCGGCCGCGATCCTGGAGGACATCCCGCTGGTGATGCGCGCCATCCGCGGCCGGATGCGCGAAGGCCGGCCGGCGGGGATGTCGGTTGCGCAGTTCCGCGCGCTCGTCCAGATCCGGCGCAATCCGGGCAGCGGATTGTCCGAGATCGCCGATCACCTGGGGACCTCCGTCCCGGCGGCCTCCGAGCTGATCAGCCGCCTGGTCCGCGAGGACCTCGTGCGCCGCGAGACGGACCCGGACGAGCGCAGGAGGATCCGGCTCACCCTGAGCCCGGACGGCGCGGGCCAGCTGGACCTGGCGCAGCAGGCCGCGATGACCTGGCTCCGGTCCCTGGTGTCCGGGCTGCCGCCGGCGCGCCAGCGCGCGATCGTGCAGGCGCTGGCCGACCTGCGCTCGCTGGTCGAACCGGCCGAGACGCCCTCGTCCGCCCGGACCGCCGCGTCGGCCGACGGGGCGGTCGCATCCCGGGACGCCGGCCCTGCCGGGCTCGGCGTCGCGACACCTGCGGAGACCGCCGTCGCGACAATCGGACGCCCGTGACGGGCCGGCCGGACCTTCAGCCCGGCGCGGCCCCGGACCAGCATCAGCCCGGACACGGCCCCCGGTGGCCGTTCCGCCGCCGACGGGATCCGCGCCCCCGAGAGGAGGGTGCCATGCCGACGCAGCCGTCCACCCCGCCCGAGGCGCCGGTGCTGGACGACGACGCCACCACCGCGGTGCTCGCGCTCGCCCGCGAGGCGGTGGAGTCGGCGGTCCGGCGGAAGCCCGCGCCCGTCGTGGATGCCGAGCGTCTGCCGACCGTCCTGCGCGCCCCGGCCGCCGCGTTCGTCACCCTGCACGAGCACGGCGAACTGCGCGGGTGCATGGGGAACCTTGCGTTCGACCGACCGCTCTGGACGAACGTGCTGGTCGCGGGGGCCATCGTCCCGCTCGAGGACCCCCGGTTCGTGCCGGTCTCCGAGGCCGAGCTGCCGGACATCCGGCTGGAGGTCTCCGTCCTGGCACCGCCCGTCGAGCTGCCCGGCCCGGAAGCGTTCGACGTCGACGCACAGGGGATCATCGTCGAGCGGTCCGGGCGCCGCGCCCTGCTCCTGCCGCAGGTGGCCCAGGAGTACGGCTGGGACGCGGCCCGCACGCTGGACGCCGTCTGCGAGAAGGCGGGGCTCGCCACGGACGCGTGGCGCTGGCCGGGGACCAGGCTCCTCGGGTTCCGCGCGGTGCACGTCGCGGAGCCCGGGTTCGCGGGCTGAGCCCCGCCCGCCGGGACATCCTCCGGGGCACTCGGCGCGGAGCCCGGTATAGTGCGCGGCAGGGCGGGTCCGGTGCCCGATCGCGCCGAGGGACGCCATCGCGGTCCGTGACGCCCGGGAGGTGACGAGCACGCTTCGGGGCGAGCACGTCGGCACGGTCGAGGAGGGGGTCGGCGGGGAGCGCGCCGGCCTTCGATGGCTCTCTGCCCTGACGGCGTACTACCTCGGCCTGTCGGTGACGTGGGGATCGCTGACCACCATCGTGCTGCCGGCCCTCGTGCAGCAGATCGTCCCGGCCGCGATCAAGACGTCGGCGCTCTCCCTGATCGCCGCCCTCCAGGCGGTGGTGGCGATCGTGGTCCAGCCCATCTCCGGGTCCGCCAGCGACCGGCTGGTCACGCCGTGGGGCCGGCGGCGCCCGCTGATGGCCGTGGGCGTGACGTTCCAGCTGGCCCTCCTGGTGGTCCTGGCCATGTCACGCTCGTACCTTGCGATCCTGATCGTGATGCTCTGCATCGAGGTGGCCTCGAACACCGCGCAGGGTCCGTACCAGGGCCTCCTGCCGGACCTGGTCCCGCACGACCGCCGGGGGCTCGCCTCGGGCTTCCTGGGCGGAGCCCAGATGGTCGGGCAGGTCATCGGCGTCGCGGTGGCCGGCGTCCTCGCCGCGATGGGGCACGTGGAGGCAGCCGTCATCTTCACCGCCGCCAGCCTGGGGCTCGGGACCGTGATCACGCTCGCCGGCGTCGACGAGCGCAGCGGCCGGGCCGGCGCGGCGCACCTGCCGCGGGTCCGCTGGGCCGCACCGGAGCTGCGGGCGGTCGCGGACGTGGCCCGCTGGCGGCACGCGGTGCGCGCGATGGTCCTTGAGGTGTGGGGCCGGGACGTGCTCGAGCAGCGTGACTACCTCTGGCTGCTCGGCTCACGCCTGGCGATCCTGATGGCGACCGGGACCCTCCAGCCCTTCGTCTTCTACTACCTGGAGGACTCGATCGGCCTGGGCGGGCGGGCCGGCACCCTGGTGGCGCCCCTGGCGGGCGCGGTGGTCCTGGTGGCGCTGCTGGCCGCGATCCCGGGCGGCGCCATGACCGATCGCTGGGGCCGCGTGCGCGCCGTCAGCTGGAGTGCCGTCTCCGGGGCGGTCGGCGCGATGGCCTTCGCAGTGGCGCCCTCCTACCTGTCGCTGTTCGTGATCGCGATCCCGTTCGGGCTGGCGATGGGCATCTTCCTCTCGGCGGACTGGGCGCTCCTGACCGACGTCGCCCCGCCGGGGGAGTCGGGCCGCTACCTCGGGCTGTCGAACACGGTGACGGCGGCGTCCGCGGTCCTGGCGGTGGCGGTGGGAGGGCCGCTGGCCGATCTCGTGAACAGCGTGCACTTCGGCCTGGGCTACCGGGCGGTCTTCGTGCTCGCCGCGGTGGAGTTCGTGATCGGGGCATGGGCGGTGACGCGGGTGCACGAACCGCGTCGCCTGGCGCGGGAGGCGTAGCGATGCGCGGGTCCGACACGGATCGCGCCGCACCGCCGCGGGTCCTCGACCTCGTGCTCACCGCCTGGGAGACCTTCGACCGGACCCGCCGGCGGATCCGGCCCATGCGCCGTGCCGGGATCCTCGGCCTGGAGCTGGCCCGCCACCGCGGCCGGCCGACCCGACTCGCGGACGGCACGGTGGTCGGCCCCGGCGACCCGGTGGGCGAGGTGCACATCCTGAACCCGCGGATCCGCGATCTCGAGCGCCGTGCCGGGATCGCCGCCGCGTACCGCGAGGGGCGTGCCGACATGCGGGCGCTGGCGGCATGGGCGGCGCGGCAACCACCCGACGCTCGTCCGGTGGCCTATCACGCCGAGGGGATCATGGCGCGGCTGGCCGCGCGCGAGCGGTGGGAGATGCGGCCGCGTCCGCGCACCCCGTGGCGGCGCGTCCAGGACTGGTACTTCCGCTGGCTGCTGGTCCGCTGGAACCCGGGCGGTCGCGAGCGGCTGCGCCACGGTCGGGGGCCGCTCAGCTCGGTGGACGCGTGGCTCTCCGGGGGCGCGCTGGAGCTGCGCTACGGCGCCGGGGCGGCCGATGCCTCCGCCGACGCGGGCGATCAGCTGGCCGGCGGGATCTCCGGCCAGAGCCCCGTATAGCGGATCCCCTGGCGAGGCTCGACCATCCAGTCGGCGACGGCGTCGCGCCAGGCCAGGTAGTGCGCCGTCTCCCGGTGGGCCTGCGCCGCTGCGGCATCGACGTACGCCTCGTAGAAGACGAAGCGCGTCGGGTCGTCGGCCGACTGCAGGATGTCGAAGCGCAGGTTGCCGGGCTCGCGGACCGAACCCTCGTGGTTGGCCCGCGTGAGCGTGATGAACGCCTCCAGGTGCTCCGGCTTCACGTGGACGTAGACGATCGTGACGTGCATCGGACCCTCTCGAGGCGGGGCGCCGGCCCGGGCAGCCGTGGCCGCCGAGGACCGGGAGTCACCCGCAGCATGCTCACTCGCGCGGCAGCGGACGCTCCTCCAGGGCCACGTCCCAGTGCGCGTCCAGGATCTCGAAGCGGCGCTGCTCCTCGGCCCGGAAGGTGGCCTGGTCCGGGTAGAGGCGCCGCGCGATCTCCGGTTCGGAATGCTCCTCCATGGCGGCCCAGTCCCGGTACGTGATGGTGACCATCACGTCCCAGTCCGCCCGACCGTCGCCGTGGAAGCGGGGCTGGTAGAGCCGCACGTCCAGGATCCGGCCGGTCCGCTGCTGCTCGCGGAGGATGGGCCAGTGGTTGCGCAGGAAGAGGTCCAGCCACTCGTCGTGATGGCCCCACCGCACGCGGTAGTAGTACGCGGCCGTCACGGGCTTGTCCGCCATCCGGTCTCCTTCGGGGTCGGGGATCGTTCGACGAGGGTCACGCTACCACGCGGGACCGCGGCGTCCCCGCGCTACTGCGACCACTCGGTCGGCGTGCGGTCCCAGCGATGGGCACGGAGACGCCCGATCAATCCGGCGTCGAGGGGGCCGGCCTCCGCGGCGGCGGCGTTCTGGACGACCCGCCCGGGGCTGCGCATGCCGGGGATCACCGTCGCCACGTCCGGGTTCGACAGGACGAAGCGGAGTGCCATCTCGGCCATGCTCATGCCGGCCGGTACCAGCGGGCGCAGGGCCTCGGCATGGGCGACGCTGTCGCGGAGGTTCTCCGGCACGAAGTAGGAGTTGCGCCAGTCGCCCTCCGGCCAGCGGCTCTCGAGCGTGAGCGTGCCGGTGAGTGTTCCCTCGTCGAAGGGGACCCGCGCGATCACGGCGACGTCCAGGCGTCGGCACTCGGGGAAGAGCGCGTCCTCCGGCGCCTGGTCGAAGATGTTGTAGATCACCTGGACCGCGTCGATGAGCCCGGTGCGGAGCGTGCGCAGGACGTTCTCCGGCTCCCAGCGGTTCACGCTCACCCCGATCGCCCGGACGAGCCCTTCCCGCTTCAGGTCGTCCACGGCGCGCTGCCATCGCTCGTCGCCGGCCCAGTCGTCCTCCCAGACGTGGAACTGGACCAGGTCCAGCGCGGGCAGGCCCAGGTTGGCCAGGCTCCGCTCCGTGTACTCGCGGATGTGCTCCGGCGGGAATGCCCGCTCCAGTGGATCGCCGCGGCGGGATGGCCAGCGGCGGTTCAGCGGCGGGATCTTCGTCGCCGTGTAGATGCGCCGGTCTCCGTTCGCCGCCACCAGCTCGCCGAGCAGCCGCTCGCTGTGCCCGTCCCCGTACGCCCAGGCGGTATCGAAGAACGTGACGCCTCGGTCCACCGCGGCCTGCAGCGCGGCGCCCGAGCGCTCGTCGTCGGAGCCGGTCCAGCCGGCCATCCCCCACATGCCGTAGCCCAGCTCGCTCACCGCCCATCCGGTCCTTCCGAACCGACGATCTCGCATGGCGCCTGCCTCCTTCATCTGCCGGGACCCGCCGCGGTGCCTGCTCCCGCCCTGCCGCGACCCTCCGACGCCGGTCTCATGTCCGCTTCCGGCGCGCCGCTGCCACGAGGTGCTCGAGCCCGGGCCGCAGTGACCGGAACGACCCCGGGGCGTGCCGGAGCGACACCAGCAGCGTCAGGCGCGGCTGGGCACCCCGGAGCTCGAGGAGCACCACGTCGCCGATCTCAGCGATCGCCGGCCCGACCCCGGTCATGGCCGCCAGGCCCTCTGCGTCGTAGGCCGCGGTCGTCATCCTCCCGGCCGCGCGGCGATGCGTGCCGCCGGCCGCCTCGGCCGCGCGCAGTGCCGCCCGGCCCGTGCGGTGCGTCGCGTCCGCGACCAGGCCGGCGCCGAC
Organism: Chloroflexota bacterium; assembly: GCA_021788175.1. Lineage (GTDB taxonomy): Bacteria > Chloroflexota > Limnocylindria > Limnocylindrales > CSP1-4 > JAJYNJ01. The sequence continues at coordinate 39,101 of JAJYKX010000002.1, forward strand.
GGGCGGGGCATCCAGCTCGGCCCTGAGGTCGAGCAGGTCACCGCGCCCCTGGATGGCCCATACCAGCCAGACCAGCAGCGCCTCGCGCGGCGCCATCAGGATCGTGGCGGTCACGCGGCCGGTGCCGCGCACGGGTGACTGCGCCTCGAGGCGGACGGTCCCCCGGCCCGGGCGCCGGACCACGGGCGGACCGGCCGGGCCCGTGAGCGCATTCGCCACGCCGCGCGCGAGGAAGCGCATGCGTCGGGCGTTCCAGACGCCGCCGACCGCGTAGCCGCCCACCAGCAGCACCGCCAGCGCGACGACCACGAGCGTTGCCAGGTTCAAGCTCACCGCCCTCCGCGACCCCGGCCGGCCGGGCTCCGGTCCATCGGGGCAACAGTAGCGCAGCCGACGGTGCATCCCGGGGCCGGGACGCGCCGGAACGGCCGCGATGACGCCCCGGCCGCGCACTGCCGATCGGTCGCGGTGACGCACCGCTGCCGGGACGCGCCGGAACGGCCGCGATGACGCCCGCCGGCCGCGCACTGCCGATCGGTCGCGGTGACGCACCGCTGCCGGGACGCGCCGGAACGGCCGCGATGACGCCCGCCGGCCGCGCACTGCCGATCGGCCGCGGGGTTGCACGCCTCAGAAGGGCCGGCGATCCTCCTCGGCGGACGGCCAGTAGAGGTGGCGGCCGCTGAGCACGAACG
>JAJYKX010000122.1 GCA_021788175.1 Chloroflexota bacterium
GGCCAGGCGCGCCGCCGCCTCGTAGCAGGCGGCCGCCTCGGGGTAGTCACCCGCCGCCTCGGCGCGGTCGGCGCCGCGCAGCAGCTCGCCGATGCGGGTCCAGCGGTGCTCGGCCGCGGCGCGCGCTGCCCAGTAGCGGCGCGCCTCCTCGGGATCCTCGAAGGCCATGGCGGTCTCCCTCCATCCCGCCTCAGCGGCGACGCGGGGGCCGGCCCGCCCGACGCAGGGACGGATCGGGACCGCTGAACCAGGAGCCGATGGCGGCCCAGGCGGCGTCGGCCACGCAGGCGGCGCACCAGTCGGGATGCCCCGCGCGGTCCCGCCGCGGGGGATGGCCGGTGGGGGATGGCAGCGGGACCCCGCAGCGGGCACACCGACGGTCAGGCATCGAACCCCTCCGCAGGTTCTTCGGGAATGCGCTCGGTCCCGGCCAGGCGCTCCCAGCGCGCCCGCGCCGCGTGCATCGGGCGGCGCCCGGCCGCCCCGGCCTGCCCGTAGGCGAGCTGCGCGCGCTCGAGCAGGCGGCACGCCCAGGCCCGGTAGCCCAGGACGCGCCAGTCCTCCGCCGCGTCCATGTAGCAGGCGCCGGCCCGCAGGGGATCGCCGCGGGCGGCCAGGGCCTCGGCCCGGACCTCGAACGCGCGTGCCTCCCAGAACGTCCGCTCCCGCGCCGGTGCCGACAGCTGGGTCATGGGATCCTCCTCTCCGCTGTGCGCGTGCGCTCCGGCCGGCCCTCCGCGAGCAGCCCGGGGGCGAGCGCCTCGATCGCCGTCCGGCGCGAGGCGGCCAACCGGCCGCGCTTGGCCAGCTGCCGCTGCCGGTGCACCCAGGCGCCCAGGTGATACCCCTCCTGGCGCGTCGACTGGCGCACCGGCACCACGCCACCGGCGGCGCGGTATCGGCGCAGCATCGCCAGCCCGTGGGCGAAGGCGGCCGCCGAGGCGGACCAGGAGAAGCCCAGGACCTCGAGGGTGCGCTGCGCGACCGGGGAGAGCCGGCCGCGCCGGTGCGCCGTGCGGAGCCAGCGGGCATCCCGGCGATCCAGGTGCCAGGCCCATGTGCCGGGGGCCGTCGCGGCGGCCGCCAGCGCGGCGCGCAGCAGAGCCGCCTCGCGCGCGCGATGCGGTTCCCAGACGAAGCCCAGGCGCTCCAGGGCCGCGCGCCGCTCCGGATGCAGGCGGCCGTGGCGCTCCTGCTGGCGCTGCCAGGCCACCCACAGCCCGAGCCGATAGCCGTCGGGGGCCACCCAGCGCTTGGGCACCCGCGCGTGCCCGGCCTGCGCCGTGAAGGCGGCCAGGTGCGCGGCGCCGCGCGACCAGCGCGCGGCCTGGCTGCGGGCATCGGCGGGGACCACGAGCAGGGTCGGCATGGCGCACCTCACCAGGCCAGCGGGGGCACCAGGGCCGAGACCACCCCGACCGCCAGGTGCGGGTCGAGCATGCTGGTCAGGGCGAAGGCCAGGGTGGCCAGCAGCAGGCTCACCGCCACCGCCCGCTCCAGGGGCGAGGGCCAGGCCGGCTCCAGCAGGAGCGCCCCGCCGGTGTCGCCGTCGGCGCCGAGCGCCTGAGCCCGAGCTGGCGAGGGCACGGCGTCGGCCGGGTCGGACCGCTCGCGGGTCGCATCGGGCGACGCAGGCATCCCCGTTGCCAGCGGACGCGCGTCGGCAGGCGTCGGGCGCGGGCGCGTCCAGCGGCTCGGGGGCGGCATGCGGGTCGCCACCTCGGCGATCCAGTCGTCCGCGCCGGCGCTCCCGAGATCCGGCTCATCCAGTGGGCCCGGCGCTGCGGCCACACCATCGAGCGCGTTGTCGTCGAAGCGCAGCTCCTCGAGCAGGCGCGCGATGCACTGTGCCTGCTCGCTGCGCCCCTCGAGGTCCCTTCCGGTGGCGTCCATCGGCGATGCTCCCTGTGTGCTCCCCCGACCCCTCCGGGTCGGGTCGTGGGAGCCCATAGTCGAGAACGGGCCGATGTCAAGGATTCGCCCACGAATGGGCCGCATGGGAGAACGCGCTGCTGACGCCCAGCGCACCGGCAGCCAACCCCCTGCCGGAAGTGCGGCTCTTGACCACCGATCACGGCTGGTCGAGAGTTGACGGGTCATGCGGGCATCCCGTCGGCTCGCCACGTCCGCCGCGGTCGTCGCGCTCTCGGCGGCAGCCGTCGCCCTCGCCCTCTACGCGCTGGACGCGGGCAGGGGTGCCGACGCCGTGCGCGCGACCCTCGCGCCCGGCGATCCCGACCTGGCCTACGCGGATCCCCTCCGGACGGCCAGCGCCATGGCGCCCCTGCTGCTGGCTGGCGCACTGGCCCTCGCAGTCCTGCACGTGCTGGCCGGACGACGGCTCCTCTTTGGCCTGACGGCCCTGTGGTCCCTGCTTGCGCTGGTCGCCCTGGTGCTGGTCCTGGCCCCCGTCGCCGGTCCGCTCCGGCAGTGGCGTGTCGTGCCGATCGCCCTGCCCATCGAGCCACTCAACCTGCTGCTGGCGGTGGCATGTATCGCCAGCCTAGCGAGTTCCATCCTCGGATGGCTGCTCACCCCCGCCGGCTGGGACTGGCTCTCCGCACCCCCGACGCACTCGTCGCTCCCGCCACCGACGCAGCGGGGCTGAGCGCCCCTCGAACGAGCGGTGCCCCACGCCGGGTCGACGCGAGTGGCTCGGGTGGCGGCTCCTTGCGCGCGGCGAGGTGATCACTGCTCTCGACGTGGGTCCAGGCTCCTCGGGCTCGGGCTGCGGCGGACCTGCGGAGCGGGGTCCCGGGATGACCGCGACGGTCGCCTCGGTCCGGTTGTAGGTCGCCTCGGTCCGGTTGTAGGTCGCCTCGGTCCGGTTGTAGATGGCCCATCCGAAGGCAGCCCGTGGTGGTGGCGAGGCGGTGCCGCCAACCGTGCAGCCCATGACCAGTGCACCCGCTCTGTCCTACGGCGCAGAGGAGATGGCGGCCAGCAGCACGGCGTGCGTGTCCGGGTGGCCGGGCAGGGGCAGCGACTCGTGCCACAAGAGCATCCCATCCTGCACCGCCACCCAGTCGGGCTGGCGCTGGCCCGCCAGCACCCGACCCGCGGCCTCGCCCGGCGTCCACAGCACGAGCGCACTGTCCGCCGCGGGGTCAAGCGTGTCGAACCAGACGATCCAGCCGACGAGGCCCTGCCCGGTCGCGAGCGCAGAGACCGGTCCCGGCTGCCCGACCGGCCCAGACGGACCGTCGACCCGCGCGGGCACCGGCCCACCGAGCGCGCTGGCGGTCAGGGTGGCCGTCCAGATGGAGGCGTCGGTGGCATCGGAGCGCGACCAGACCAGCCGTTCGCTGTCCATCGCGGCCTGACTGACCTTGGTGGCGATCTGCACCGGCGGCTCGGTATCGGAGCGCGCCAGGAGGAGGGACGCGTCGCCGGCGAACCCGTCGGTCGTCTGGCGGTAGAAGAGCGCCTGCCCGGCCAGGCCTACCTGCACGACGTAGCCCGAGGCGCGGATGGAGCGCAGCAGGGCGTTCGTGGCGAGCGAGCGGACGACGATCTCGCTCGACGCCACGCCACGGGTTCCAGTATCCATCGCGAATGCCACCCGCCCGCCCTCCGCCGCCAGCACGGGCGGCTGCGGGCTGGCGGCCTCGCCGAGCAACGGGAGGTTGGAGGTCTGGCCGGAGGCGAGGACGGTCAGCGTGCCGCTCGCGAGCGAGTCCGAGACGACCTGCCAGAGGAGCGGCTGCCCCGCGTTGGGGTTACCGCCCGTCTCGCCGTTCGCCGCTTGCGGGTGCGCATACCACGACTCCACCCACAGCAGGCGGTCACCATCGAGGACGAGGCTACTCAGCACGCGCGCGGCCGGACGCGTGAGCAGCGTGTGGCGCGTGCCGGTGGCCAGCACGACCTCCGCAAGCGTCACCGGCGGGTAGGGTTCAGCCGGTGCGCTCCGCGTGTAGGCGCGGCCGTCGGCCAGCGCGAACGTTCCGGTCGGCAGGGTCCGCACGGCGCCGGGCGTCAAGGTGATCGCCGCTGCCGACGGCGGCAGCGGCAGCGGGCTGGGCAGGGGCCCCGGCGCACCCGTCGCTGGTGCAGCTGTCCGGGCGGGCATGGCGCAGGCCGATCCCGATTGACAGGGCCCCGCGGAGGGCGATGCGGCCGCGGCCACTCTCGGCCCGCTGCTGCCCATCGGCGCTGGGCCGGGTGCCGTGGCGCAGGCCGCCACGAGCAACGTGGCCACCAGCGGCGACAGATCGGCGCGCAGTCGTCGGCCGGTCAGGGGCGCCACGGCAACAGTTCCGGTTCGGCGGCGGCCGCCACGACGGAGGAGACCTCGATCCCCGCACAGGCAGGGAGCTCCGTGCCGTCGAACGCCGGGAGCGTCACGCTCATGGCCGTGCCTGGTGGCGTGACTCGCAGGGTGTGGTAGGGAGGCGGGCAGGTGGCGGCGGTCCCGCCCCCCACGGGGATGTCCATCCCCGCGAACGCGGCGACCGCGGCCTCGCCCGGCGTCAGGACCACCGGCGGCAGCACGGCATCGGGAGGCTGGCCGAGCAGTTCGTCGGTGTGGTGAGCCAGCGTGGTCGCGCCGGAGGCGGTCACCCCCACGAGCGTCGGCCACCCCGAGAGCCGACAGGGAACGGCGCTCGTGTTCACGAAGCGCAGCCAGCCCTCCAAGGTCCCGGCGGCGCCGCCGGTATCCACCACGCTCGTCGCCAGCTGCGCGGCCGTGCAGGGCGGCAGGGGCCGATCTGCGAGTGGGGAGAAGCGGATCCGCGCCACCGCGTAGGCCAACCCGTCGCCGAGGGTGGCCACCAGCACGCACTGGTCGGCACAGCCGGCGGACGGACGTGGCTGGAGCGGCTGGGTCGCGGCGTGCAGCGAGACCGTGAAGGTGCCCACCCCGGCGCGCGTGTCGTCGGTGACGAGGAACGGTTGTGCCGCCAGCTGGGTCCCACAGCCGAGCGAACTCGCGTCCTGTGCCGACGCGCACTCCGACAGCCACACCTTGCCACCCACCCCGAACCCGGTCACCCGCACCGCCACGGTCTGCCCGGTGAAGAGGCCGCTCGCGGGCATGACCGTGACGGCCGGATGGGTCGCGGTCACGGCGGGCGCCACCGGAACCGCCGAGAGGTCGAGCACATCGAGCATTGGCGTGGGGACCGTCAGGTCGGTCCAGAGCGCCCAGCGGCCGCTGATCGCGGTCCAGCCGGGTGATCCGTGTCCCCGCACGACGCGCGCCTCACCCGCGAGCTGCAGCACAGGATAGGCGGTGCCGTCCGGGGCGATGCCCCGCCACAGGTCGGCTTCGGCGCCCTCCCAGGCGCCGATGGCGGGCGCGTCGGCGTACGACCCATCGGGGGCCCCGGCGGCGGGCGCCAGCTGCTGGGCGCCGACGGGCCGGACACCCACCAGCGGCTGGCGGTCCAGCGCCATCCCGACTCGCTGACCGCTGAGGCCGCTGTTCAGGGGTCGCACCACGAGGGCGACCGAGCCATCGGGCGCGAGCGCCACGCCGAGCCCGGGGCCGGTCTCGGTGCTCCAATTGGCGCCACGCCAGCGCACCAGGGTGACCTCGTCCGCGGTGGCCACCGGGCCGAGCTCCTGCACGGCGACCGCCAGCGTGTTCCCGGCGAGGCGCAGGTCGGTCACGAGCGCGCTGGGACCCGCATCATAGGTGTACAGGCGGCGCCCATCGGACAGGGCGTGGATCTCCACGCGGGTGAGGCCACCGCTCCGAACGTCGAAGGCGACGGCGTCGGCAGAGAGCGCGATCCGCGGAGGGATCGGATCCAGACACCCTGCCGCGACGGTCCATCCGTCCCTGGCGGTCCCGCTCGCGACCACCCGACCCGCCGGGTGCGCCGCGTCGCCCAGCCAGATCCGCCACGCCTTGACGACCGGCTGCCCTGGCGCACAGGGGCCGCCGGTGAACGCGCCGCCGGGTGCCCACCACTCCACCCACGCCACCCGCCCGTCGGCGGCGGCGAGCGCACCGGCATCGTGGCCGGCGGGCAGCGTGGTGAGCAGCGCTGCCGCGCCGGTCCTGAGATCGAGGCGCCGGACCTGTGCGCGTCCGTCCGTCCTGTAGGCCTCCTGGTACAGGGCGTCGCCATCCGCCGCGAGCGAGTTGGCATCCCCGGTGATGGGCAGCTGGCGCAGGGCACCGGACGGTGGCGTCCAGACCGGGAGGGCGACCGCGTTGGCGGGAGATCCTGACGACGAGGGGACGCTCGCCGTCGCCCCGGGCGACGGTGCCGTGGCGATGGCGCCCGGCACGGCGTGACTCGGTCCCGGTCGACCCGCGACCGTCGCTGGTGCGGCGTGCTTGCCCAGCCATGCGACGCTCACCGTGAGCAGCAGCAGGGCGGCCACGCCCGCGAGGGGTGGCAGGACTCCCCGGACTGAGCCGAGGCGGGCGCTCGCCGTCAAGCTCGGGTGGGGCGCGTCGTCGCGCTCGATCATCGTCCGCGCCACCTGCTCATGGGAGGCTCACGCGCAGCAGCTCGTCCGCCGCGCCGTTGAGCGTGGAGGCCGTGGCGAGCAGGCAGCTCGTGCCGTCGGGTGCCCACGCGACGGCGAACCGGCCGGCGGTGTTGACCGGCACGGAGACGGTCGCGGTCCTCGTGCGCAGCGTGACGGCGATCCCGGGGGGCTGACCGACGGGCAGCAGGGCGACGTCGTCCAGCGTCGATCCCCACACCGCATAGCCGGGCGCCAAGTCGAGCTTCGTCAGTCCGCCGGTTGGGCTCCACGCCATGGTCGTGCCGTCCGGCTCGGTGATGGCGAGCCGTCCGTCGGGCATCCACTCGATCCAGCTCACCGGGACCGGCACGGTCGTTACGGCCCCGGTCACGAGGTCGAAGACGAGCTCCCCGACCGAGGCGAAGTCGCCGGCGGCGAGGTAGCGGCTGTCGGGACTCCAGGTGACGCCGCCGCGCAGGTCGATGGGGTGGTCGCGGAACGAGCGCACGACGGACCCAGCGGGGTAGTGCAGCACCTGGAGGTACCCCATGATCGGGCCACCGGTGCTCGCGAGTGCGATGCCGTCGCGCTCGAGCACCGTGGTTGCCGACTCCGTGACCGCCACCAGCCGCCCGTCAGGCGACCACGCGGCGGGGGTGCCAGGTGGGGAGATCATCGCCGAGAGCCGGTCGTTCGCCCAGAACTGGAAATCAGTCCCCGCGTAGGCCCCCTGCGGCGGTGCCCGCTTCAGCAGCGCGACGCCATGGCCGTTCGTCATCAGACCCCCGAACCTGCCCGGCAGCAGGGTGACACGGCGCCCGTCGGTGGTCCACTCGCTGACGATGCCCTCCGCCTCGTCAACCGGGGTCGGCTCGAACACCAGCAGGTGCGTCCCGTCGAGCCAGCCGAAATCGAACCCAGGGATCGTGGCGAGCCGGTCACCGGCAGGCGAGAACACCTCGACGCTCCCGGTGCCTGCGGTCTGATCGAGCGCCTCGGCCGCGACCGCGCTCCCGTCGGGCGACCAGCTCACCGCGCCGAAGGAGAAGGCGCGGGCGAGGACGCGGGTGCCGGGCGGGAGCGTGGCGTTCGGCGCCGGGGTGCCCGCTGGCCCGGCCGATGGTGCCGCGGCGAGCGATGGCGCGGGGCTGCCCGCCGGCCCGGTGGCTGGGGCACCCGTGGGCGGGGGAGCAGCGCAGGTCGCCACCAGCAGGGCCGCGAGCGATGCGGCGAGCGGACCGGTGAGCCGGCCACGCGGATGGTTCACGGCCGTGGACGGCTCATCGGTTGGCGGCCACCAGCACGGCGAGCGGCACCTGCGCCGCGATGCCGCTGGCAAGGGGGGCCCGCATGACTCGCCAGCGGGTGACCGGCCCCGGCACCCGCGCGTTGGGGGACTCGACCCACGCCACCGAGGTGGCCGAGAGCGCGAGGTCGAGCAACTGGGTCGCGGTGTCGATCACGCGGACCACACCGCCCGCACCGACCCGCCGCCCACGTCCACCACCGAGAGCTGGCGCAGGCCCGGGAGCCAGCGCGCCGCGCCGAGGTAGACATAGGGACCGGTGGGCGGCCCTCCCGGCTTGGGTGCGAAGTCGTCGGGCGAGGAGCCCGGTGCCTGGCGCGCCAGCGGGATGGTAACGAGGCTCCCCTGGGGCAGCACCAGCGGCGTGGTGCCGGGGAGCGGCGGGAGCGGGGTGGATGATGGCTCCTCGGGCGACCTGGGCGATGGCTCCAGCGAGGCCGGCGAGGATGCCGGCAAGATGGTGGCCTGATAGCTGGCGACGACGGACTCCACCGGCGACGCGGGCTGGGTCGTGGCCGGACTGGCAGCAGGTGCGGGCAGGGCGCTCCCGCACCCGGCGAGCACCACCGCCAGCACGCCGACGAGGAACCGGCGCCCCATCACCACCTCCGACGCGTGCA
>JAJYKX010000123.1 GCA_021788175.1 Chloroflexota bacterium
CGGCGCGCGGTCGAGGCCGGCCCCGCCGGGCGGTTTCCGGGGCTGCGGCGGCCGGTGAGGCGGCGGAGGTCTCCCTCGTGGAGGTGCCCGCCGTCCAGGCGCCGGCAGTTGCCGCTCCGGCCCGCGGCCGTGGCCGGGCCCGGACCTCGGCTGCCGCCGGTACCCCTGCCGAGCCGCAGGCTCCCGCGGAGCCGGAGGCCGCTGCCGCGCCCGCTGCCGCCACGCGACGCCGGACCCGGGCTGCGGCGCCGGCCGAGGCGGCCTCGCAGACCGCGGCAACCGCGCCCGCTGCCCGCGCTCGCACGCGAAGGGCGACCACGACAGCCGCGACGGCGCCGTCGACGGAGTCCGCCGGCACCGAGGGATCCGCCGCAGAGCCGGCGGCGCCCGGGGCGGAGGCACCGCGCCGGCGCACGCGCCGGACGGCCGCGACGGCGACGCCCGCTGCGGAGTCCGCCGCCCCCGGGACGACTTCGGCCGACGCGACCGGCGAACCCGCCCCGCGACGCCGCACACGTCGCGCCGCGGCCGCGCCGGAGGCCTGACCGGGAGCATGCCCGCGTGGCGCACGCGCGGCCAGCCGGCCGCGCTGGCGACGGTCGCCGGTGCCGTCAGCGCCGGCACCGTGCCCCACGCGCTGCTGCTGGTCGGGCCGCAGGGGAGCGGCAAGACCACGCTCGCGCTGGACCTGGCGGCGGGGCTGCTCTGCTCCGCCGCCGATCCCGCCGAGCGCCCCTGCCGCGCCTGCGCCGCGTGCCGCCGACTGGACCACGGCAACCACCCGGACCTGCACCGGCTCGCGCCGTCGGGTCCCGGGCGCCAGGTCAAGATCGGGGACCGACTTGCGCCCGAGCCGGGGACGGTGCGCTTCCTCATCCACGAGCTGGCCCTCGCCCCCGCCGAGGGCCGCTGGCGCGTGGCCATCGTGGAGGAGGCGGACCGCCTCAACGAGGACGCCCAGAACGCCCTCCTGAAGCTCCTCGAGGAGCCGCCCGCCGGGACCGTCCTGGCGCTCTGTGCAGCCGACGAGGATGCGCTGCTCCCCACCGTCCGGTCGCGATGCACCCGCGTCCGGCTCGGGCGGGTGCCGCGCGAGGCCATCGAGGCCATGCTCCGGGAGGAAGGGCTGGCCGACGCGTCCCGGGCCTCGGGGCTCGCGGCCCTGTCGGACGGCCGCCCTGGCCGGGCGCGCGCGTTCGCCGCGGCCCCCGAGGCAGCGCTTCTTCACGACCGGCTCCTGCGCGAGCTGCTCGACCTCGTGCGCCGCGGCCGCGCCGAGCGCCTGGCGGCCGCCGCGGGCCTGCTCGGTGACGCCGAGCGGCTCGAAGAGCTGCTGGAGGAGACCGCGGCGGCATCCGTGGAGGGGGCAGGCGGCGAGCTGCCGGAGATCGGCGCGGGGCGCCCGGCCGGCGCGCGCACGCGGGGTTCCCGCCGCCCGGCGGGCGGTCGCACCGCGGAGGGTGCACCTCCGGAGGAGGCGACGGGGGAGGCCGAGCTCGATGGCCGTGCAGGGGGTCCGAACCGCGACCGGCAGGCACCCGGCACAAGACGCCGCGCACTTCTCGCCCTGGCCGGCCTCTGGCGCGGGCTGGCCCGCGATCTCGCGGTCGCCGCGCGGGGCGGGCGCGGCGAGCTGGCGCACCTCGATCTGCTCGAGGAGCTGGTGACGACCGCGGCGGACCTGCCGCCGGGCTCGGCCGCCGACTTCACGGCATTGCTCGCCGAGATCGAACGCGCGGCCGAGCAGAACGCCAACCCGGAACTCGCGCTGGACGTGCTCCTGCTGGCGTGGCCCCGTGCGGCGAGGGCCGCGTGACGCCGCCCCGGGCCGTCGAGGTCACCGTGCGCGGCATGGTGCAGGGGGTCGGATTCCGCTGGTTCGTGTCGCGGGAGGCGAACATCGCGGGGGTGACCGGCTGGGTGGCCAACCAGCCCGATGGCTCGGTCGCCGTGGTGGCCGAGGGCGACCCGGATGCGCTCCAGATCCTCCTCGCCGCGCTGCACGAGGGCCCATCGGGGGCCTCGGTGTCGTCGGTGGAGGTCCGCGACCGCATCCCGACCGGGTCCTACGGCCGCTTCGAGATCCGGTCCTGGGCGCACCGGGGGGACTGACCGAGGCCACCGACACACGGCGTTGGGGCGTGGCGGTGCCGTGAGGCTCGTCGCTGCCACGCCACCGCAACAGCCCCATCCCGGAGCCGTGACGCGCCCGAGACGGGCACCGGGGCACCCTGTCCCGGACAACGGAACGGAGGTGGATCCACGCGTCTCTTCGCCTACAGCTGGTGGTTGCTGGTCCTGCGGGGGATCCTGGCCATTGCGTTCGGGATCGCCGCCATCGCCTGGCCGGGGCTGACGCTCGTCGTGCTGGTCACGCTCTTCGGCATCTACGCCATCGTCGACGGCGTGGTCGCGATCGCGTCGGTGGTGCGACATCGCGAGCGCGGTCGCTGGTGGGTGGTCCTCGTCGAGGGGATCCTCGGGATCGTCGCGGGCGTGGCGGCCCTCGTCGTGCCGGGCATCACCACCATCGCGCTCGTCACCCTGATCGGCGCGTGGGCGCTGCTGACCGGGGCCATGGAGATCGTCGCGGCGGTGCGGCTGCGCCGGGAGATGGAGGACGAGATCCTGCTGGGGATCGCGGGGATCCTCTCCGTGGTGTTCGGCGCTGCGATCCTCGTCTTCCCGGGTGCCGGGGCGCTGGCGCTCGTCACCCTGATCGGCGCCTACTCGATCGTCTTCGGCCTCGCGATGCTGCTGCTGGGACTCCGGATGCGCAGCGTCGGCGGGGTCGCGCGAGTCACCCGGTACGCCTGAACCGCCCGGCCTGCGACGAGCCGACCTGCGGCGCGCCGGCGCATCTGCCCGGCCATGCGACAGCACGAGGTCGTCGACGGACCTGGCGCGCCCGGCGGGACTCGAACCCACGACCTTCTGCTCCGGAGGCAGACGCTCTATCCGCTGAGCTACGGGCGCGCGAGCCGCAAGTCTACCAGTCGGCCCGCAACGGTCGCGGTCGGTCGCACGACGGCGACCGGGCACGGGCAACATCGGCAAGGCACGCGAAAGGCCCCTCCGAAGAGGGGCCTCCCGACACTGTCCCGGTGAAGTCCCCGATCACCACGTGGGCGACACGGAGCTTCTGCCACGCCGCAAGGGCATCTATCACGCCGGCTGCACCGGCTACCCTAACCCAACCTACCCATGACCCTGCTGCTGGGGCAGTTGCTGACGAGCAGCAACGGGAGTGTACGCGGAGGCCCCCACCGGCTCAAGGGATTCACCTAGCGGGACGGTTAATATTCCGCAACCTTGCGATCGATTGTGGTTACAGGCACGTTGCGCAGCGGCCCCCGGGATACACCGCCCGCGGTCGGATCCGGCTCGGACCGGTGGCCGGGCAGCCCGCTGTCAGCCCGCCGAACCCGCCGGCTGGTCGACCGTGACGCGGGTCATCCGTACGTCCTGGGCGGGCCGGTCGCCGGGCCCGGTCCGCACGCGCCCGATCTGGTCGACCACGTCCGCGCCCTCCGTGACGCGCCCGAAGATCGTGTAGTTCTTGGGCAGCCGGCCGCGGAGGTCCGACAGGCAGACGAACCACTGGCTCCCGTTGGTGTTGGGGCCGGCATTGGCCATCGCCACCACGTACTGCGCATAGTCGAGGTCCGGGCCCGGCAGCTCGTCGGCGAAGGTGTACCCGGGACCGCCGCGCCCCGTCCCCGTCGGGTCGCCACCCTGGATCACGAACCCCGGGACGACGCGATGGAAGAGGACGCCATCGTAGAAGCCCTGCCGGGCGAGCTTCTCGAAGTTGGCGACGGTGTTGGGAGCGGCAGTGCGCTCGAACTCGATGACGAACGTGCCGAGCGAGGTGTCGACGGTCGCGGACACGGTGGCTGTTCCCTCCAGCGGTCCGGCAACCCTAGCACAGGGCCGGGTCGGACGCCCGCGTCAGGACCCCGACGCGCCCGGGGCCGGCGACGCCGTCCCGGGGTTCGCGCCAGGTCCGCTGATGGTGGCGGTCAGGATCCTGACGGGCTGCAGCGCCTGGTCGTTGCTGGGACCGCCGCGCGGCCCGGCCGCGATCTGCTGCGCCACGGCCAGCCCGCTGGTGACGGTCCCGAAGATGGTGTAGGCGTGCGGCAGCGTGGCGGCCTGGTCGCCGACCACGATGAAGAACTGCGAGCCGTTGGTGTTCGGGCCGGCGTTCGCCATGGCCACGGTGCCCGGCGTGTAGGACCCCGCGAACGGTTCGTCCGGGAAGGAGTACCCGGGGCCGCCCATGCCGGTGCCGGTCGGATCGCCGCCCTGGATCACGAACCCGGGGATGATCCGGTGGAAGACCGTGCCGTTGTAGAAGCCGACCCGCACGAGGTTCTCGAAGTTCTGGGCGGCGACGGGCGCGCTCTTCGTGTAGACCGCGATCACGATGTCGCCGTCCTGGGTGTGCAGCGTGACGGTGGTGCCGTCACCTGCCGGTGCCGCGGGCGCCGACGCAAGCGGCGTGGCGGTGGGGGGCTTGAGGACCACCGCGCCGGCGCTCCCGACAGGGGCGGCGGCCTGGCCGGCGGCCAAGGTCGAGCCGGGTGCCTGGCTCGCCGGAACGGCCGTCGCGGCGGGCGACGATGCCGAGCAGCCGGCGAGCAGCAGCACGGCGACGATGCCGGCGACGGCGCGCGTCGCCCGGGAGGAGGTCGGACTCACAGCGTGGTCTCCGCGTAGCTGGTTCCGTCGCGGGCCGCGTCGACCGCGGCCGCGAACTCGAGGCGGCCCGCGAGGAGCGCCTCGCCGAGGATGATCGCCGAGACGCCCGCGTCGCGCAGCCGGCGGATGCCGTCCAGGGTGGCCACGCCGCCCGCGACCTGGAACTCCGCGGTGGAGCCCGAGATCAGCCCGGACAGCATCGCCAGGTCGGGCTCGGTGCCACCGTGGGAGAGGACGAACCGCTGCACCCCGGCGGCCTCCAGCCGTGCGACCAGCTCGGCCACCGACGGCGCCCGACCCGATCGCCAGGGATAGGCCCGCAGTCGATCGGGTCGCGGATCCAGCCCCACCGCCAGCCAGCTGCCGGCCACCTCGAGGCACGTCCGCAGCAGGTCGGCCTCCTCGGCCACCGCGAGGAGCGGCATCACCACGCGGGTCGCCCCGGCGGCAAACAGGAGCCGGATCTGGTCGGGCCCGTCTGCGCCACCGGCCACCTGCAGCGGGGTCGCCACCTCTGCCGCCACCCTGCCGACCACGTCGAGCGCGACCGGACGCCCGGCACGCGCGCCGTCGAGGTCCACGAGGTGGATCGCCGGGGCCCCGAGCTCGACGAAGTGCCGCGCGATCCGCTCCGGGCGGTCGGAGGGGGTGCCGGTCCCGGTGGAGGCGCCGGGCCAGAAGACCAGCCGCGAGCGCCCCTCGGCGACGTCGATGCTCGGGATGACCTGCATCAGGCGACGGGTGGCGCCGGCCGGCGATATGCGCTCAGGCGGCCGGTGTCGCGGGCGCCGACGCAGCGCCGCAGCGCGCCAGCGCGGCCCGACAGGCCGACACGACGCGCTCGATCTCCGCCGCCGTCACGCCGTAGTGGGTGACGGCGCGGATCGTGTCGTGCGGGTACTCCACCATCAGCACGCCCTCCGCCCGGAGTTCCTCCAGGAAGCGGTCGCGCAGCTCGCGGGGGGAGAGTGCGCCGGCGGGACCCGCCGGATCGGCGGCGCGGATGCCGAAGACGACGAAGTTGGTGGCGGTCCGTTCCGGGTCCAGCCCCGCGATCCCCGGCATGGACGCGAGGGCGTGCGCCAGGATCCGCGCGTTCTCGTGGTCCTCGGCCAGCCGCTCGATCATCCCGGCCGGCCCGTCCCGCAGCGCGACCAGCCCCGCCGCGGCGACGATCCCGACCTGCCGCATGCCTCCGCCGACGAGCTTCCGCGCGCGCCGGGCCCGCGCGATGAAGCCGCCCGCCCCGACGACGACCGATCCGATCGGGCAGGCGAGGCCCTTCGAGAGGCAGAACGTGGCGGAGTCTGCGGGCGCCAGCAGGTCCGAGGCGCGGACCCCCAGCGCCACGG
This sequence comes from Chloroflexota bacterium, assembly GCA_021788175.1. Lineage (GTDB taxonomy): Bacteria > Chloroflexota > Limnocylindria > Limnocylindrales > CSP1-4 > JAJYNJ01. The sequence goes on from JAJYKX010000123.1 coordinate 6,057, forward strand.
CGGCGTTGAAGAGCCGGGCACCGTCGACGTGCAGCGGGACGCCGTGACCGTGCGCGATCGCGGCGATCTCGGCCGTGTAGGCGGGCGTCAGCGGCTGGCCCATCGAGTGCGCGTGGGTGTTCTCCAGGACGATCAGCGCGGTGCGGGGCTCGTGCAGGTCGAGCGGGTTCCGGAAGGCGCGATCCACCAGCAGCGGATCCATGGTGCCGTCGGGCCGGGCCGGGATCCCGCGCGCGGACGCGCCGACGATGACCGCATGTCCCGCCTGCTCGTCCATGAGCGTGTGCGATTCGGCCTCGGCGATGATCTCGCCGCCCCTCGGCACGTGCGCGACCAGCGAGACGAGGTTGCCCATGCTGCCGGAGGCGACGAAGAGCCCGCCCTCCATCCCGGTGATCTCGGCCGCACGCTCCTCGAGCGCGTTGACCGTCGGGTCATCGCCGAAGACGTCGTCGCCGACCTCGGCCTCGGCCATGGCGCGCCGCATCTCGGGCGTGGGGCGGGTGACGGTGTCGGAGCGAAGGTCGATCAGGGACATCGCGTGGAGTATAAGGTGGGCATCGGGCCGGCTCGCGCGGCCGCGGCGGCCAAGAGGCGCCGAGGTCCGCACCGGAGGATGCCGGGGTCGTGGGCCGGAGGGCGCCGGGCAGCGCTGGTTCCCACTCGCCGGGCCCGGGTCGTGGGCCGGAGGCCACGGGGCAGTGCGGCCGCCCCCCGCACCTGCTACACTCCGCGCGCCGCACGGACCCGTGGTGTAGCGGCCGAACATGCCAGCCTGTCACGCTGGAGATCGCCGGTTCGAATCCGGTCGGGTCCGCCAGCATTCGTCCCCCTCCGGTGCATGACGACGACCGCCGTCGCGGCGGTGCGTCCGCAGGTTGATGCAGCGAGGACGCGTGCACCCCTTCCGGTTCGGCGTGACGGTCTCATCGGCCCCCTCCGCGGAGGCGTGGGTCGCGCGGGCGCGCCGGGCGGAGGAGCTGGGCTACGACGTGCTCCTGATGCCCGACCATCTCGGGGCACAGCTCTCGCCGATCGCCGCCCTCGCCGCGGCCGCGACGGCCACGCAGCGCCTGCGCATCGGGAGCTTCGTCTTCGCCAACGACTACCGGCATCCCCTGGTGCTCGCGCGCGAGGCCGCCACGCTGGACCTGCTCTCCGGCGGGCGCTTCGAGCTCGGCCTGGGGGCCGGATGGAACACGTCCGACTACCGCCGCCTCGGATGGGTGTACGACGCCCCGCCGCGGCGCGTCGACCGGCTCGCCGAGGCCGTGCCCCTGGTGAAGCGCCTGCTGGCCGGCGAGACCGTGCACCACGCGGGGACCCACTACCGGCTCGAGGGCGCGGTGGTCGGACCCGCGCCCGTGCAGCGCCCGCGACCCCCGATCCTGGTGGGTGCGGGTGGGCCGCGGATGCTCCGCCTCGCCGCCCGGGAGGCGGACATCGTGGCGCTCCTGCCGCAGTTCGACCCGCGCGGGCGCACGATGTGGCGCCAGGCGCTGGGGGCCGCCACCGAGCGCAAGATCGCCGTCCTGCGCGAGGCGGCCGGCAGCAGGTTCGAGGAACTCGAGCTGAACGTGATCGTGGCCGACGCCGGGCTGGTCGGTGACGGCGAACGGCCGACCGCCGCGCTGCTCGCCGCTGCCAAGTGGCTCGCCACCGGCGTGGTCGAGACGCCGTACGTCCTGTACGGCACGCTCGGACAGTTGCGCGGCCGGCTGCTCCGCCGGCGGGACCGGCTGGGGATCAGCTACTACGCCATCCCGGGGCATGCCATGGAGGCGATGGCTCCGCTCGTCGCCGCGCTCGCCGGGCGATAGCGGCTGCCGGTCGTCGCAGCGCCGGCCAGACGATCAGGCCGAGCCAGGCCGCCAGGAGGACCGCCAGGACCAGGGTCTGTCCCAGCGCCACCGCAGCCACCACCGGCTCGCTTCGCGCGAGGTCCGCCAGGGGCAGGTGGATCGACGTGGCCGGGCCGCCCGCCCCGGGCCCCCCGCCCGCCGCCCCCGGCACACCGCCGGCGAGCCCGCCTGCACCGCCCGGGATCCCGGGCGCGCCACCTCCGCCACCCGCCCCGATGCCGCCCGGGCCGCCGCCCGGGAAGCGGCCGCCCGTGCCACCGACCTCCCGGATCCCGGCGCCGCCGAAGGAGTCGGTGCCGCCGGGGGCGCCCATCGAGAGCGGCGAGGCGAGCACGGCGTGGATGTTGATCGCGTTGAGCAGCGCGGCCGCGACGTAGCCGAGCGCCCGCG
>JAJYKX010000124.1 GCA_021788175.1 Chloroflexota bacterium
CATGCGTCCTGCGAGCGCGCCCCGCGCGCTCTGTGCGTCGCGCACCCGGCGGCGCGCCTCGCGCCGCCGGGCTCCCGGTCGCGCGCCCCGTCGTCGCCGTCGCCACCGTGCCGGACGCCTTCGCGCCCCGCGCCCGGCCTGCGGAGCCTCGTACCCGATAGACTCGGTCCGTGCGGATCGTCTCGCTCCTGCCCTCGGCCACCGAGATCGTCTTCGCGCTGGGGTTGGGCGACGACCTGGTGGGTCGGTCGCACGCCTGCGACTACCCGCCCGAGGCCCGCGCGATCCCGGTGATGACGCGCACGATCCTCTCGTCCGCGCCGTCCAGCCGGGCGATCGACGCGCGGATCCGGCGCGCGAGGCAGGCCGGGCGCCCGCCGTGCGAGCTGGACGCCGATGCACTCCGGGCGGCGGAGCCGGACCTGGTGCTGACCGGGGGCGAGGGAGCGACCTGCGGGATCGGCCGGCAGGCGGCGCTGCAGGCGCTGGGCGAGGCCGGCCGCCGCACCGACGTCGTCGCACTGGCGCCGTCGTCGATCGAGGGGATCCTGAACACGATCACCACGGTCGGGGCCATGACCTCGGCCGAGGACGAGGCGATCGGCCTGGTCGAGCTGCTCCGCGAGCGGCTGGGTGCCATCGAGGCGCGGGTCGCCAGGCGCCGGTCCGAGGGGGTCCCCGCACGCCGCGTGGTCACGCTCGAATGGCTCTTCCCGCTCTTCGGCAGCGGGCGCTGGATCCCCGAACAGGTGCGGCGGGCGGGCGGCTGGGACGTCCTCGGGCGCGAGGGCGAGCGACCCGGGCGCACCACGTGGCGGGCAGTGCTGGAGATCGATCCCGAGCAGATCCTCCTGGTCCCGCACGGGTTCGACGCGCGCCGCACGGCGGCGGAGTGGGAGCGCGTGGCGCGGCCCGTCGGGTGGCACGACCTGCGCGCCGTCCGCCACGGCGAGGTGTTCGCCCTCGACGCGAACGCGTACTTCACCCGGCCCGGCCCGCGGGTCGTGGAGGGGATCGCGACCCTTGCCGAGCTCTTCGACCCACGGGGGTTCGTGGACCAGGCCCCGCCGGACGCATGGATCCCGATCGCCGACCCGTGAGCAGGGTGCCGACCGTCACGGCGCCGGCGGGCACGCGCGGCCGGGCGTGCCCGTCCGTGCGACCACGCGGCGAGGAGCCCTGAGCCGCCGAACGTCGCGAGATGGCGCCTCGCGCCGCGCCGGTATACTCCGCCGGATGTCACCCCTGCACGAACGAACGATCGCCACCATCGGTTCCGGCGTGATGGCCGAGGCCATCATCGCGGGGCTGCTCCGCGGTCACGAGGTGGAGCCGACCCAGATCCTGGCAAGCCACCCGCGCGCCGACCGTCGCGCCCAGCTCGAGCGCGACTACGGGATCCGCGTCTGCGCGTCGAACGTGGAGGCGGTCCGGGCGGCCGACGTGGTGGTGCTGGGGATCAAGCCGCAGATGCTGGTGCGTGTCGGCCGGGAGCTCGCCGGCCAGCTCTCCGAGTCGCAGCTCGTGCTCAGCATCATCGCGGGCGCCACCACGACCGCGCTGTCCACGGTGCTGCGCCACCGCGCCATCGTGCGGAGCATGCCCAACACCCCGGCGCGGCTCGGCAAGGGGATGACCGTCTGGTACGCCACGCCCGAGGTGACGGCCGAGCAGCGCGACCAGGCCTCCACGCTGCTGCGGGCGCTCGGCGCCGAGCTCGCCGTGGACGACGAGCGGATGGTGGCCATGGCCACCGCGGTGAGCGGCACCGGCCCCACCTACGTCTTCCTGGTGATGGAGGCACTCATCGACGCCGCCGTCCACCTGGGGTTCCCCCGCCACATCGCGCACGACCTGGTCATCGAGACGCTCGAGGGGAGCACCCTCTTCGCCAAGTCCAGCGGCATGCACCCTGCCGAGCTGCGGAACATGGTCACGTCGCCGGGCGGGACCAGCGCCGCGGCGCTGCACGAGCTGGAGTCCGGGCGGCTGCGCACCGTCCTCTCGGAGGCGGTCTGGGCGGCCTTCCGCCGGACGGAGGAGCTCGGCGAGCAGCTGGAGCGCCAGGCGGCCTCCGGCCCGGAGCACTAGCCCGTCCTCCGGCAGCTGCGGCACCCCGGGCCGCTGGATGCCCTCGCCGGCCGCCGGCCCCGACCCGTCGCGCTAGCATGCCCGGCGGAGGGCGCCCGAGCGGCGCCCCGACGTCGCAGGAGGTCGTTCGTGGCCACCGTCGATTCCGCCGATCCCCTCCTCGAGCCGCGTCCGGGCGGTCGCCGCATGCCCCGCCATCGCTCGTGGGCCGAGCCCTTCCGGATCAAGGTGGTGGAGCCCATCCATCTGCTGAGCCGTGCCGAGCGCACGCGCGCGATGGAGGAGGCCGGGTTCAACACGTTCCTCCTGCGGAGCGAGGACGTCTTCATCGACCTGCTCACCGACTCCGGCACGTCGGCGATGTCCGACTACCAGTGGGCCGGCATGATGCTGGGCGACGAGGCCTACGCGGGGAGCCGCAACTTCTACCACCTCGAGGACGCGGTCCGCACCTACTACGGCTACCGCCACCTCGTCCCCACCCACCAGGGCCGGGGCGCCGAGCACATCCTCAGCCAGGTGCTGGTCAAGGCCGGCGATCACGTTCCCGGCAACATGTACTTCACGACGACGCGGCTCCACCAGGAACTGGCGGGCGGCACGTTCCACGACGTCATCGTCGACGAGGCGCACGACCCGACCTCGACGCATCCATTCAAGGGGAACGTCGACCTCGACAAGCTCCGGCGCCTGGTCGACGAGGTGGGCGCCGAACGCATCCCCTACGTGTCGGTCGCCGCCACGGTCAACATGGCCGGCGGCCAGCCGATCTCCATGGAGAACATGCGCGCGGTGAGCGAGTACTGCCGCTCCAGGGGGATCCGCGTGATCCTCGACGCGACGCGCGCCGTCGAGAACGCGTACTTCATCAAGGTGCGCGAGCCCGGCTGGTCCGACCGGTCGGTGGCCGAGATCCTGCTCCACTTCTGCTCGCTGACCGACGGCTGCACGATGAGCGGCAAGAAGGACGCGCTCGTCAACATCGGCGGCTGGCTGGCCATGAACGACGACGACCTGTTCGACGAGGCCCGGAACATGGTCGTGGTCTACGAGGGCCTGCACACGTACGGCGGCATGGCCGGCCGCGACATGGAGGCGATGGCGCGCGGGATCGAGGAATCCGTGCAGGAGGACCACATCCGGGCGCGGATCGGGCAGGTGGAGTACCTCGGGAAGCACCTCGTCGATGAGGGGGTGCCGATCGTCCTGCCGATCGGCGGTCACGCCATCTTCCTCGACGCGAAGCGCTTCTATCCGCAGATTCCCCAGGACGAGTTCCCGGCGCAGACGCTCGCCGCAGAGCTGTACGTGGACTCCGGCGTGCGCGCCATGGAGCGCGGCATCGTGTCGGCGGGCCGCAACCCGAAGACCGGCGACCACAACTACCCGAAGCTCGAGCTGGTGCGCCTCACGCTGCCCCGCCGCGTCTACACCCAGGCGCATATGGACGTCACCTGGGAGTCGGTGGCGGAGCTGTACGAGAAACGCGACCAGGTGCGCGGGCTCCGGATGGTCTACGAGCCGAAGTACCTGCGCTTCTTCCAGGCGCGCTTCGAGCGGCTCTGACCTGCGGTCGGACGCTGACGCCACCCGGCCGGCCGCGTAGCATGGCGCCATGCGTTCGGCTGGAGAGGTGTTCGGCGCGATCGTCCTCGTCATCGGCGTCCTGGCGCTGCTGGGCACCGTGGGCGGCGGGCTCGGCCTGGGCGACACGTTCCACTGGCTCTGGCCGCTGCTCATCGTGGGCCTCGGTCTCTGGTTGATCGTGGCCGCCAGTGACCGGCGTCGGGCCGGGCCTCCCGCCGGATGGTCCGCGCCGCCCGCGCCCGGGTTCCCCGGGTCCGGGTCGGCCGGTTCCGCGCCCGGGGGTGCCGCGGGGTCGCCCGACGTGTCGACCGCCTGGGTCGGGTCTGCGTCCGGCGCCGGGGCCGCGGGCGGGTCGGCGCCCGGCTCGACGGCCTGGGGTGCGCCCGGGACGGGCACCGGCACGTCGCACGGGGGCTGGGGCGGAACCGCGCACGGCACGTGGCCGGGATGGATCCACGAGCAGCGGTTCATGGGCGAGATCGAGATGGCGGGCCCGATGCAGGCCGGACCGATGCGGGTCGAGACCTTCCTCGGCGAGATCCGGCTGGATCTCTCGCAGGCGACGTTTCCCGAGGGCGAGACGCCCATCCACGTGAGCACGGGGATCGGCGAGATCCGGGTCCTGCTGCCGGCCGGGATCCCGGCCGCGGTTCGGACGGCGAGCCTCCTCGGTGCCACCGAGGCGCTCGGCCGCTCGTCGGGGTCGGTGCTGGCGGACGTGCGGTCCGAGACGGAGGACTTCGCGGGGGCCACCCGGTGGATCCGGCTGGATGCCCAGGCGATGATCGGCGAGGTGGCGGTCCGGCGCGCGCGTCCCGAGCCGGCCGCGACCGAGGCATCCGCGCCGGAGGCATCCGCGACCGAGCCGGCCGCGACCGAGGCATCCGCGCCGGAGGCATCCGCGTCCTGAGGTGTCGGATCTCCGCGTCGAGCTGCTCTACACCCTCGACTGCCCGCACTGGGAGCGCGTCCGCGCCGATCTCCACCGCGTCCTCTCCGAGGGGGCGATCGAGACTCCCATCCAGCTCGTGCTGGTGGGGAGCCAGGACGACGCCGAGTTCCTCGAGTTCCCCGGCTCGCCCACGGTTCGCCTGAACGGGGTCGACGTGGTGCCGCTGCCTGCCGGGTTCAAGGCCGGCATCGGCTGCCGGCTGTACCCCCAGCCGGACGGGGGCCTCGGTGGTCGCATCCCGGAGGCCGTGCTGCGCGAGGCGGTCCGGTCGCACCGCCAGGGGCGCCTGGAGGCGTTCCAGCGCGACGAATCGGCGAAGGTGGCGATGGCCGCGCTCGAGGCCGCCACCGAGGAGCGGCGTGCGGCGGAGACGGCGAACGACGGCCGGGACGACGTTGGCGACCAGGGGAACCGCGAGCACCCGGGCGGCCGTCCGGGTGCGGAGGAGGCTTGACCGAGATGAGCTCGACTGGTGCGCAGTGCGGGGGTCGGGTCCGGGAGGCGGCCGGCGATGGCGCCGCGCGTGCCCTGCGGGCCGGGTTCCTGTGGGCCTCGCGCCGGCGCCGACTGGCGCAGCTCGCCGCCAGCAGCTCGCTGACGCGGGGCACCGTCCGCCGGTTCGTGGCCGGCGAGACACTCCCCGAGGCGCTCGTCGTCCTCGAGCGGCTGCATGCACGCGGGCTGGCCACCACCGTCGACGTGCTGGGCGAGTCGGTGGACACCGTCGAGGCCGCCCGCGCCGCTGCCGATCGCTACCTGGACGTGCTCTCGGCGCTGGCCGAGCGCGGGCTCGACCGGAACGTCAGCGTGAAGCTCACGCAGCTCGGCCTGGACGTCGACCTGGCGGCATGTCGCGAGAACCTGCTCCGCATCGTCGAGCGCGCCGCGGAGCTCGGTGCCTTCGTCCGGGTCGACATGGAGGACCACCTGCACACGGCGCGGACCCTGGAGCTCGTGCGCGAGGCGCACGCGTCCCACCCGAACGTCGGCGTGGTGCTCCAGGCATACCTCCGTCGCACGGTGGCGGACGTGGCGGAGATGAACGGCGCCGGCATCCGCGTCCGTCTGTGCAAGGGCGCCTACGACGAGCCCGCCGAGGTCGCGTTCCCGCGCAAGGCCGACGTGGACGACAGCTTCCGGCGCCTGGCCGAGGCGCTGCTGCGCGACGGGCAGTATCCCGCCCTTGCCACCCACGACGAGTTGCTCGTCTCGTGGGTGCGGGGGTTCGTCGAGCGCGAGCGGATCGAGCCGTCGCAGTTCGAGTTCCAGATGCTCTACGGGATCCGGCGCGACCTGCAGGAGCGACTGGTCGCCCAGGGGTACACGGTGCGCGTGTACGTTCCCTTCGGGACCGAGTGGTACCCCTACTACATGCGCCGGCTGGCGGAACGGCCCGCCAACGTGCTCTTCATGGCGCGGTCCGTGCTGCGGGAGCGCCGCCGTCCCACCCGGCGCAGGTGACGCACCGCGGGCCGCGCCCCCGCCGCGAGGGAGGCGACCCTCACGGCGAGCCAGGTGCTCAGGCGAAGAGGCGCCGCGCCCCGCGGATCCACTCCAGGTAGGACCGGATCCGGGCCGTCAGCGCAGCCGGATCGGGATCTGCCTGCAGCGCGTCCGTGATCAGCGAGGGACCCACGCCCAGGCACGCCACGCCGGCGTGGATCCAGGCTTCCGTCGCCGCCCGTGTCGCCTCGACGTTGGTGGGCATGATCCGCGTGCGCGGACTCGGCCCCAGCAGACCGCGCACGAAGGCCGGGCCGTCGAACGCGGCGGCCGGGAAGAGCTTGACGATCTCCGCGCCCAGTTCCTCGGCCTCCGAGATCTCGGTGGCACTGCCGCAACCCGGGAGATAGGGGATGCGTCGGCGGTTGCACAGCCGCGCGACGTCCGGGTTCAGGACCGGGCTCACCACGAACTCGGCCCCGGCCGCGATGAAGAGCGCCGCCGTCGGCGCGTCGTAGATGGTCCCCGCGCCGAGGATCATCCCGGGGTACTCGGTCGGCGCCAGGGCCAGCAGCTCGCGGAAGACCTCGTACGTGCCGGCTCCCCGGTTGGTGATCTCCACCACGCGGGCGCCGGCGTCACGGCACGCCTCCACCACACGTCGCGCGCCGGCAATGTCGAGCGGCGTGAAGGTCGGCACCGCGCCGACCTCGAGCATGGTGCCCAGGACGGTGAGCCGGTCGAAGCGCGCCATGGTTCCCTCCGCATTCCACCCCGCCGCTCCGGCCGGGGTCGTGGCCGGCCGCTCGCCGACCCGGGTCGTGCCCGATCCGGTGCCGTCCGGGCCGGTCTGCCGACGCTCAGGATCGTCCCAGCAGCCGGCCGAGCGCGCCGAGCAGCAGCGTCACGTTCTCCGGCCTCGAGGAGTGTGCCATGAGGCCGATGCGCCAGACTCGTCCCTTCAGGTCGCCCAGCCCGCCGCCGATCTCGATTCCGTACTCGGAGAGGAGGCGCGCCCGGATCGCGCCGTCGTCCACACCTTCCGGGATGCGCACCGTGGTGAGGGACGGCAGGCGGTGCGCCGCGGGCACGTGCAGCGTGAGGCCCAGCGCCTCGAGCCCGGACCACAGGAGCTCGGCGTTGGCCCGGTGTCGCGCCCAGCGCGCCTCGAGCCCTTCCTCGGCGATCATCCGCAGCGCCTCGTAGAGGGCGAAGTTGAGGCTGATCGGCGCCGTGTGGTGATAGGTGCGCTCCGGCCCCCAGTAGCGCTGCAGCAGGGAGAGGTCCAGGTACCAGCTGTCGACCGGGGCGCGGCGCCTCGCCAGCTTCTCCTCGGCGCGCGGCCCGACCGTCACCGGCCCCAGGCCCGGCGGGCACCCCAGGCACTTCTGGGTACCGCTGTAGCAGAGATCGATCCCGAGTTCGTCGACGCTGAGGGGGACCCCGCCCAGCGAGGTCACCGCGTCCACGATCAGGATCGCGCCGGCCTCGTGCACCACCCGTACGATCTCGTCGAGTGGCTGCAGCGCACCCGTGGACGTCTCCGCGTGGACGATCGCGACCACCGACGCAGGGCGCTCCCGCAGCGCGTCGCGGACCTCGTCCGCGCCCACCACCTCGCCCCAGCTGCGCTCGATCGTGGCTACCTCGCCGCCGTGCCGGCGGGCCATCTCGGCGATCCGGCCGCCGAAGTAGCCGTTGATGCAGACGAGCACCCGGTCGCCCGGCTCGACGAGCGAGGCGACGGCCGCCTCCATGGCCGCCGAGCCGGTCCCGGAGACGGGGATCGTGAGCCGGTTCCCGGTCTGGAACACGTACCGCAGCAGCTGCTGCGTCCGGTCCATCACCGCCAGGAACTCGGGATCGAGGTGGCCCAGGACCGGGGCCGACAGCGCGGCCATGACGCGGGGATGGACCATGTCCGGACCAGGGCCCAGGAGGAGGCGGGGCGACATCGGCAGCCCCGGGAAGGGTCCTGCCGGGACCTCGCTCACGGTGCGCGTCATGGTCGACCTCCGTGTGGGCCCTGGTGCAGGCGGCGTGACGACGGACGTGGCGGGACGACGCACGTGGCGGGACGACGCACGTGGCGA
>JAJYKX010000003.1:0-17307 GCA_021788175.1 Chloroflexota bacterium
CGCCCGCGATGCCGCGCGTGGCATCGTCGAGCGCCGCCAGCTGCTCCTCCCTCGCGCGCGCGGTGGCCACCGCCTGCGCCCTCGAGGCCGCGAGCTCGACGATCCGTCCGGCCGCCGTCGCCGCCTCGCGCGGGCCGTCCACGAGCAGCTCGCCCAGGTCCTCCGACTCGTCCGCCGCGCGGAGCACGCGCCGCTCCAGTCCGCCGCCGCGCGCGCTCGCGGGCGCGCGACGCAGAGATCCCACCCCCATCTCGACCGGGGCGAGCGGCGCTCGCAGCACGAGCCGGATCCCGGACACCTGGCGGGCGGCGGCGTACGCGCCCAGCGCCTTCGAGAGCTGCGCGCGTTCCGGTGCCGCGGCCGTCCGCGTCCATGCCTCCACGGCCTCCAGGAGTTCCACGAGCGTATCCGGGGAGGACGCTGTGCCCCCGTCGGATCCTGCCGCCCCGGCCGAGACCGCCGGCGGGTCCGGCGTTCCGATCCCGCGCGCGCCGGTCCGGGTCACGATCGGCGCTCCCAGCCCACGGCGGCCGCCGCGCGCTCCAGGCTCTCGGCCGGTGCCGATCCGCGGTCCAACTCCGCGGCGTAGCGCCCCAGCATCTCGGGGAACGCGCCCCCGTCGTCCGGGGGCGCCGCGACCACCGTCGCGGTTGCGGCGAGCCGCTCGCCCGGCGTCGCGTCGGTGGGCAGCACCGCGATCACGCGTGCCCCCCGGTAGGCCGCCGCGTCGAGTGCGGCCGCCTCCGCCGCGGGGTCGAGCTCCTCGGCCAGCACCAGCACGCCGAACTCGAGGATGTATCCGAGGCCGAGCTCCACGTCTCCGGCGTCCAGGCGCACCGCCGGAGCCTGCCCGGGCACGGCCCCTTCCCGGCGGGCGGGGACCGGCTGACGCAGGAGCGCGGCGTGCCCGACTCCCGCACGAGCCAGCCCGACGACCACCGCGTCGCCCGCGGCGTCGTCGCCGATGGCGCCCACGATCTCGACTCGCGCCCCCGCCCCGACGGCGGCGCGCGCGATGGCGACGCACAGCCCGCCCGGGACGGGCGGCGCGTCGGCAGGTTGCAGGGGCGGCCGAACCGCGTGCGGTCGGCCGAGCACGACGATCACCGCACCGCAGCGTACTGGTCCCGCACCGGCCCGGCAAGTCACCGGCGCATCGGCACGGGGCTCCGCCCGTCGTCGGGGCGTCGCCGCGGCTCAGTGCCCCGCCGTCGGCTCCGCGCTCGCGTCCCCGTCCGAGCCGGCCGGCTCCGCCGACGACCCGGCCGGCTCGACCGAGGATTCCGGCGACGTCCCGTCGGAGGGCGCCGCGGGTTCGACCGAAGGCTCCGGCGACGTGCGCCGGGGCTGCCCGGTCGATGCCGGACCGGCGGTCGGCTGCGTCGTGGCCGGGCCCTCCACGGTCGGACCGGTGCTCCGACGCGGCGCGGGCTCCGTCGGGCGCGGCGTGCTCCCGGGCACGGCCTCGGGGGTCGACGCCGGCAGGGACACGGTCGGCGTGGGCGCCGGTGAGCCGGGCGGCGAGGCGATCACAACCGGGGCGACGGGGACCGGCGCCGGTGCGGAGAGCGTCGCCAGGATGACTCCTGCGCCCGTTGCCACCAGCGTCCCGCCCGCCACCGCCAGGAGTCCGAGCACCAGGATGAGCGCGATCGCCTCTGCGCGGATCGCGAGGGCCAGCGGCCGCCCGACCCCGGCGGCGGCTCCCAGGACGTCACCCAGGGCTCCCGGCACGTCACGCCAGCGGCCCTGGGACACCGCGTCGCCCAGCGCCCGGACCGGTGACCGCGGTGCCTCCGTGGCGATCGCGCCGCGGATCCTGGCCACGAGCCCCTCCGGGACGGCCGGCGCCGTCGCGCCCGCGTACCGCTCGAGTTCCGCCGCCACCGCCTGCAGCACCGGGTCGTCCAGTTCGTCGGGGAGACCCGGCGGCGGCGCAGACGCGCGAGTGCTGGCCGGGACCCCGGGGCCACCCGCCAGCGGCTCGCGGTCCGCGCCCCCGTTCGGGCTGCCCGCCGTCCTGCCGTTCACCGACGCCCCGTGGCGTTCACGCGGCCACCTCCACGCCCAGTCGCTGGCGAAGCTGGGAGAGGCCGCGGTGAAGGTGCGACTTCACCGTGCCGAGGGGACGGCCGGTGACCCGGGCGATCTCCACCAGCGAGCAATCGGCGAAGTACCGGAGCGCCACCACCTCGCGGTAGGGATCCGGCAGCCCCGCGACGGCGGCCCGAACGATCCGCCCGCGTTCGGCCTCCAGTGCGCCGTCCGCGGGATCCTCGTCGCCGGCGGGCAGCCCGGCTCCCGCGGCATCCCCGATCGGCAGCGCCTCGTGGCGCCGGATCGCCGCCCGGAGGGCCACGCGGACCGCGATGCGGGCGAGCCACGCGGACAGCGTGCCGTCACCCCGGAACGTGCCCAGGGCCCGGTAGGCAGTCACGAACGCCTCCTGCGTGGCGTCCTCGGCATCGTGGACCCGGCCCAGGACCCGGTAGCAGGCTCGGAACACCCCGGCCGTCTCCCGTTCCACGATCTGCTCGAACGCGTGCTGGTCCCCGCGGATCGCGGCGTCGACGAGGGCGCGGTCGTCCACGCCGTCGATCGTACCGGACAGCGGCGTTCAGTCCCCGGCCTGGCCGCCGCCGGATCCGTCTCCCGATCCATCGCCCGATCCGTCGCCGCCGCGCGGGGCTCCGGTCGCCTCGGGGGTCTCGGTCGGCGCCGGGGTCTGGGTCGCGGCGGCGCGCTCCGCGCCGTCGGGCCGGTCGGTCGGCTCGGGGGTCTCGGTCGGCTCGGGGGATTCCGTGGCCTCGGGCGTCCCGGTCGGCTCCGCCGCCTTCACCGCGTCCGGGGTCTCCGTGGGCTCGGGAGCGTTCGTGGCCTCGGGCGTCGACGTCGGATCCGGTGTCTCCGTCGGCTCCGCAGTCTCCACGGACGAGCCGGCCAACTGGAGCCGGAGTGGGCTCCCCGTGGTGGACGTGCCATCGCCCGTGTGCGACGACGAGCCCGCGGCCGGCGCGTGGTCCGCGACCACCTGTGCCCCGAAGGCGGCGCCGCCGGCCAGCAGGACGCCGATCGCGGCGAGCGTCACCCCGCGTGTCAGCCGGTGCCCCAGGCGCATCTGCATCTCATCGCTCCTTCCCGTGCGCGACGGTCGGCCGCCCTGCCGGCAGCCCGCCGTGTCGGTCGGGCCGCGCGTGCGACCCGTACACCTGCTTGAGGCACGCGGACCGCCGAAGGTTGCACGCAGGAGCCGGGTTTCCGCGCGCCACGCGCCATCCGGGCCTGCCGCGTGTGCCTGCTGGGGCCGACACGCGCCACGATCGGTGCGCGGCATCCGCGCCCCGTGCGGGCCTCGTCCCGGCCGGGTCCGGGCTCAGGCGGTCACGCGGCGGCGCGCCAGCGTCTCTCCGTGGAGCCCCACGAGCTCCGGGCAGGCGACCACGGTCGCCACGCCTCCCACCGCGGCCACGGCGGCACACGCGACCAGTGCCAGGGGCCCGCCTCCGACCTGGGCCAAAGCCCCGGCACCCAGGCTCCCGAGCGGCTGCACGCCGAAGGACGTCAGCACGTAGAGGCTGAGGATCCGCCCCCGCAGCCGGCCCGGCGAGAGCAGCTGGACCAGCGTGTTGGCGCTCGTGAAGTACCAGACCTGCGCCGCTCCCGCCACCGCGAGGGCGAGGCAGGAGAACGGCACCCAGCGCGAGAGCGCGAAGGCGACCACGCCCAGGATCATCACCGCGAGCCCGCCCAGCATCAGCCGGCCGTCGCCGCCACCCGGCCGCAGGATTGCCACGACGAGCGCCCCCGTGAGCGCGCCGATCCCCATGGAGGCTGTCAGGAGCCCCAGGCCGGGGGCCCCGATCGAGAGCACGTCCCTGGCGAACACCGGCAGCAGCGTCAGGTACGGCATCAGGAAGATGGTGGGCACCGCTGCCAGCAGCAGCAGGTACTGCAGGACGCGGTCCCGCCGCACGTACGTGAGCCCGTCCACCAGGTGACCCCAGACGCTCTGCTCGACGCGGTCGAACTCGGCGTTGGGCGGGAGCCGGATCATCGCCAGCACGTAGACCACGGCCCCGAAGCTCACCGCGTTGAGCCAGAAGCTGGTGGCCTCGCCGACCAGCCCGATGAGCACGCCCGCGACGACCGGGCCGATCACGCGGCTCAGGTTGAACTGCGCGCTGTTCAGGGCGATGGCATTGCCCACCGCCTCGCCGCCGACCAGCGCCGGCACGATCGCCTGGAACGCCGGGCTCCCGAGCGCCTGGGCCGCTCCCGCCAGGACCGCCAGCAGCAGGATCTGCCAGAAGGCGATGACGTGGGTCATGGTGAGGATCGCCAGCAGGGCGGCGAACAGCCCCTGGGCGATCTGGCTCCCGGAGAGGAGCCGCCGCCGGTCCACCCGGTCCGCCAGGACGCCCGCGTAGAGCGACAGCAGGAGGACCGGGGCGGTGGAGGCCGCCGAGGTCACGCCCAGCAGGGCCGGCGAGTTGGTGAGCCCGAGCACCAGCCACCCCAGGGCCGTGCTCTGCATCCAGGAGCCGATGTTCGAGACGAAGACACCCGCCAGGAAGCGTCGGTAGTCCGGCGAGCGGAGCGCCGGCAGCCGGCCGGCCGTCTATGCCTCCGCCCGATCCTGGTCGGCCCCGGCCGGGTCACCGGCCGCCCGGTCCGGCTCATCCTCGGTCGGGCCTGCCCCGGATCGCTCCCCGTCGGCCACGGGGCCGGTTCCCGGTCCTTCCTCGGGGCCCTCGGCCTCGGCCATGACGTCCTCGCGGACGATCTCCACGGGTCCCAGCTCCTCGCCGAGGTCGGCCAGGATGCGGGCCGCGTCGCCGACCAGCACCACGCTCGCCTCCGCCGGGCGCACGTGCGCCGCCGCGGCCACGACCTCGTCGGCGGTGACCGCGGCGATCGCCGGCCGGTACCGGTCCAGCTCGTCGTCCGGGAGCCCGAGCGCAACCAGCCCGCCGATGGCGGCCACCACCTGGGCGGCCGATTCGAAGCGGAGCGGGAAGACGCCGATCAGGAAGTCGCGGGCGGCATCGAGTTCGGCGGCGGTGGGAGGATCGACCTTGATCCGCTCCAGCACGGCCAGGGCGTCACGCACCGCCGGGACGGTCGCCTCCGTGTGCACCGCCATGCGCACCGCGAAGGGGCCAGCCACGCGGCGCATGTCGAAGCCGGCGTGCACGCCGTAGGTGTAGCCCCGCTCCTCCCGCAGCAGCCGCTGGAGCCGCGAGTCGAACAGCCCGCCCAGGATGGCGCTCATCACCACGACGGCGTGGTAGTCCGGGATGCGGCGCGGCACGCCGACGTGGCCGATGCGCACCTCCGTCTGGGGCGATCCCGGGCGATCCACGATCACCACCCGGCGCCCGGCCGGGTGCTGGGTCGCGTCCGGGGCCACGGATGCGGGGACATCGCCGGTCGCGGTCCAGGCCGCGAACCGCTCGCCGACCAGCTCCGCGACCGGGAGTCCCTCGACGTCGCCCGCCACGATGACGGTGGCGCGGCGGGGATCGAGGAGCTCGGCGTATCGGTCGGCGGCCGCAGTGCGCCCCAGCCCGGGCACCGTCTCCTCGGTGCCCGCGATCGGGCGGGCGAAGGGCGACGAGGGCGCATAGACGGTGGCGGCGAACGCCCGCTCCGCCCGGCGTCGCGGGTCGGCGCGGGCCTGCAGCAGGTCGTTGAGGCGCTCCTCCCGCAGCCGCACGACCTCATGGTCCGGGAACGTGGGCGTCAGCATCACCTCGGCTAGCAGGTCGAGCGCGGGGGCGAGGTTCCGTCGTGGGACGTCGATCGTGCCCACCGTGGTCTCCCACCCCGCACCCGCCTGGATCCCGGCCCCGAGGCGCTCGGACGCCTCGATCAGCCCGATCGCGTCGCGGCGCGCGGTGCCCTCGGTGAGCGCCTCCGCTGCCAGCACGGTGAGCCCGGCCCGGGCCCCGTCCTCGCCGGCGGCCCCCCCGTCCAGCAGCAGCTGCGCCGTCAGCAGCGGCCGCCCGGGAAGGTGCGAGACGAGCACCGTCAGCCCGTTCGGCAGCACCGTGCGGGCGAAGCCCGGGAAGTGATACGGGCGCGGGCGGCCGGGCAGCGGCCGCCGGTCCAGCACCTGGAGGCTGCCCTCGGCGTGCCGCCCATCGTCGGCCGGGACGTGCTGGCTCATGCCGCAGCCTCCCCTGCGCCGGCGCCGGGGACGTACGTCAGGACGGCCATGTTGTCGGGGCGGACGACATCGCGCATCACCTGCCGGATCGCGGGCGCGTCCACCGCCAGGTAGCGCGCCAGCTGCTCGTTGATCAGCGCGGGACGGTCGAACAGCGTCGCATACATCGCCAGCCGGTCGGCCACCTCCTCGACCCTGCCCAGCGCCGCCAGCTCCTCCGACTCGATCAGGGCGCGCGCGCGAAGCAGCTCGTCGTCCGTCACCGGCTCGGCCGTCATCCGCTCGAGCTCCTCGCGGAAGACGGCCTCCACGGTGGCCGCGTCGGCCTCCGGCCGGACCGTCGCCCACCCGGCGAGGACCGAGGCCCCCTCCACCAGCGGCAGCATGAAGAGCACCACGTCCTGGGCGATCCGCCGCTCGCGGACCAGCCGGCGGTAGAGGCGGCTTCCCTGGCCGCCGGCCGCGATCTGCGTGGCCACCTCCAGCGCCTCGAAGGCCGGGGTGCCGAACGGCGGGGTGCGGAAGCCCAGGTGGACGCGCGTCAGCGGGACGCGATCGTGGATCTCTTCGCGCACCATGCGGCCGATGTGCGGCGGCAGGCTGAGATCGCCCAGCGGCGGGATGCCGGGGCCGGGCGGGATCGGCTCGAAGTACCGGCGCGCGCTCGCGACTGCCTCGTCGGGGTCCACGTCTCCGACGATCGCCAGGACCGCGTTGTCCGGCACGTAGTAGGTCCGGAAGAACGCCCGCACGTCGTCCAGTGAGGCGGCATCGAGGTCGGCCATGGAGCCGATGGGCGTGTGGTGATACGGGTGGTCCTCCGGCATCACCGACGCCAGCAACCGCTCGTAGAACGAGCCGTAGGGCCGGTTGTCGTAGCTCTGCCGCTTCTCGTTCTTGACCACGTCGCGCTGGTTGTCCAGGTTCTCCTGGTTGACCGCGTCGAGCAGCGTGGCCATCCGGTCGGCCTCGAGCCACAGCCCCAGCTCGAACCGGTGCGAGGGCAGCGTCTCGAAGTAGTTGGTGCGATCGAAGTAGGTAGTGCCGTTCACCACGCCGCCGGCGCCCTGGACGATCGCCAGGTGCTCCGCCTTGCCCACGTGGCGCGACCCCTGGAACATCAGGTGCTCGAAGAGGTGGGCGAATCCGGTTCGCCCGGGCTGCTCGTGCTTGGATCCCACGTCGTACCAGACGTTGATGGCCACGACGGGCGCGAGATGGTCCGGCGCGACCAGCACGCGCAGTCCGTTGTCGAGGCGGTGCTCGACGAAACGGACCGACGGGAGGCTCGGGTCGATACCGGGCATGCGACCTCCGATGGTGGACGCCAGGGCCGTTGGTGGATGCCGCGGTGAACCCCGCGGGCACGGCGCGGCGGTGCGATTGTGCCACCCCTTCGACCGCCCCGCCGACGCCGGCCGTGATCGACCAGGGGCTTGACAGCGGACCATCAGACTGTTAGTGTTTCATCTAACAAGCAGACGATGAGCGTGATACCACCGATGACCGTCCAGCAGCGCTCCACACGACCGGCCGACGCAGCCGCCAGGACTCCGCGCGTGCGCGGACTCACGGCATCGGCGCGCCTTGCCGTCTCGTTCGACGCGCGCACGGCCTACGACTTCCTGATCAGCATGGCCATGGGCGGCACCGAAGTGGCGGAGCTCGCCGCCGAGGACCAGCGCTGGCTCGTCCAGGCCCGGGCGTCGCTTCCCGCGGACGTCCGCGCCGGGATCTTCGTGGGTTCCGACGACGATGAGGGCCTCGCCACCGAGGTGGCGCGCATCCTGGTGGCCCGCCCGCAGATCGCGAACGCCGCGGACCTGGTCGCGGCGGTGGAGGGGATGACGCCGCGGACCCTGGCCGACGCCCTGGCGCGTCGAGTGCAGGAGGAAGCCGGGGTGGCCCTCGACGCCGAGGTGACCCGCGCCCTGGACGGCGATCGAGAGGCGCTGGCAACGGTCGAAGCGCAGCTCGCCACCTTCCTCGAGGGGCCGTCCCTTCTCGCCTACCGCGAGACGCTGCGGGACCCGGTGGGCACGGCGGAACGGCTCCATCTCGCGCTGCGCGCCTGGATCGAGCCGTTCCGCACCGTCGAGGAGCGGGTCCGGCGGATCATCGAGCGTGACGTGGCGGCCCGCCGTTCCGATCTCGAGCTCCCGTCCGCGGACCTGATCGAACGCACCACCGGCGGCGTCCGGTTCCTGCCGGATCCCTCGGTGCGGCGCGTCGTGCTGGCCCCCAGCTACTTCGCCCGCCCCTACAACTGGATCCTCGCCGGCCCCGGGTGGCGCCTCTTCTGCTACCCGGTGAGCGATGCGGCGCTGGAGGGACGGGGGCCCGGCGAGCCGCCCTCCGGGGCCGTGCTCCTGTTCCGGGCACTCGGGGACCCGCAGCGGCTGCGGATCCTGCGGCTCCTGGCCGACCGGGACATGTACCTGACCGAGATCGCGCAGCAGCTCGATCTCTCGAAGCCCACCGTGAAGCACCATCTCGCCCAGCTTCGGGCGGCCGGCCTGGTCACCGCGACGGACGCGGGCACCATGACCTTCTACACGCTGCGGCGGGAACGCCTGGACGAGACCGGCGTCGAACTGCGGCGTTACCTGGCCTGACCGGGCGCCCGTGACGGAAGCATGTGACGCAGATGTTAGACAACCGACTAACGATCCAATCGACCACGATCCGACGCCCGCTCGAACTGCGGCGCCTCGAGGGAGGAACCGGGGCCATGGACTGGCTCACCAACCACTACGACACGCTCACGGAGATCCAGGTCCGCGACCACATCGGCGCGCTGCACGCACAGGCGGACGAGGCACGTCGCGCTCGTGAGGCCCGGCTGCATCGTCGCCCGGCGTCGGATGGCTTCCGGATCCGCGTTGGTCACGCCCTCGTGGCGTTCGGCACCGCGCTGGCCGGGGACGCCGGCGCTCGCCACCCGGCCTGCTGACACCCGGCCGGCGGTCGCCGGGCCGGTCCCACGCCCGGCCGCCGGACACCCGACCGGGCCAGACCCGGCCGACGGACGCACCGCTCGATAGCGCACCACCCGACCCGGCCGCCACGGCGGCCGGGTCGGCGCGTTCAGGGAACCAGGAAGAGGCCGGCCGCGACCAGCACTCCCACGGCGACGCCGCCGGCGATCATCCGGAGGGCCCGCCGCCGGTCCGCACCGCGGGCGGCCGCGTCGGCCACCGGCGAGGCCATCCCAAGCGGCTGTGCCACGTTGTAGACGCCCCGCGCGGCGTAGGCCACGCAGAAGCTGTTCCGGACCTGCAGCCAGCTCACGGCCGCCATCGCCGCGGGCACACCGACGAGGAACCGGCTCTCGCGCGGGGCGCCGGACGCCACCAGGAGGCCGCCCAGCACCAGCGTCGCGCCGGCAGCCGCGAGTGCGGCCCGGCGCCGGGCAGTCACCTCCTCTGTCCCGATGTTGCAGGCTCCCGGCACGTAGACCGGGGTCTCCGACGATCCACTCATGCCCCGGAATTCGTCGGACGCACCCCGCCGGATTGCGGCCGGTGTGCGCGTAGGGTGTGCGGCGCCGCGCCGGGACCAACTCGCTCCACCGCCGGCAGCCGCCCGGTTCGGCTGAGCTCCGGGCAGCCCCGCGGCCTGTCCGGTCGGCCCTTCCCGGCCGGGTGCCGCCGAGTATGCTGGCTGCGTGAAGACCCTTCCGGTGCTCCCGACCCCGCGCGCCGACGGTGTCGTCGAGGTGCCCTGGCGCGGCGCAGAACTTCTGGCCCATCCCCTGCTGAACAAGGATCTCGCCTTCGACGAGCAGGAGCGCGACGAGCTCGGCCTGCGCGGCGTGCTCCCGCCCAAAGTGCGCAGCATCGAGGAGCAGGTCGCCCTCGAGCTGGAGCACATGCGCCGCAAAGCGGACGACCTCGAGCGCTACATCGGGCTCGCGGCACTGCAGGACCGCAACGAGACGCTCTTCTACCGGCTCCTCGTGGAGAACATCGAGGAGTTCATGCCCATCGTCTACACGCCCACCGTCGGTCGGGCGTGTCAGCAGTTCAGCCACGTGATGCGGCGCAGCCGCGGCGTGTGGATCACGCCAGACGACTCGGGACGGATCGCGGAGCTGCTGCGCAACGCGCGCTCCACGGACGTGCGCCTCATCGTGGCGACCGACAACGAGCGCATCCTGGGGCTGGGTGACCAGGGCGCGGGCGGCATGGGGATCCCCATCGGCAAGCTGGCCCTGTACACCGCCGCGGCCGGCATCTATCCGTCGCTGACGCTGCCGGTCTCGCTGGACGTCGGCACCGACAACCAGGGCCTGCTCGACGATCCGCTCTACATGGGGTATCGCCATCCACGGCTGCGCGGTGCCCCGTACGACGAGTTCATCGAGGAGTTCGTCGAGGCCGTCAACCTCGTCTTCCCGCACGCGCTCCTGCAGTGGGAGGACTTCAAGCAGCACAACGCCATCCGCATCCTGGATCGCTTCCGGCACCGCATCGCCAGCTTCAACGACGACATCCAGGGCACCGCCGGCGTGGTGCTGGCGGGGCTGTTCGCGTCGCTCCGGCTGCTGGACGAGCCGCTCCACCGGCAGCGCATCGTCTTCCTGGGATCGGGCGCGGCCGGCGTGGGCATCGCGCGGCTGATACGGGTGGCCATGGAGCGCGAGGGTGCCGAACCGGAGACCGTGGCGCGCGCCATCGCCATGCTGGACACGCACGGACTCGTCCACACGGGACGGGCGCAGCTGGACGCGGACAAGCTGGAGTTCGCGCTGACGCCGGAGGTCATGGCCGCCCACGGGTTCGAAGGCGACGGACCGTTCGGCCTCGAAGAGGTGATCCGCCACGTCCGGCCGACCATGCTCATCGGCACCAGCGGCACACCCGGCTCGTTCACCGAGGGCGCCATCCGGGAGATGGCCCGCCACGCCCGGATGCCCATCGTGATGCCGCTCTCCAATCCCACCGCCAACACCGAGGCGCTGCCCGAGGACGTGCTGCGCTGGAGCGACGGCCGCGCCATCGTCGCGACCGGCAGCCCCTTCCCGCCGGTGGAGATCGGCGGGCGCAGCCGGCTCGTCGGGCAGGCCAACAACGTCTTCGTCTTCCCCGGGGTGGGGCTCGGTGCCATCGTCGCCGACGCCCGCGAGGTGACGGACGAGATGTTCCTGGTGGCGGCGCACACCCTGGCGGACATGGTCTCCGACGAGCAGCTCGAGGCCGGGTCCATCTACCCACCGGCATCCCAGCTGCGCGCGGTGACCCGCGCGATCGCGGCCCGCGTGGTCTGCCAGGCACGGGACTGCGGCGTCGGCCGTGGCTACCACGACGAGCAGATCGTGCGCGCCGTTGACGAGGCGATGTGGTACCCGGCCTACCCGCGCCTGGTCGCCGCCAGGCCGGTCGAAGACGACTGAGGCCGGGGGCTCCGATCGCGGCCGCGGCCCCGGGGAGGTACCGGGGCCGATCCGCTCCACCGAGTGGCGGTTGCCGAGGCCGCTGAGTCTCCTGCTCGGCTTGGCCGCCGCGCTCGTGGTGCTGGTCGGGCTCAGCGAATTCCGGGGAATCGTGGGTCCCGCGTTCCTGGCGCTGGTCCTGGTGCTCACGCTGGATCCGGTGCGGACGGCCGTCCGCCGCCGCAGAGCGCCGGCCTGGGCGGGCGGTGCGGCGCTGCTGGTCGCCTCGTACGCGATCCTGGCGGCACTGGTCACCGCGCTCGTCTTCTCGGCCGGCCAGCTCGGCCTGCTCCTCCCCGCATACTCGTCGCAGTTCCGCGACCTGGCGGCCCAGGTGGCCCGTGCGCTCGAACCGACGGGCGTGACCCAGGAGCAGATCGTCGGGGCCATCGAGAGCGTCGACCTCACGAGCCTGGTGAGCGGCGTCCGTCCGGTGGTGGGCGGCCTGACCAGCATCGTCTCCGCGCTCCTCCTGGTCATCGTCCTGGTCCTCTTCCTCGCGTTCGAGGCCGGAGGCTTCGCCGCGCGGCTCGAGGGCGGCAACCTGCGGCCCGGGACGGTCGCGGCGCTCCGCGGGTTCACGGAGCGGACCCGGCGCTACGTCGTCGTCTCGACGGTCTTCGGCCTCGTCGTCGCCGCTGTCGATGTCGTGGTGCTCTACTGGCTCGGTGTGCCGCTCCCCGTGGTCTGGGGGCTGCTCGCCTTCGTGACGAACTACATCCCCAACGTCGGCTTCGTGCTGGGGCTCGCCCCGCCGGCACTCGTGGCCCTCCTCGAGGGGGGCGTCGGCTCGATGCTCGCCGTCATCGTGGCCTATTCGGTGGCGAACTTCGTGATCCAGTCGCTCATCCAGCCCAAGGTCGTGGGCGACACCGTCGGCCTGTCGGCCACCGTGACCTTCCTCTCGCTGGTCTTCTGGGCAGTCGTCCTGGGGCCGCTCGGCGGACTGCTGGCCATCCCGCTGACGCTTCTGGTCAAGGCGGTCCTGGTCGACGCGGACCCCGATGCCCGCTGGATCGGGCTCCTCCTGGGAGACGACCGACCGCCCCGGTGACCCCTCTCCCGGAGGCGGACGGCGCGGTCAGACGCGCCCGGCCCGGGCGGCCGGCCGGAGCGGGTGCGCGGGATCGCGCGCTCAGCGCGAGCGGGGCAGCTCGATGAGACCCCGTTCGATGGCGGTGGTCACGGCCGACGTCCGATCGGCCACTCCCAGCTTCTCGAAGACGTGGAGCAGGTGCGACTTCACGGTGGCCTCGCCGATGCGCAGGTCGCGCGCGATCTCCCGGTTGGAGGCGCCGCGCCCCACGAGTCGCAGCACGTCCAGCTCGCGGATCGTCAGCGGCTCGGCGGTGCGCCGCCCGGCTGCCTGGGGGAGCCGCTGCAGGAGGCGCGCGGCCACCGCGGGTGCGAGCGGCGTGCCGCCCGCGACCACGCTCCGCACCGCGTCGAAGAGCGCGTCGCGCGGGGTGTCCTTCAGCAGGTAGCCGGCCGCGCCGGCCTCGATCGCCGACAGGATCTGCGCGTCCGTGTCGTACGTCGTCAGGACGAGCACGGGCGGCGGTCCCGGCAGCGCGCGGATGCGCCGGATCGCCTCCACCCCGCCGATGCCCGGCATCTGCAGATCCATGAGCACGATGTCCGGGCGCGCCTGGCTGACGGCGTCCACGGCCGCCTCCCCGCTGGCCACCTCGCCCAGCACCTCGAAGCCGGGGTCCGAGTCGAACATCCCGTGCAGCCCTGCCCGCACCACCGGGTGGTCGTCGACGATGAGCAGCGAGATCCGGCTCACGACGTGCCCTCCATCGATCCCGCTGGGGCGATCGCCGGGAGCGCGATCGTGACGGCCGTCCCCTCCCCCGGGGCACTCTCCACGGTGAGCTGCCCGCCCAGGTGCTGCGCGCGCTCCCGCATCCCGCGCAGCCCGAACCCGCCACCCGGGCCGCCCGGCCCGATCGCCTCCGGCTCGAAGCCGCGGCCGTCGTCCACCACGTCAAGGTTCACCGCGTCGTCGAAGTAGGTCAGCGTCAGGGTGACGTGCGAGGCCCCGGCGTGCCGCCGCGCGTTGGCGAGCGCCTCCTGGGCCGCACGCAGGAGCGCCACCTCGACGTCCGGATGGAGCGGCCGCGCCCGGCCGGAGATCTCGACCTCGACGACCGGTTCGCCGCGGGTCCCGGGGGCAGTCGCCAGGCGCCCGATGGCGGCGGCGAGCCCGGCGGTCGCGATGGCGTCCGGCCGCAGCGCCCAGACGAGTGAGCGCGCCTCCGCGAGGCTCGCCCGGGCCACCTCCTCCGCCTCCCGGATGTGGTGCTCGGCCCGGCCCGGATCCTCGCGCAGCACGCCGCCGGCGGCCTCCAGCTGCGTCACCACGGAGGCGAACCCCTGCGCCAGCGTGTCGTGGATCTCGCGCGCCAGCCGTGCCCGCTCCTCGAGCACGCCGGCCTGCCGCTCGGCTGCCGCGAGTTCCTCGCGCGCCTCCTGCAGGTCGCGGATGAGCCGGTGGCGCTCGTCGCTCTGCCGGACGATCGCCCAGATCCAGGCGGACATGATCGTGAACACCACCACGGACGCGGAACGGAGCAGGATCGTGGGTGCGGCAGACGCCACGTCCCAGCTCGCCGAGATCAGCGCGTCCACGGAGAGGATCGGCACGAGCGTCAGTACGGCGGCCACGGCCCAGGGCCCCGGGATCGCGAAGAAGACCTGGGGGTACAGCGAGAACTGGAGGAACTGGAACCCGTCCGAGAGCCGGATCAGGATCACGAACAGGACGAGCAGGAGGACGACATAGGCGGCCCGGAGCCACCGCGGCTGATCCCACACGGACCGGCGGATCCACACGAACCAGAACGCCGCTGCCTGCAGCGCCACGAGCGCGACGGCCACGGCCGCTCCGAGGCCCTCGGGCCGGCGCGTGCCGAACCCGCCGCCGGCGAACGCGAGCGCGGTCGAGGCGGCCAGCACGAGCACGACGTACACGTTCCAGAACGGAAGCCAGCGCTCCCAGGCGTCGATCCCGGCAGGCGCTGCGGGGTGCGCGCCGGACGCGCTGGCCGGCCCCGGCTTCCCGGGACCGGCCGACCGCGTGTCGTCCGACGCGCTGCTCATCGCGGCCATCGTATGCGCCGCGTCACGCGAACTGCTGCCCCACCATGCGCCGGTAGCTGAGCGCCACGGCGAGGATGCCTGCGACGGACCAGGCGGCGATCACGGCGACGTGCTCGACGGCGGTGCCCGAGGCCGGGAAGCCGGCACTCCAGCGGGCGAGCTCCGAGAGGTGGTACGTCGGCGTGACGACCGAGACGTCGCGCACGATCTGCGGCAGCTGGTCGACCGGCATGAAGACGCCCGACGCGAGCGACAGCGGGAAGAGCAGGAGGAGCGCCAGGGCCCCCGCGCCGTGCGGCCGGGAAAGGAAGCCCACCAGGAAGCCGATCGGGGCGATGGCCAGGCCGCCCAGCACGAGCACGAGCAGGAGCGGGAGCCAGCGCGCCGGCGAGACGCCCGCGCCGGTGGCGTCTCCGACCAGCCCGATCAGGCCCACGATCAGCGCGACGAGCACGCCGGCGAGGCCGAGCTTCGCGCCCATGTAGGCCCAGGACGGCAGTGGGGTCGTCCGCATCAGCCGCAGGAAGCCGCGGCCGCGCTCGTCGGCGATGGCCTGGCCGATCCCGAACAGCACCACGTTGAGGACGCCGTAGATGGAGAAGCCCACCATCATGTAGGTCCCGAGGGTGCCGTAGGGCGTGGGCTCGGTCGCCCGGGGGGCGCCGAAGATCAGGTACAGGACGACCGGCAGCACGATCACCGGGACGACGAACTCGGGGGCCCGGACGTGCCCGTGCACCTCGGCACGGATCTGCCGCAGCAGGACGCCGACCGGCCCGGGGGCCGGGTGAACGGCGGGAATGGCGAGCGATGCGGTGGACACGTCAGGACTCCTTCGTGAGCTCGAGGAAGGCCGTCTCCAGGGCGTGCTCCTGCACGGTGACCTCGTCGACGGCGTACGGACCGGTGAAGAGGGCCCGGAGCACGGCCTCCGGCCGGCGTGCCACGATCTCCAGGCGCGAGCCCTCCCGTGACGCGCGCAGCACGGTCGGCCAGGTGGCGACGTCCGCCGCCGCGGCGTCGGTGCGGACGCGAATGGTCGCGCCGCCCGCCAGCGCCTTGATCTCGGCCGGCGTGCCCGAGCGGACCACGCGGCCGCGGTCGACCACGACGATCCGCGTCGCCAGCGCGTCTGCCTCCTCGAGCAGGTGCGTGGCGAAGATGACCGTGGTCCCGCGCAGGGCGAGTTCGCGGACGATGTCCCAGAACCGGCGCCGGCTCTCCACGTCCATGCCGGTGGTCGGCTCGTCGAGAAAGACCAGCTCCGGGTTGCCCACCAGCGACAGCGCGAAGTAGAGCCGCTGGCGCTGCCCACCCGAGAGGGCGCCCGCGCGGCGATCGGCCAGGTTGTCGAGGCCGGCCGCCACCAGCACCTCGGCGGCGGGGCGCGGCCGGGGGTAATAGCCGCCGAAGAGCTCGACGAGCTCGCGCACGGTGAGCATCGCCGGAACGCCGGACTCCTGGAGCATCGCCCCCACACGGGCGCGCGTGGTGGCGTCCTCGGGGTCGCCTCCGAGCACACGCACGGTTCCCGCATCGGGACGGCGGAGTCCGAGGAGCAGCGAGATCGCGGTGGTCTTGCCTGCGCCGTTCGGCCCCAGGATCGCGACGATCTCGCCGCGCTCCACGGTCAGGTCGATGCCGCGCAGCGCATCGACGGAGCCGTAGCGCTTGACGACGCCGGACAGCGCGACCGCCGTGGACGGCGGCACCGGCCCGACGCGGTCCGCGGGTCCGGGGCCGACCCGGCGGGAGATCTGGAAGAGGCTCATCGGGTGGATCCCTCCTGGGCGACGTCGCCGGGATCCTCCCCGGCGCCTCGCACGACGCGAGTCTCCCGCCGCCACCGCGCCGCGGACAGCGGGCGCTCGGCCAGGCAGGAACCCGGTCGTCGGCGGAGGTCGATCCACCGATCGGTGGATACCTCGCGTGGATCAGCCTCTCCGCCCCGGTCAGCCGAAGTCGGCGTCGGTCGCGCCGTCCAGGGTGCCCGTGCCGCGGTACTCGTACTCGGTCGTCCGGCCCCGCCAGTCGACCGTGGTCCGGCTGTTCTCCAGGATCACCCGGCCCCGGAACACGCGGCCGTCCTCGAGCACGAGCAGCGCGTCGGACTCGTCCGGAAGGGAGACGGCACGCCCGATGCGACCGAAGACGGTCCAGCGCCGCTCCGCGGCCGCTCCGGGCTCGGGCACCTCGCGGTACAGGTTGAGAGTCGCCCGACCCATCCTGAGCTCGCCGACCTGCAGGGCCTCGACGCTCTCCAGGCGATGCGCCATCGCACTCCTCCGCTCCGTCGGGATCTCGCCGCCGCGCGCACGGACGCGTCGCCGGGCAGCACGGACGCGCCGCCGCGAGCCGCGGCCTCGAGCTGAGCCCCACGGCACGGTAGCCGCGGACGCCGGGCCGGGTCAACCCTCGGGGCCGTCGACGTCTCCGGAGCCGGCTACCTCCTCGGGACGACCGGATCCGGCCGCCGTCGAACGATCCGCGGCCGCACCGGGGAACGCCGGCGGAACGCTGCCGGGCGAGACTGCCACTGCATGTGCGGGGTGTCGAGGTGAACACGCGAGGGGCCCGCCGGTCCGGGCGAGCGCGACCG
>JAJYKX010000003.1:17407-37926 GCA_021788175.1 Chloroflexota bacterium
CCAACCCGATCGATGCCATCCCGGCGCTGGGCGACCGGCCGCTCCTGCTGCTCCACGGCACGGCCGACCTCCATGACCTCCCTGTGCGGAGCGTGGAAGCCAACTACCAGGCAGCCCGGGCGGCCGGCGTGCCGGTCGAGATGCACCTCTGCCCGGGCGCCACGCATGGGAACGTGATCGACGTCTGCCCGGACGCGTGGAGGCGCTGGAGCGTCGGCTTCCTGGAACGCGCCATCGGCGGGACGTGATCCCGAGGGGAGCGCCCGAGCCGTCCGGCGGGCGAGCGCCCGATCAGTACTCGCCCTTGATCACGAAGAACGAGCCGCGGATGGTCCCGGCCAGCCTCGACTTCTGCCTCGCGAACTTGAACGAGGCGAGCTCGGCGGGGACCTCCATCCCGTCGGAGAGCTTGAACCCCACCGCCCGCTTGCCCGCATCGTCGACGGTGTACAGGACGTTGATGGACAGGCCGCTCTCGTAGAAGACGTAGGCCCATCGGATGTTCTCGACGCGGAAGGCCGTCGCCTCGAGTGGGCGGGCCGCGATGACGAGGCCTCGCTCCTCCCGGAGGATGCGATGCACCCAGTCGACGGTGTCCCGGGCCTCGCTCGCCGGCTCCACCGTGAAGTCGTGGTCGTACTTGTTCTTGAAGTAACGGGCCTCGTTCGCCCGCAGACCGGCGAGCGCGGTCGCCACCGGTGAGGATTCGAGGCCGATGGTCGAGACGTTGGCGAAGTCGACGACATGGGACATGACCCGCTCCATACAGCTCGGGGAGGCGCCTGACGTCAGCGCGGTCGCGCTTGCCGCGGTGGTGGCGTGAACCACGGACCGATCTGACCCTGACGAAGCACTGCCGCGCGGCGTGACTGTACCCGGTGGCCCCGCCAGGCGCTTCTCGATTCCGGACGAGATGCAGATCGCGACCCCTGCCGCGCCGCCGTCGACGACCCGCGACCCGCCACGTGCGGGGCAGTCGAAGCCCCATGGTGTGAGTGGCAGGCACCGACGCGTATCGGTCCGGGGGGGCACACGCCGGGGCGGCGTGGGAAGTGGTGAGCCGGGAGAGACTCGAACTCTCAACCCGCGGTTTAAGAGACCGCTGCTCTACCGTTGAGCTACCGGCCCACGGCGGCCGATTGTAGCGCACCGGGCGGGCGGGACGTCGGACGGGCGTGCGGCACCCCGCACGGGGCGGACCCGGTCATGGCGTCGTGCAGGTGCTCGGCGGCGAGGCCGGCGAGTGCCCAGAACGGCGCGTAGTCGAGCCGCGTCAGGCCGGCCAGGTCCCACCGCGTCCGCCCCGCGTAGTCCCACGGGCACCTGCCGGTCGCCCGTCGCAGGAGCCAGCCCGTGATCACCTCGACGCCCATGATCCCGGACGCGTAGACGGCACCCCGCTGCCAGGCCGGCCTTCCGCGCACGCGGTCGTGCATCGGCTCGAACAGGGGGAGTGCGAGGCCGTAGATCGGCAGCATCCAGGCCGACGAGGGCCCGCTGGGGCGCAGCGCACCGGCGGCGCGGGACAGCCTCGTCGAGGTGAAGAGCGACTCCATGCCCGCGCCCGCGAGCGCGTAGGCGGCGGCGCGGCACGCGCGCCCGCACGAACGCCGTCCGGGGGGACGGCCGGCGGCGTTCCAGTCGGCCGAACCGGTGGCGCCGTGCCGGTCGACCGTCGTGCCCGAGGCCCCGGCACCGTCCCGGTCGACCATCGTGCCCCAGCCTCCGGCGATCCTCCCCATGGCCGCCAATCGTACCCGCGCACCTCGCGATCGCACGTGCGGGCGCCGGGTCGGACGGACCGGCTTCCGGTGACCGGAGACCCTGTCGGCCCCTTGCCACGGCATGGTCCCATACGGGTACCAGAGCGTCCCGCGCCTATGGAGGTTCCGCTCGATGCCCGAGACCGAGGGCTCCACGGCCCGGACCGAACACGACGCCGAGTTCGTCGCGCTCCTCAACGCCACCTGGTTCGGCGCCAACCTGCCGCCGGAGGCCCAGGTGCGCCTGGTCGGGCTCGCGCGACGCTACCAGGCCCCTGCCGGCACCACGCTCCTGACCGAGGGGCAGCTGGCCAACGAGATCGGCATCGTTCTCAGCGGGCGCGTTTCACTGCGGACGCTGGTCCCGGAGCAGGGCTGGGTGACCATCCTGACCGTCGAGCCGGGCGACATCTTCGGGCAGTCGGCGCTCGTCCCACCGTACCGTTCGACGTCGACCGTGGTCGCACTGCAGCCGGTCGACGTCCTCGCACTCGACGGACCCGGCCTGCGTGCCGCGCTGGCGGCGGACCACGACCTGGCCGCGGTCCTCTACCCGAGGGTCCTGCAGGCGCTCGCCCGCCGCCTCAACGCCACGCGGCTCCAGATGCTCGACCTGTTCGCGAGGTGACCAGCAGCGCCGTGACCACCGTGATCGCCGAGCCGCGGAGCGGGACCGGGTTCCTGCCCCGCGCCGAGTTCCAGCACCTGATCGACCTCCTCGCGGAGGATGGGCGCACCGTCATCGGCCCCACCGTCTCCGACGGCGCCATCGTGTACGGCGAGGTCCGGGCCGTCACCGACCTGCCGGTCGGCGTGGGCGCCGAGCAGTCCCCCGGCCGCTACCGGCTTGTGGACCACCACGACGCGCGGTACTTCGCCTATGCCGTGGGCCCCACCTCCTGGAAGCGCTTCGTCTTTCCGCCCACCCTCGAGCTCGCCCAGTCGCACCGGGACGAGCAGGGCCACGTCTCCTTCGGCCCCGTCCGGCACGAGATCCCGAAGATGGCGTTCCTGGGCGTGCGCGCCTGCGAGCTCGCGGCCCTGGGGATCGAGGACCGCGTCTTGCTGGGCGGTCCCTACACCGACGAGGACTTCCGCAGGCGCCGCGACAACGCGCTCATCGTCGCCGTCCAGTGCGCCGAACCGGGCGGCACGTGCTTCTGCACCTCGATGGGGACCGGCCCCGGCGTGCGCGGCGGACACGACGTCCTGCTGGTCGAACTGGCCGACGGCTTCCTCGTCAGTTCCGGATCCGAGGAGGGCGCGGCGATCGTCGCCCGGCTCGGCCTGGCGGACGCGACCGCCGACCAGGTCGTGGAAGGCTCGGACCAGCTGGTGGCCGCCCGCGACCGCATCGGGGACCCCGTCGTCACGGCGGGCCTCCACGACCGGCTGCTGGCGAAGCTCGACAGCCCTCGCTGGGCGGAGATCGCCGAGCGCTGCCTTGCCTGCACCAACTGCACCGCGGCCTGCCCGACCTGCTTCTGCACCAGCGTCAGCCAGCGGTCGGACCTGGACGGTCACACGGCGGTCACCGAGCGACGCTGGGATTTCTGCTTCACCAAGGGGTTCTCCGCCGTCGCCCTGGGCGGCAACTTCCGCCCGCGCGTCCAGGACCGCTACCGGCAGTGGCTCACCCACAAGTTCGCCACCTGGATCGACCAGTTCGGCACCTCGGGCTGCGTGGGATGCGGGCGGTGCATCACCTGGTGCCCGGTCGGCATCGACGTGCGCGAGGAGCTCAACCTGATCGCGCCGCCGCCCGTGCTCGGCACCGAGGCGCAGGCGGCCGCGGCACGTGCACCCCGGACGAGCGTCTTCCACGTCGACGCGGTCCGCCCGGAGACGCACGACACGGTGACGCTGACGCTCAGCACGCCGGACGGCATGGACTGGAGCCGCCTCCACGGCGAGTTCGTGATGGTCTCGGCGCCGGCGATCGGCTCGATCCCGATCTCCATCTCCCGGCGCCTCCCCACCGGCATGGAGCTCACGGTGCGGGCGGTCGGACCGGCGAGCACGTTCGTGACCGGGCTGGAGCGCGGTGCGGAGGTGGGGCTCTCCGCCCCGCTCGGGCATGGCTGGCCCGTGGAGGCCGCCCACGACCACGATGTCGTGATCGTCGGCGGCGGCATGGGCTTCCCGCCGCTGCGACCGGTGGTCGACGAGATCCTGGCCCACCGCGCCAGCTTCGGCGACGTCCACGTCTACCACGGCGCGCGCACGCCGGGCGACCTGCTCTACAAGGAGGAGCTCGCCGCCTGGGCCTCGCGCGGGGACCTGGAGGTGGGCGTCACGGTCGACCGCGCGGACGCCACGTGGCTCGGCCGCGTGGGCGTGGTCACGCAGCTCTTCGATCACGCGCGCTGGGACGGCACCAAGGCGATCGCCTTCGTGTGCGGGCCGGAACGCATGATCCAGGCCACCGTGAGCACGCTTGCCGCGCGAGGGATCACCCAGGACCGGATCTTCATCTCGATGGAACGCCACATGGAGTGCGGCGTCGGGCTGTGCGGGCACTGCCAGATGGGGCCCTTCTTCGTCTGCAAGGACGGCCCCGTCTTCTCGCTGGCACAGCTCGGTGACGTCTTCGGACGGGAGGGCATCTGATGGTCCGCGCTACCAGCACGCCCCGTCCTCGCCTGGGCGTGGTCAAGCTGGCGTCCTGCGACGGCTGCCAGCTGATGCTGCTCAACCTCGAGGACGCGCTGCTCTCCGTGGCCGAGCGGATCGACATCGTGGAGTTCCCCGAGGCCACCAGCCACCGCTCCAGTGGGCCGTACGACGTCGTCCTGGTCGAGGGCGCCGTCAGCACGCCCGAGCAGCTGGAGACGATCCACGCGGTGCGCCGCGAGGCCAAGGTGCTCGTCACCATCGGTGCCTGCGCCACGGCCGGCGGCATCCAGGCGATGCGGAACTGGGCCAACCACGACGCCTTCCGGGCGGCGGTCTACGCCCATCCCGAGTACGTGGAATCGCTGGCCACCGCCCAGCCCGTCTCGGACTACGTCAAGGTCGACGGCGAGCTGCGCGGCTGCCCCATCAACGGGGACCAGCTCCTCGAGTTCGTGACGGCGCTGCTCACCGGGCGACGTGCCAACCTGCCGGACGAGGCGGTCTGTGCCGCCTGCAAGCGGGCCGGGCGCGTCTGCGTGATGGTCTCGCAGGGGATCCCCTGCCTGGGCCCCGTCACCATGACCGGGTGCGGCGCGCTGTGTCCCGGCTTCGACCGCGGCTGCTACGGGTGCTTCGGCCCGCGCGAGCAGGCCAACGCGGCGAGCCTGGGCCGCCAGTTCGTCGCCATGGGCGAGGCGCCCGCGGAGGCCGGCCGGCTCTTCGCCGGGTTCACCGGCTACGCGCCGCCCTTCCGGGACGTGATCACCGAGTTCGGCGGCGCCCCGGGCGTCCCGGCCGGCCATGCGCCCTCGCCGGCCAGCACCGGCACGCCCTCCGGAGGCAAGTGATGACGACCGAGGCACCCACCTTCGAGCGCTCGTTCCGCGTCGAGGGGATCACCCGGGTCGAGGGCGAGGGATCGCTCCACCTGACGGTCCGGGACGGCGAGGTGACCGACGCGCGCCTGCGCATCTTCGAGGCCCCGCGGTACTTCGAGCAGCTGGTGGTGGGGCGGCACCCGGACCAGGTCCTGGACATCGTGGCCCGGATCTGCGGGATCTGCCCCGAGGCGTACCAGATGAGCGCCGCCGGGGCGTTCGAGGCGATCTTCGGGGTGACCGTGGATCCCCAGGTGCGCGCGCTGCGACGGCTGCTCTACGCCGGCGAGTACATCGAGAGCCACGCGCTGCACGTCTACCTGCTGCACGCGCCCGACTTCCTGGGCTACGCCAGCGCGATCGACCTGGCCAAGGACCACCGGACGGTGGTGGAGCAGGGGCTCGCGCTCAAGAAGGTCGGCAACGAGCTCATGGCGGTGGTGGGCGGCCGGTCCATCCACCCGGTCAACGTCCGGGTCGGGGGCCTCTACCACGTGCCCTCGCGCGATGAGCTCCTGGCGATGCGCCCGGCGCTGGTGACGGCGCTGGAGCAGGCGAAGGCCACCCTGGACTTCGTCGCGCAGTTCCAGGCGCCGCCCTTCGAGCGCCCGGTCCGCCTGGTCTCCCTGCGGCACCCGGACGAGTACCCGCTCTTTGCCGGCCGGCTCGTGTCACATGACGGGACGATCGACGTCCCCATCGGCGACTGGCGGACCGTCTTCCGGGAGGAGCACCACGAGGGGAGCAACGCGCTCCACGCGCGCACGCACGCCGGCGAGACGTACCAGCTCGGACCGTCGGCGCGGGTGACGATCGCGGCCCAACAGCTGCACCCGGTCGCCGGCGAGGCGCTGGCGCGCACGGGACTCGCGGACCAGATCGCGCGCAATCCCTTCTGGAGCATCGCGGCGCGCGGCGTGGAGCTGGTCCACTACTGCGCGGAGGCGATCGACATCATCGACGCCTACCGGCGGCCGGCAGCGCCGTTCGTGCCCTGGACGCCGAAGGCGGGAGCTGCCGGCTGGGGCTCGGAGGCGCCCCGCGGCACGTGCTGGCACCACTGGGAGACGGACGAGCGGGGGTACGTGACGCGCGCCCAGATCGTGCCGCCCACCAGCCAGAACCAGGGGCAGATCGAGGCGGACCTGCGGGGCTTCGCGCCCTCGGTCCTGGAGCTCGAGCACGCGGAGGCGACGCGCCGGCTGGAGCAGCTGATCCGCAGCTACGACCCCTGCATCTCGTGCGCGACGCACTTCCTGGACGTCACGATCGACCGGTCGTGACTCCGGACGGTGCGGCGGGGGATCCCGCGGCTGGTACTCCCGCGGCTGGTACTCCCGCGGCGGGGACTCCCGCGGCTAGTACTCCCACGGCGGGGACTCCCGCGGCGGGGGCTGCCGCGGTGGGGCGCGTGCTGGTCCTCGCCTGCGGGGAGCGGTCCCGCGGCGATGATGCGGCGGCCCTCGTCGCGGCCGACCGGCTGCTGGCGGCCGACGACGGGCACGCCCTGGGGGCCGACCTGCAGGCCGGCAGACCGGGCGTCGAGATCCGGCTCGTCGGCCAGCTCGAGCCCGATGACCTCGCTGCCGTCGGGCCGGAGGTGCGCGTCCTGGTGCTCGACGCGGTGCGTGGGATCCCGCCGGGCGCCATCCTCCACCGCTCCCTGGCGGACCTCGCATCCAGCGGGCCCGGGCCCCGCTCCTCCCACATGCTGCCCCTCCGCGACGTGCTCGGCCTTGTCGCGGTGCTTCGCGGCGGGCTGCCCGACGGGAGCTTCGTGGGGCTGGGGGGCGAGTCGTTCGAGCTCGGAGCGCCGCTCTCCCCGGCCGTACGGCAGGCCCTCCCCGCGTTCGTCGATGCGGTGGGCGAGGAGATCGACCGGCTGGGCGCCGCGGGCGGCCCGGTCGGCGGGTCGGCCGCGACCTGACGGTCCCCTGCCCTATTCGGGCTGGTTGTCGATCTGCGCCCGCTGGAGCCGGCCCGAGTAGTCGACGTAGATCGCCTTCCACTCGGTGAACGTGTCGAGCGCCGCGTGGCCGGCCTCGCGATGCCCGTTGCCGCTCTGCTTCATGCCGCCGAAGGGCAGGTGCGTCTCTGCCCCGATGGTCCCGGCGTTCACGTACAGCAGCCCGGTCCGGAAGTCGCGCATGGCGCGGAACGCCGTGTCCACGCTGCGGGTGTAGATGCTGGACGAGAGGCCGTACGGGGTCTGGTTGAGCGCCGTCACGGCCGCCGCGTAGTCCGGGACCCCGATCACCGACAGGACCGGCCCGAAGATCTCCTCCTGGGCGAGGCGATCCATCGGTCGCACGTCGCGCACGATGGTGGGCTCGAAGAAGTGCCCGTGCTCCAGCCCGGGCCGGTCGGTCGCCGGACGGCCGCCGCAGACCACGGTATGTTCGGTCCGCGCCAGGTCCGCGTACCCGGCGACGCGCTGCAGGGCCGCCGCGTTCACCAGCGGCCCCACGTCCGTGGCCGGATCCAGCCCATCGCCGAGCCGCAGGCCCAGGACCCGCCGGGTGAGCCGGTCCAGCAGGTCGTCCTGGACGCGCTCGTGGACGATGAGCCGGCTGCAGGCAGTGCAGCGCTGCCCGGTGGTGCCGAAGGCCGACCAGACGATCCCGTCGACCGCCAGGTCCAGGTCGGCGTCGTCCATCACCACGATCGCGTTCTTGCCGCCCAGCTCGAGCGCCACGCGGGTCAGCCGGCGCGCCGCCCGTCGCGCGATCTGCCGGCCGGTCTCCACGTGCCCGGTGAAGCTCACCACCGCGACGTCCGGGTTCTCCACCAGCGGCATCCCGACCGCCTCGCCCGAGCCCGTCACCAGGTTGACGGTGCCCGCGGGGAACCCGGCGCGGTCGAGCAGCTCCACCAGGAGCGCGGCGGACCCCGGCGTGTCGGACGCGGGCTTCCAGACCACGGTGTTCCCGGTGATGAGCGCGGGCATCATCTTCCAGCAGGGGATCGCGATCGGGAAGTTCCACGGGGTGACGATGGCGGCCACGCCCAGCGGCTCGCGGACCGACATCGCCCACTTGTCCGGCAGCTCGGAGGGCACGGTGTCGCCGAACATGCGGCGCCCCTCTCCGGCCATCAGGAACGCGATGTCGATCCCCTCCTGCACGTCACCACGCGCCTCCGGGAGGACCTTCCCCATCTCCCGCGTCATCTCGCGCGCCAGCCGTTCCTTGTGCTCTGCGAGCAGGCTCGCGAACCGGAACATGATCTCCGCGCGCTTCGGCGCGGGCGTCCGGCGCCAGCCTGGACCGGCCTCCTCCGCGGCACGCACCGCCATGGCCGCGTCCGCCGCCGACGACGCCTGGAAGCGACCGACCACGTCCCGCGTGTCGGCGGGGTTCACCGAGGTGAACGTGCCGCCCCCGGTGGACTCCACCCATTCGCCGCCGATGAAGTTGCCGTAGGTGGGGATCTCCGCCCGTGACTCGGTCATGCCCGCGATTGTATGGCCGGGCGAGAGCCCGTTCCGGCCGGCCGGTCAGCCAGCGGGCGCCCCGGGCACCCGGGAGTCCGCCGCGTGGAGGGCATCCAGCCGATGCTCGAAGAGGCGGAGCTGCCAGAGCGGGATGACGGCCACCCCGAGCAGGATCACGGTGGCGCCGAGGAGCCCGTCGATGCCGCGCCACTGCGCGGCCACCCCGCCGATCAGGCTGCCGGCCACCTGTCCGAGCGCCAGGAAGACGCTGTAGAGGCCCATGATCGCGCCCCGGTCGTGCGGATGCGCCTCCGAGACATCGGCCAGGAGGCCCAGCGCTGCCGGCGTGGCACCCGCCAGGACGAACAGCCCCGCCCCGGCGCCGAGGGTGAAGAGGGCCGGAACGACCGGCGGCTGGCCTCCGCTGTGGTTGACGACGAACGCGCACGCGATGGCCCCGGCCCCGCCCAGGATCCCGTACAGGATGATCGTGGTCCGGCGGAGCGTCCGGAACCGCCCGCCCCAGTAGAGCAGGCCCGCGAAGAAGATCGCCAGGCCCACCGTCAGGCCCACGCTGACCTGGGTGGGCGTGAACCCCCCCATCAGCACCTGGTGGCGGGTCACCGGCGTGTCCACCCGGCGCACCAGCTGGAACAGTGACTGGCTGGTCCACAGCCCGATGGCGGCGTTGACCGCGATCCAGGTGGGGGCCAGCAGCCACACGTACGAGCTGCGGAGCAGCGCCAGGTACCGCCGGAGCCCGGGCCGCGCGGGCGAGTCCGTCCTCCCGGCGGTGACCGGGAGCTCCTCCACGGCGAAGCGGTAGATGGCCCACGACAGGACGTACACGAGGGCATTGAGGAAGAAGCCGGTCCGGCCGATCAGCTGGTACACGGGCCCCGCGGCGACCAGGCCGCCCCCCAGCCCGGCGAGCGTCGCCAGCTCGAACCGTGCCACCGCGCGGCCCCGCAGCGGCTCGTCGTCTGAGGTGGCCCGCGCCACGTAGCCCAGGATCGAGGGGACGCTGGCCGCGGTCGAGCCGCCCTCCAGCAGCCGCGTGAGCCCCAGCAGCGGGATGTTCGTGGTGAGCCCCGTGAGCACGACCGCCACGCCCCCGAAGACCGGCCCCAGCTGCATGACGGGCCGCTGACCCAGCCGGTCCGAGACGGCGCCGAACGGCGGGGAGAGCACCAGCTCCGCGACGAAGAAGACGGCCGCCAGCAGGCCGACAACGGCAGGATCGACCGGCGAGCCGCCGTGCCGGGGCAGATCCGCGAGGTAATAGATCAGCATCGCCCCGGTGAGCCCGGTGCTGAACCGGAGCGTGAAGGTCCCGACCAGGACGGCCACGAGGGAGCGATGCACCGCGTACAGGGTAGCGGGTCGGGGTGGGGCCCGGCGGGCGCTCTGCCCGCGGTCCGCTAGACTGCCGCCTCATGACCGGTGACGCCCCATGAGTGCACCCGGTGCCGGGCCCACGGCCCCGCGCGAGGTGGAGATGCTGGCACGCCGCCGCGCGGACGCGCGGGCGGCACGCGACTGGGCTGCGGCTGACACGCTCCGCGCCGAGATCGAGGCGGCCGGCTGGAAGGTGATCGACCAGGGGCTGCGGTTCAGGCTGGAGCCCGCGCATCCTCCCGACGTCGAGGAGGGCGGACGCACCCGATACGGCGCGAGCACGTCGGTCCCCTCGCGGCTGGCGGAGCCGGCGACCACCACTGCCACCGTCGTTGTGACCGCCGACCGGTGGCCGGAAGACCTGGCGCGCGCCCTCGACGCCCTCCGGGAGCACGCGCCCGCCGGCACCCAGGTCGTGATCGTGGCCAACGATCCCACGCCGGAGCAGGTGGACGCGCTCGACGCCACCGACGGTCCTGCCACTGGCCCCGTGGCGGGATCGCGGCCCGAGCAGGTCTGGACCAGCGCGCCGCTGGGCCACGCGGCCGCCCTCAACGCCGGGATCCGCCGCGCCACCGGCGAGATCGTGGTCCTGCTCGACACGAGCGTCGAGCCGACGGGCGACGTCGTGGGCCCGCTGGTGGAGGCGCTGCGGGATCCCTCGGTGGCCGTGGCCGGCGGCTGGGGCACCGTGTCCCCCGACCTGCACCGGTTCGAGGACGCGCCGCCGGGCGAGGTCGACGCGGTCGACGCCTGCCTCCTCGCCTTCCGCCGCGACGACTACGCTGCCCGCGGCCCGCTCGACGAGCACTTCCGGTACCACCGCCACCTGGATGCCTGGTGGAGCCTCGTCCTGCGCGACGAGGGCACGTCCGGGCGCCACCGCCGGGGGGTGAGCCTGGAGCTCCCGGCCGTGCGCCACGCGCACCGCGGCGACACGAGCGTGCCGGAACCCGAGCGCGACCGGCTGGCCCGCCGCAACTTCTACCGGATCATCGACCGATTCGGGTCGCGCCGCGATCTGCTGGTGAGCCCGGCCCCGGTCGTCAGGCGGGGCCCGCGCCCGGGCTGACGCCCGCACCCGGGCTGACGCCCGCGCCTCCCGGCACGGCCATCGTGACCGACGCGGCGGCGCCTCCCGGCACGGCCATCGTGACCGACGCGGCGGCGCCTCCCGGCACGGCTCCGAGGCCGGGGCCACCCGTCCGGATCACGGTCCCGACCTGGATGCCCGCCACCAGGACCCCGACCAGGAGCAGGACCCCGGCCAGGCGGAGCACACCCGGAACCGGCTCGGTGGCGAGCGCACGCCCGCCGGCGGGTCGCTGCCAGAGGTCCGCGAGCCGCAGGCCGGTGGGCAGCAGGATCAGGCCGAGCCAGATCCCCGCGATGAGCCCGCCGATGTGGGCGAAGATGTCGATGCCCACGCCCCCACCGATCAGCCCCAGGTCGAGCACCAGGTTGAACACGATCAGGAAGCCGATCTGCCGTGCGAGGGCATCGGCGCCGCGGCCCAGCAGCGGGTTGTGGACGCGGTAGGCGATGAAGACGATGCCGAAGAGCCCGAAGATCGCGCCGCTCGCGCCCACTGCCGGGTTGGGCAGGAAGATGTAGCTGGTCACCGATCCCGCGATGCCGCTCAGGACGTACATCAGCAGGTACTGCCAGCGCCCGTAGATCCGCTCGACGAGCGGGCCCACCAGGTACAGCGCGTACATGTTGAACCCGAGGTGCAGGAGCCCCGCGTGGACCAGGACCACGGTGAGCAGCCGCCAGTACTCGCCGTGCGCCACGGCGATCTTGTCGAGCATCAGGAGGTTGGTGAGGGCATCGGCCTGGGCGCCGCCCACCATCTGGAAGAGCCCGATGGCGATGGTGATCGCCAGGATCACGTAGGTCACCACCGGCTGGTCCATGCCACCGGTGCGCGTCCTGCCGAAGTACCGACCCGCCGCCCGGCGGTCCCCGAGCTCCTTGCTGAGCCACCCGAGCCGCGAGGCGATCTCGGCCTTCGCCTCCCGCGGCGCCCGGCGGTCCGCCTGCCGGTATGCGTCGAGCGCGCCGCGCAGGTCGCCCTGGCGGACGCGCGCGGCCGCCAGCTGCCGCCACGCCACCCAGCTGAGCGGCGTCTCGGGGGCCTGTGTCGCCAGCCGCCAGCCCTCCATGGCGGCCTCGTCCTCGTCCATCCGGTAGCGGCACTCGGAGAGGCCGAGCAGCGCCGCCACGTGCAGGTCGGGGTCGCGGTGGCCCACCACGCGCGAGTAGAACGCGGCCGCCTGCGGGTACTCCCCCTGGGCGACGAGCCCGTCCGCGTGCTGCAGGACCCTGGTCGCGGACGCGCGGTCGAGCGGACCGGCCTGGAAGGGATCGCGCGACGATCGGGAGGGGTCGTCCGTCATGGGCACGAACGGGATCGGCGGGCGCCGCGGCGGCTCGCGGGGCGGGAGAGATCAGGCACAGCCGGCTGAGTGTAGCGTCTGCTGACGGGGACCACGGCCACACCGGGCCCGGTCGGCCGGCCGGGGGACCTCGCAGCGGTCCGGCCCCGGTGCCGCAGCGCGGATGGTGCGCCGCACCACGTGTCGCGGATGCCGGCAACTCGCAGCGGCCGCCGGACCGCGGAGGCTCGCCGTCCCCGCCGCGCGGCCGGGCGCGCGCGGTGGCACGATGCGCGCATGGACGTCCACTTTCTCGGAGCGGCGAACACCGTGACCGGCTCCCAGTTCCTCCTCACCACCGGCCGGGCCCGGGTCCTGGTGGACTGCGGGATGTTCCAGGGAAGCCCCAACGAGTCCGTCCGGAACCGCGTCCCGCTCGCCTACGATCCGGCGACCCTCGACGCGATCGTCCTCACCCACGCCCACCTGGATCACTGCGGGCTGATCCCCCACGTGGTGGCCGAGGGGTTCCGCGGCCCCATCTACGCCACCCGGGGGACGGTGGAGCTCGCCGGCCTGGTCCTGCTGGATTCCGGCAAGCTCCAGGAGGAGGCCGCGCGCCGCGAGACGCGCTGGGCCCGCCGGCACCCCGACCGCGCCGCGGCGGAGGAGGAGCGCCTGGAGTCCGCGATCGAGGCGCAGCTCGAGGCCGCCGAGGCGGAGGACGAGGCGACCTCGACGGGGACCGGCCCGGTGACCACGGCCGACGGCGGGGCGCCGACGCCCGGCGGCCCGGCCCAGGCCGATGCGCCGGCCGCGCCCGTCCTCACCGGTGGCGGCGTCCTGCCCCCGGCCGCATCGCCGAAGGGGCACCCCAGCCCGGAGCACGCCATCCTCACCGCTCCCGCGCACGTCGAGCTGGAGATCGAGGAGCCCCTGTACGACGAGCGCCTGGCGCAGGCCGCGCTGCCGCAGTTCCGGGGCGTGGATTACGGACAGCCGGTCGAGGTCGCACCGGGGATCACGGCCACCTTCCTCGACGCCGGGCACATCCTGGGCTCCGCCATCATCCGGCTCGAGGTCGAGGCCGAGCCCGACCATCCGGCCCGCACCCTCGTCTTCTCCGGCGACCTGGGCCCGACCGGCACGCCGATCCTGCGGGACCCCACGCCGGTGAGCTCGGCGGACTACGTCTTCGTCGAGTCCACCTATGGCGGCCGGGAGCACGAACCGCAGGCGGAGGCGGTCCGCCTGCTGGCCGAGGCGGTTCGGATCGTGGCCGACCACGACGGCGTCCTCCTCGTCCCGTCCTTCGCCATCGGCCGCACGCAGGAGATCGTCTGGGAACTGAACCGCCTGGTGGAGGCCGGCCGCATCCCGCTGCTGCCGCTCTACCTCGACTCGCCCATGGCCTCGCACGCCAGCGACATCTACCGCCGGCACAGCGAGTACTGGGACGCCGAGACGCAGGACCTGCTCGCGCGCCACGTGGCGCCGCTCGACTATCCGGGCCAGGTGGTGACCAACGACGTCAAGGCCTCCGAGCGCATCTCGCGCGCCAGGCGCCCGTACATGATCGTCGCCTCCAACGGGATGCTCACCGGCGGGCGTGTGCTGGGTCACCTGCGCGAGCTGGTGGGCGACCCGCGGGCCGTCATCCTCTTCGTCGGCTACCAGGGCGTCGG
Organism: Chloroflexota bacterium; assembly: GCA_021788175.1. Lineage (GTDB taxonomy): Bacteria > Chloroflexota > Limnocylindria > Limnocylindrales > CSP1-4 > JAJYNJ01. The sequence goes on from JAJYKX010000003.1 coordinate 31,559, forward strand.
CACCCTCGGCGCCCACCTCCAGGCCGGCGCGAAGACCGTCCGGATCGACGGCGAGATGCACGTCGTGCGCTGCCAGGTGCGCTCGATCAGCGGGTTCTCGGCGCACGCCGACGAGGCCGGGCTCCTCGCCTGGCTGAGTGCGTTCGCCGCCGGCAGGCGCCCGGGTGACACCGGGTTCCCGCGTCGCGTCTTCATCGTCCACGGCGACCCGGAGGCGCAGCAGGCGCTGGAACCGAAGGTGGCGGCGATGGGTTTCGACGCGCTGGTCCCGCACTGGCACCAGCGCGTCGTCCTGGACTGACGGCGCGCCCGGCGGGACGGCACGTCCTGCAGGAGGGCACGCCCTGCAGGAGGGCACGCCCTGCGGGATCGCGCGCCCTGCAGGTCGTCGTAATAGTTATGGTTGACATAACCTTGCTGGGGATGATAATAGCTACCAGCTTCTGAATCGTTCCCACGGGACCATGCAATCACTCACCGAGCCGGCCGCAAGCACCGGCCCCCAGACCGACACCACCGGCGACCTCGACGCCGCCGTCAGCGAGCTGCTCTCCCTGATGGCGCGGGAGCGCGCCACGCACCTTCCACGCTGGTGTCGCCAGGACATCAGCATGACCTCGCTGCACGTGCTCATGGCGCTGGAGGCCAGCGGGCCCCTCGCCATGAGTCGTCTCGCGGAGATGCTCGAAGTCGCCGTCTCCAACGCGACCGGGATCGTCTCCCGCATGGAGGAGCGGGGCCTCGTCCGTCGCACGCACGACGAGGCGGACCGCCGCGTCGTGTTCGTCACCGTCACCGATCACGGGCGCCAGGTGCTCGAGGACCGCGAGTTCATGCGGGCCGAGCAACTGCGCCAGGTGCTCGCCGAGATGAGCGTGCCCCGCCGCGCGGCACTGGTGTCCGCCATGCGCGAGTTCCTCGCCACGGCCCAGCGCCTTCGCGAGGAGGGCCGGCTGGTCGACGACTGCCCGGCCCCGATGCCCCCGCAAGCCACGGCCAGATCCACCGGCGCCTGACCGGCGCCCGCAGCGTCCCACCCCTTCCAGCCCAGGAGGCCACCCGCCATGGAAGCCCTGCCGGTGATGTCCGGCTCCACCACGCACCCCGCCATCGAGGTGAACCAGCGAGCACGGTTCGAGATCCTCTTCGCCGTGCTGCTGGGCCTCTTCCTCAGCGCGCTCGACCAGACCATCGTGGGTCCGGTCCTGCCCACCATCGTCACCGACCTGCGCGGTGCCGACCTCTACACGTGGGTCGTGACCGCCTACCTGCTCACCAGCACGGTGACCATCCCCGTCTACGGCAAGCTGTCCGACCTGTACGGGCGGCGGCCCATGCTGATGGCGGGCATCGTGCTCTTCCTGGCGGGCTCGGCCCTGTCCGGCCTCAGCCAGTCCATGTGGCAGCTCATCGCGTTCCGCGCCGTCCAGGGCCTGGGCGCCGGCGCGCTGTTCCCCATCTCGCTGGCCGTGATCGGTGACCTCTTCACCCCGGCCGAGCGCGGCAAGTACCAGGGCCTCTTCGGCGCCGTGTTCGGGATCGCCTTCCTGGTCGGCCCCTTCCTGGGCGGTTTCCTGACCGACAACGTCAGCTGGCACTGGGTCTTCTACGTCAACGTGCCGGTCGGCCTCGTCTCCCTCTACCTGATCTGGCACCTGCTCCCGACCGTCAAGCGCGAGGGCAGCCGCTTCAACCTGGACGTGCCGGGCGTGGTGACCCTGACCCTCGCGATCGTCCCGGTGCTGATCGCGCTCACCCTCGCGGAGAACGGCGACTGGACGGCGCCAGGCGTGGTGGGCGGTTTCCTCATGGGGATCGTCTTCCTGGTCGCGTTCGTGCTCGCCGAACGCCGCGCGGAGGATCCCGTGATCCCGCTCGGCCTCTTCCGAAACCGGACGTTCACGGTCTCGGCGATCGCCACCTTCCTGGCGACCTTCGGGTTCGCCACCGCGATCATCTTCCTGCCGCTCTGGTTCCAGGTCGTGCAGAACGCCAGCTCCACGGCCTCCGGCTACGATCTCTTCCCGTTCCTCTTCGGGCTGATCGCCAGCTCGGTCGTCTCAGGCCAGGTGGTGAGCCGCACCGGCCACTACAAGTGGCTGCTGGTCGCCTCGATGGCGATCCTCGCGGTCGGCCTCGCGCTCTTCGTCAACCTTCGCGCGGACACGCCCGACACCTCGCTCTGGCTGTGGATGGCCGTGGCCGGCATCGGGGTGGGCCCGATGATGGCGATCTTCACCCTGATCGTCCAGAACGCGGTCCCCTTCAGCCTCCTCGGCACGGCCACCAGCGACCTGACCCTGGTGCGCCAGATCGGCACGTCGGTGGGCCTGACGGTCGCCTTCACGCTGTTCGAGAACAACCTGACCTGGGGCCTGCTGCGCACCCAGATCGTGGCGGCCGGCGCGCCGGCGGCCTACGTCCCGACCACCACCCCTGCCGGCTTCAACATCGGCCAGGACCTCACCTCGGTGGGCGGCAGCAGCGCCACGCAATTCCTGACGCAGATCCCGGCGCAGCTCCAGCCGATCTTCCTGGACGGTTTCCACCAGGCGTTCTCGATCGCGCTCGGCAACTCCATGTGGATCGGCGCGGTGGCCGCGGTCATCGCCTGCGGCGCCTCACTCCTGCTCCACGAGCTCCCGCTGCGCGCCACGCACCCTGCCGAGGAAGCGGCCGCGACGCTGGTCCCGGTGCCGGTCGAGGCGGCCGACTGATCGATCAGCGCCAGAGCATCCGCCAGACGCCCGCCCTGGCGAGCGCCCGGCCCACGATCCGGTTCTTCGCCCGACGGGCGATCCGGTGGGGGTTGCCGGACGCCAGCGTCGACACGTCGTTGGCAAGCCGCGCCGTGCGGTAGAGCGTGGAGACGAGGCCGCGGCGCCTCACGGCAGCGCCTCTTCGAGGAACGCCGACGCGTCGCGCACCAGGTCCGCCCGCTCCATCTCCTCGCCCTCGATGAGCGCCAGGAGACGGCGGGCGGACGCCGGGTGCTCCAACCCGATCGCGAGGCCCACGCTCAGCCAGTAGTCGGCCGTCTCGAGCGCGTGCGGCCGGACCTCGTCCGGCAGCTCGGCGAGGACCTCGGCCATCGCATCCGCGAGGGCCCGGCCGTACCGGCTCCAACCATCGTCACTGCTCGCCACGACGCACCTCCGCGGCGCGGGCGGCCGTGGGCATCGCCGCGGGCGCGGTGATGATCCAGGAAGTCCCGGGCCGACCCGGTCGGGGGCGATTCTCGCGCCGGGACGCGCGGGACCCCGGCCGTGCGTTCCACCGCGCGGGACGCGCGACCACCCAGCCTGCGTTCAGCCCCGCGGCGCTACGCGGCCACCTCGCCCCGCGCCGCCTCCCTGAGCACCGCGGGCGCGGCTACTCCTCGTCGTGGACGATCAGGACCGGGATCGGGCTCCGGGCGGCCACCTGCGCCGAGACGGACCCGAGCAGCACGCTCTGGATCCGGCCCAGGCCGCGCGTGCCCATGACCACCAGGTCGTACTGGCCGGAGGCGGCCGCGTCCAGGATCGCCGTGGCGGGATGCGCGCCGGCCAGCGCCTCGCGTGCCACCGCGGGCCCGCCGGCCTCCCGCACCGCCGCCTCCTCCGAGTCGAGAATGGCGTGCGCATGCTGGATGGCGGCCTCGAGCTGCTCGGAGTACTCGGGCTCTCCCTCGAAGCTGGGCGGCTGGTGGTACACGGTGAGGAGCGTGAGCGTCGCCCCCTGTTCGCGGGCGCACTCCGCCGCGGTCAGCGCGGCCCGACGCCCGTGATGGCTCCCGTCCACTGCAACGAGGATCCGCTTGAACACGTGCGCCTCCCTGTTGCTCTCGGCCCCTCGACGATCCCCACAGGGTACGCGAACGCGCGCCGCTGTCGAGGGCTGCGCCGCATCAGCCGAGGAACGCGGTGACCGCCAGCAGCGCGTAGATGACGAGCTGCCCGGCGATGGCCCAGCGCAGGATCCGGATCCCCTCGATCCCCAGGTCGCCCCGGCGGTGGCTCCGGACCGCGCCGACGTAGAGCGTGCCGAAGATCGCCAGCAGGGCGAGCGCGAAGGCCGCGACGGCCAGCAGCGCGGTCACGTTCATGGCACGTCCCCTCTCCTCGTCAGTAGACCGCCAGGTGCGCCATGATCACGATGATCGCGACCTGCAGGGCGGCCTGAACCCCCGCCAGGCGGATGTTGCGCATGTTGAGGCGGGCGATCTTCGTCGTGTCCGGCTGGCGCTTGGCGAGCTCGATGAAGATCCGCAGCCCGTTCGGCATGAAGATCCCGAATCCCTGCACGGTGAGGATCAGCACCACGACCCCGGCGGCAAGGATCCAGGGGGAGCCGAGGTCGAACTTGCCCTCCGCCTGCGAGAGGTAGATCCCCGACGTCACGGCCACGGCCGCCAGCGACGGCAGGATGAAGAAGGTGGTGGGCGTGAGCCGCTTGGCCACCTCCACCCGGGTGGGCACGTCGAGGAGCGTCATGACCCGGGTCATCACCAGGCCCATGAAGAGGTCGAACCCCGTCCAGGTCCCCCCGCAGATCACGTGCACGAAGGTGAGGAGGTAGAGGCTCTTCACCGCCAGGGCGGCGATCAGCGCGAGGGGCGGCAGGACGCCGATCGCGAAGCTCCAGCGCAGCAGGCGGGCCGTGTAGGGCGGCAGGCCGGAGGCCGCGTCCCGCGCCGGCACCCCCGGTCGGGCGACCGCCTCGGGAACGGCCGTCATGGGGCGACCGGCCGCAGGGGCAGGCGGACGGTGGCGGCGGGCGCGGGACGCATGCGCATGTGGCCTCCGGGGACGCGGATTGCCGGCTCAGCGTATCGGTCGACCCGGCATCTCCGCAAGGGGTGGCGCGGCGAGCTCCATCCCGGGCGCGTCGTCCGGTCGGGCCACGAACCCCAGTCGCTCGTAGAAGGGTCGCTTGCCCCGCGCACAGAAGAGCTGGGTGTCCATGATGTCCTGCTCCCGGCACTCGGCCGCGAGCCGTCGGACGATCTCGCTCCCGATGCCGCGGTGGCGGTACCCGGGATCCACGACGACGTCGGCCAGCAGCGCATGCAGGACGCCGTCCCCGACGATCCTCCCGATCCCCACCAGCCGCCCGTCGTCGTAGGCGGCCACGGCGTACCAGGATCTCGCGAGTGCCGCGGCGGCTCTCGCCGCGGTCAGGCGCCCCTCGGGATCCCAGCCGGTCGTCGCGAAGAGGCGCGCGAATGCGCCGGCCTCCGGCACGCTCGAGCGGTACTCGATGCCGGCACTGTCGTCGCCCATGAGCGTCCCCTCCCTGCGCGAACCGGCGTGGGCGCGTCGCGCGGCGCGATGCATCAGGCGTCCGGAGATGGCGCGCCGCCGCGCACCTCGAACCGCACGCCGTGCATGTCGGCCGCGCGCCCCTCCGCGCCCTCCACGACGAGCCCGATCGTGGCGAGTGTCGGTATTCCGCGGTCGAGCGGGGCGCCACCGGGTTGCGCCGCTGCGCCACGGGCGACCAGTGCCGGGGCACCGCCGCCGAGATGCGCCGCCGGGCCACGGACGGCCGGCGCCAGTCGCACGAGATGGGGCCCGATCGTCGCGTCGCGTGCCCCGCGCCCGGCGAGGGAGGGACGGAAGCGGAGTCCCGTGGCCCGCAGGTACTGCCGGGTCAGCCGTGAGAGATCGGCGAGGGCGACGCCGAGCTCGAGCCGCTCCAGCCGGACCGGGCCGCCGATCGGATGGATCTCCCCGGCCCTGGCGGTGCGCTCCGCCGCGGTCCACTCCGCCGAGTCCGGGGCGTGCTCGATGAGGAACGGCGGTTCGAGCGGCCCCAGGTCCCCCGGGGCTGCGAGCCGCCACCGGACCACCCGGCCGTCCGGCCGGTGGCGTTCCCCCGGCAGGGGCGGCCCGAGGTCGGAACCCTGGCCACGCAGCCGAGCGGCATCGGCGTCGAGGGAGTCGCTCGCGATCGCCCACGTCGCGAGCGACCACGCGGCAGGCCCGTCGGCGTCGAGGGCGGCGAGCGTCGGCCGGCCGATCCACGACCGCTCGGCGAGCGCGCGGTCGAAGACGCCGATCAACTCGATGAAGGCGTCGCCCAGCCAGACCAGCCGGTTGAACGTGCCCTGCGTCTCGTGTCGACCGCCCTCGGCGGCACGCAGGCCGAGCTCCGCCTCGATCTCCGCGGCGGCGCGGTCCGGGTCCGCCACGGCGACGACCAGGTGATCGATCCCCAGGAGCATGCCAGCGCGCCTTCGGTCACATACGTGCGAGTCCAGGACAGCCCGGCCAGGCGTCGTCACTATAGCAACGCCGGCTCCACGCACCGGGGCTATCCTGCTCGCCATGCTGACGGGTGCGCCGGGCCCGCAGGCGCCGCTGCGGCTGTTGCTCCGCCGCGCG
>JAJYKX010000125.1 GCA_021788175.1 Chloroflexota bacterium
TGGTGCGCCAGGGTGGCCGGCAGCACCAGGCCCGCGTCGGCCACCAGGCGATCGTCGTCGAACGCTGTGCCGAGCCGGTCGAGGCTGTGCGATGATCGCATCTGTCGGGTGCTCCGCTGCGACGGGTCCGATGGGCTTGCTCAACGCCATCTTCCCTGTTCAGCGGGCGCCCGATTCCTCGTTTCAGCAGCTCCTCAGGCCGCGTCGATCGGTGGATTCGGGTTTATCAGGCGGCGGTAGCGTTCGCCCAGGAACGTGTCGGTCTTGGCCGCGGCCGCGGCCGCCCCGCCGAGCACCCCGCAGCTCAACCCCAATGAATGGGTCTGGAAGAACGTGAAGCACGACCAGGTGGGGCGGATCGGCGTCGCCGGACCAGACGATCTGAAGACCAAGGCGGTCGCCGCCCTCCGCCGCCTGCAGGGGCTCCCGACGATCGTGCAGGGCTTCTTCCGGGACCCGAACCTCGCCTGCATCATGGCTTGGTGAAGCCGTCCAGCTACTTCTGGCAGGAATGGAGGCGGTTCGCTGCCAAGCGCCGCTGCCTGCGTGCCCTCGGCATCCCGGACGAACGGGCCAGCCGGGGCTACCGCAAAGGGCGCTGGCGTCTCGCTGGTTTCGCTCCGCTCAGCCGGCCATGCCGGTCAGCTACTGGACCGCTCGGTCGAGTGCCGATCGACGCCCGGGTGCGTCGCCTTCGGGAGCACTGGCGAACCCTCGGATGCGCACCCGCATGTCCGGTGGTGTGGGAGGGGGTGAGCTGACCTTGCCCCTCCACGATCGCCGCGGAGATGGGGCGTGCGATGGGCGCGTGGGGGCGAGGCAACCTCGCCCCCACGCGGTGCTTCGGGCCTAGGCGCTGCTTCAGGCCGAAGCCAAAGTCGACTGTCGAGCCGTTGGTGACGGTGCTCTCTGACGAGTCGAAGCGGCGCGCTACTTGCCGATGAACTGCGCGACGTTGGCCTTCGTGATCTGGTTCAGCGGCGCGGCAATGAAGCCACCCTGGATCGTGCCGCCCTGCGCGAGCACCCCGCAGCTCAACCCCAATGAATGGGTCTGGAAGAACGTGAAGCACGACCAGGTGGGGCGGATCGGCGTCGCCGGACCAGACGATCTGAAGACCAAGGCGGTCGCCGCCCTCCGCCGCCTGCAGGGGCTCCCGACGATCGTGCAGGGCTTCTTCCGGGACCCGAACCTCGCCTGCATCATGGCTTGGTGAAGCCGTCCAGCTACTTCTGGCAGGAATGGAGGCGGTTCGCTGCCAAGCGCCGCTGCCTGCGTGCCCTCGGCATCCCGGACGAACGGGCCAGCCGGGGCTACCGCAAAGGGCGCTGGCGTCTCGCTGGTTTCGCTCCGCTCAGCCGGCCATGCCGGTCAGCTACTGGACCGCTCGGTCGAGTGCCGATCGACGCCCGGGTGCGTCGCCTTCGGGAGCACTGGCGAACCCTCGGATGCGCACCCGCATGTCCGGTGGTGTGGGAGGGGGTGAGCTGACCTTGCCCCTCCACGATCGCCGCGGAGATGGGGCGTGCGATGGGCGCGTGGGGGCGAGGCAACCTCGCCCCCACGCGGTGCTTCGGGCCTAGGCGCTGCTTCAGGCCGAAGCCAAAGTCGACTGTCGAGCCGTTGGTGACGGTGCTCTCTGACGAGTCGAAGCGGCGCGCTACTTGCCGATGAACTGCGCGACGTTGGCCTTCGTGATCTGGTTCAGCGGCGCGGCAATGAAGCCACCCTGGATCGTGCCGCCCTGCGCGAGCGTGACCAGATCGTCCAGTGCCGTGGTGGCCATGTAGGCGGGCTGCTGGCCGATCGTCTCGAGGATGGTTCCAGCCTGCACGGCGGCCAGGCCGGCGGCCTCGCCGTCGATCGAGCACACCTTGACGGTGCCGGCCTTGCTCACGCCCTTCAGCGCCTGGATCGCGCCAAGGGACATCTCATCGTTCTCGCTGAAGAGACCCACGATGTCGGGGTGGGCCTGCAGGATGTTCTCCATGACCGTCAGCGCCGTCGCCCGGTCGAACTGGGCGGTCTGCTCGGCCACCACCTTGATGCCCGGGTACGCCGCGAGCGCTTCCTGCAGTCCCTTGGTCCGGTCGTTCGTCGCCGAGGCCCCGGGGGTTCCGGTGAGCACCGCGACGTTGCCCTTGCCGCCCAGCGCCTTGAAGCAGGCAGAGGCGGAGAGCTTGCCGGCCTGCACGTTGTCCGAGGCGATGAAGGCGGCGGTCTGCGCGCCTGGTCCGACGCCACGGTCAGCCGCAATCACCGGGATGTTCGCCGCGTTGGCTTCCTTGATCGCCGGGACGATCCCATTGGAGTCGACGGGGTTCACGATGATGCCGTTGACCTTCTTCGAGATGAAGTCCTCGATCTCGGAGGTCTGCTTGGCCAGGTCGTTCTGCCCGTCCGCCACGATCAGGGTCACGCCCTTGGCGGCAGCCTCCGCCTTGGCCGCGTTCTCCATCGTCACGAAGTAGGGGTTGTTCAGCGTCGAGAGCGCGATGCCGATGGTGATCGACGTGGGCGCCGCGCTGGCCGGGGCGGCGCTGGCCGGGGCGGCGCTCGCCGGAGCGACGCTGGCCGGTGCCGCTGACGCCGGCGCGGCCGGCGCGACACTCGCGGGGGCGGCGGTCGGTGCGGGCGTGGCAGCCGAGCTGCACGCAGCCAGGAACAGGGTGGCCGCAACGGCGGTAATGGCCCCTGCCCGCTTGGTAAGTCCGTTCACAGGTGCACTCCTCCTTCGGTCTTCCCACGATTCAGGACGCGAATGACGCCGTTGACCACCTCCTCTGGTAGGCCCACCTCACTCCGCGCCGACCCGCGACCGCAGCTCGTCGAGGTGGCTGATCGCGACGGCCAGCACGATCACGACGCCTTCCACCACCTGCTGGTAGAAGGGCGAGACGTCGAGCAGGTTCATGCCGTTGCTCAGCACCCCGAGGATGAGCGCGCCCAACAACGTGCGCGCGACGGAACCCTCGCCACCGAACAGGCTGGTGCCCCCCAGCACGACGGCGGCGATCGAATCGAGCTCGTAGCCCACGCCGGCCTGCGGATCCGCGGTGGCCAGCCGGCCGGTCAGTACGACGCCGGCGATCCCGGCCAGCAGCCCTGAGATCACGTAGACGGCAATCCGCACCCGGCGCACGTTGATGGCCGAATACGCGGCCGCCCGCCGGTTGCCCCCCACCGCGTACACGTAGCGGCCGAACACGGTGTAGCGCAGGACGACGTACGAGACGGCGAACACGGCCAGCATGATCACGATGGGGACCGGGATGGGCCCGATGTAGCCGCCGCCCAGAAACACGAAGGTGGGCGAGTTGACGCTGATGGGCTCGCCGCCCGAGTAGATGAGATCGAGTCCCCGCGCCGCGCTGAGCATCGCGAGGGTGACCACGAAATCGGGGATCCGGATGAGCATGATCGCGAGGCCGTCCACCAGGCCGGCCAGCGCACCGACGCCCAGCCCGGCCAGCAGGCCGGCGCCCACACCCGCCTGCAGGGCGACCCCCGCCGCCACCACGCCGGTGAGCCCCACCAGCGACCCGACGGAGAGGTCGATCCCCGCCGCGAGGATCACGAAGGTCTGGCCCGCGGCCAGGATCGCGATGACCGACACCTGTCGTCCGACGTTCAGGATGTTCTGCGAGGTCAGGAACGTCGGGGTGAGCAGCGCGAGTCCCACGCACATGGCCACGAACGCCATGAGCAGTCCGTAGTCGGCGATCGAGATCCGGTGCGGACGGAGCGCCGCCAGCACGCGTGCGCGACCGTCGGTATGCTCGGTCATGCTGCGGCTCCCATCGTGACCAGGTGCAGGACGCGTTCCTGGGTGGCCTCGGCCCGGTCGAGCGTGGTGATGGTGCGCCCGTCGCGCAGCACCAGCACCCGGTCGGACAGCGCGAGCAGTTCGGGCAGATCCGACGAGATGAGGATCGCCCCGACGCCCGCCCGCACGAGATCCGTGACGATCTGATAGATCTCGGCCTTGGCGCCGACGTCGACGCCGCGCGTGGGCTCGTCGAGGATCAGCACCGCCGGGCGGATCTCGAGCCACTTGGCCAGCACGAGCTTCTGCTGGTTGCCGCCCGACAGGTGCAGCGCCTGGGCGTCGAGGGACGGCGTGCGGATCCGCAGCTCCTCCACACGCCGGCCGACGAGCGCGCGTTCGCGGGCCTGATCGATCCAGCCGAACCGCGAGATGCGGGGCAGGGTCGCCAGGGTCTCGTTGTGTCGCACGGACATCGCCAGGACGAGACCCAGCGTCTTGCGATCCTCGGGCAGGTACCCGATCCCGGCGCGCAGCGCGTCCTCGGGCGAGCGGATCGACACCGCGCGACCCGCGATGCGGAGGCTGCCTCGATCCAGCGGGGCCATGCCGAACAGCGTCTTGGCGATGCTCGTGCGTCCCGCGCCCACGACGCCCGCCAGCCCCAGGATCTCGCCGCGCCGGAGACTGAAGCTCACGTCCTCGAATCGCCCGGCCGACGAGAGCCCGTCCACCGCGAGGATCTCGGTGCCGGGGGCCATGTCGGCCTTCAGGTTCAGTTCCTCGAGCTGGCGCCCCACCATCAGTCGGACGATCTCTTCCCGCCGGGGCGCGGCCGTCTCGCCCACCACCCGGCCGTCGCGCAGCACGGTGACCCGATCGGACAGCTCCAGCACCTCGTCCATGCGGTGCGAGACGAAGACGATTCCGACGCCGTGCTCTCGCAGCCCGCGCACCAGCGAGAAGAGCGCCTCGATCTCGTGATCCGTGAGCGCCGCGGTGGGCTCGTCCATGACCAGGACCCGGGCCTCGGCCGACAGCGCCCGCGCGATCTCCACCAGTTGCTGGTCGGCGACGCTGAGCCGCCGGACCGGTGCCTCGAGCGGGAGGTGGACCCCGAGGCGGGCGATCGCCGCCCCGGCCTGCTCGCGCACCGCCTGCCCATCGACCCATCCGCCGCGCGTGGGGAGGTGATCGAGGCAGATGTTCTCGGCGACCGAGAGCGCCGGGATCAGGTTGAACTCCTGGTGGATGACGCGGATGCCCAGCGCCCGCGCCGCGCGCGGCGAGGCCATCGCGACCGGCTGCCCCCCGAGCTCGATGACGCCCGCATCCGCGTGCTCGACGCCGCCGATGATCTTGAGGAGCGTCGACTTGCCGGCGCCGTTCTCGCCGACCAGCCCGTGGATCTCGCCTGCGTCGAGGTCGAAGTCGACGCCGTCGAGGGCCACCACGCCCGGATAGGCCTTGGCGATCCCGCGCAGTGCCAGGAGGTGCTCAGCGCTCAAAACGGCACCCCCGCCCGCAGCACCACGTTCGCATACGGGGTGAACTCCCCGGTCCGCACGATCGCCGTCGCGCTGGCCGCCAGGTCTTTCAGCTGCGCGTGCGGCACGGACTCCAGCGCGATGCCGGGACCCAGCAGCTCCGCCACCGCGCCGGCCAGCGACGGGTTCGCGGGCTCGAGCTCCTGCGCGATGGAGGCGGCCTCGAATACCCCAGCGCGGAGCACGGCGCGCAGGACCGGCAGGAATCCCGGGAGTCCCGGTTCCACCGCCAGGTCGATGCGCCGGACCCCGGCGGGAATGGGCAACCCCGCGTCCGCGACGACCAGCAGCTGGCCGTGCCCCAGGCCCGCGATCACGCCATCGAGCTCCGCGTGCAGCAGACCCTCACGTTTCACCGTGTCCTCCCTACGGGTTCGAGTCCGTCCACCTCGTCGCGGCTCGGCAGGCTGGCCTGCGCGCCGGGCCTCGTTACCGAGATCGACGCCGCGCGATTGGCGTACACCACACCCGAGGCGAGCGGCCGCCCTTCCGCGAGCGCCACGGCCAGGGCACCCGCGAACGCATCGCCGGCCGCCGTGCTGTCGATCGCGTGGACGACGACGCCGGCCACATGGGCCACATAGCTCCCCTCGACGAGCAGGGCCCCCTCGGCGTCGAGCTTCAGCACCACCGCCCGCAATCCCCGGCGCGCCAGCCGGGCCGCCGCCAGCCGGGCCGTCGTGGCATCGGTCACGCTGATCCCCGTGAGCAGCTCGGCTTCGTGCCGGTTCGGCACCAGGATGTCCACGTGTTGCCACAGGTCATCGGGCAGCGGACGGGCCGGCGCCGGATCGAGGATCACCGTGGCCCCGGAGGCCCGCCCGGCGCGTGCAGCCGCGATCACGACGTCCATCGGCACCTCGAGCTGGAGGAGCAGCACGCGCGTGCCGGTCCAGTCCCATCCCTCGACATCCGCTGGGCCGAGGGCCGCGTTCGCCCCGGGGATGACCACGATGCGGTTGGCGCCGCTGCCCTCGACGCCCACCACCGCCGTCCCCGTGGGGAGCCCCTTCACGGTGCGCACACGGGAGACATCCACGCCACGCTCGGAGAGGGACGTGCGCAGCCATCGTCCCGCCTCGTCATCCCCGACGGTGCCGACCAGCCCGACGTTGCCGCCGAGCGCGGCCGCGGCGGCCGCCTGATTGCCGCCCTTGCCGCCGGCGAACCGCGACAGGCTGAGCCCGGTCAGCGTCTCGCCGGAATCCGGCCAGCGATCCACGGCGACCACGAGGTCCTGGTTCAGGCTGCCCACGACGACGATCTCGGCCATCGCTCAGCTCGACTCGCGGACCACGAGGCGCGGGGCCACCACGATCTCTGCCGGCGCCGCCGTCGCGTCTGCCATGTGGCGCGCTAGGAGCTCCCACGCCTGGACGCCCATCTGGTACGCCGGCTGGAGCACGGTGGTCAGGCGCGGCCGCACCAGGCGCGCCAGCAGCGTGTCGTCGAATCCCACCAGGGCCAGGCGTTCGGGCACCCCCCACCCGCGATCCTGGCACGCCTGGAGCGCGCCGATCGCGAGCAGGTCGTCGGCCGCGAAGACGGCCGTCACGTCGAGCCCCACCTCGATCCAGCGCAGCATCAGCTCGTAGCCACTCTCGTAGCTGAAGGCCCCGCGCTCGACCCACCCGCTCTCGGGTTCGACGCCGGCGTCCGCGAGCGCGTCGCGATACCCGGTGAGCCGATCTTCCGCGGAGGCGATCCCAGGCGGGCCGGCCAGGTGGGCGATGCGACGATGCCCCCGGGCGAGGAGATGCTCCACCGCCAGCCGTGCTCCGAGGCGATGGTCCGTGCTGACGCAGCTCACGTGCCACCCCGGCACCCGCCGATCCAGCAGGACCACCGGGACGTGGCCCACCAACTCGCGCAACGCGGCCGGGGCACCGGTCGAGGCGATGATCATCCCGTCGACCAGCCGGTCCCGCAGCAACCCGACGTACTCGGCCTCGCGCTCCGGCACGTTGTCGGCGTTGCCGAAGATCACGGCATAGCCGTCCGCGTGCGCGGCGTCTTCCACGCCGCGCGCCAGCGCCGGGAAGAACGGGTTCGACACGTCGGGCAGGATGAGACCGGCGGTTCGGAAGCGACCGGTCGCCAGGGCCCGGGCCACGCCATTGGCCCGATAGTCGAGCGCGCTGGCGGCCTCGAGGACTCGCGCACGTGTCTCCGGCCGTACCCCGCCGACCTCGTTCAACACCCGCGAGACCGTGGCCGTGCCGACCCCCGCCCTGGCAGCGACATCCCGAATGGTGGCCAAACCCGACGCCCTCTTCCTGGCGGGACCGCTTCCATTGGCGCGGAAGCGGTTCCATTGTGCAGGTCGTGTCAAGGGCGGCGCTCGCCCTTGTGCGTCACAGCCGGTGGGTAAAGTCCGCACTGGAACCGACGGGATGGCCGGCTCGTCTACGAGCGAAGACGAAGTCGCAGGAACGGAGCCATGCGTTCAGGGCGGTTCGCCCCTCATCGGACGATCGGTA
>JAJYKX010000126.1 GCA_021788175.1 Chloroflexota bacterium
CCGCCCTGGCTGCAGCCGTCCTGGTGGGGCCTCTCGCTCGTCCTCACCACCCCGCTGTTTGCCTGGCTCGTCCGGGCGCGCCTCCGCGACCCGCTGACGGCCTGGGCCGCGATCGGGATCGCGCTCACCCTGGTCCCCATCGTGACCCACGGGAACATCGGGTTCACCCAGTTCGGGTACCGGTTCGCGCTCGACTTCCAGCCGCTCATGTTCGTGGTGCTGGCACGGATCTTCGCTGGCGGCATGTCGCGGGCGGCCGTCATCGCCGCGGCAGCGTCGATCGCGATCAACGCGTACGCGGTCTGGGCGATCGCCACCGGGTTCGTGGCGTTCTGAGCCCGGGACCGGGAGTCGTCACCGGGCGCGGTGGCCGGGCCGTGGACCGACCCAGGGCCGGTCGCAGGGGACGTGCGGCCGCGGCGCGAGGCGGGCGCGCGCCGGACGGGCGCCGCGCCCTCGACGGTCAGCCCTTGGGCTCGACGACGACCGTCACCTCGGGGGTCATGCCCGCGTAGACCTTGACGGCCACCTTGTAGGTGCCCAGCGCCTTGAGCGGCTCGTCGAGCTCGATCTTGTGCCGATCGACCACGATGCCCCGCCGGCCCAGCGCGTCCGCGATCTCCTTCGCGGTGATCGAGCCGTAGAGCTTGCCGCCCTCGCCCACCTTGACGCCCATCGTGAGCGTGGTGCTGTTGATGCGGTTGCCGGTGATCTCCGCCTCCTCGCGCTCGCGGCGGCGCTTCTCCTCGCGGCTGGCGATGTCGTGCTGCCAGGCGCGGTAGGCACCCCCGGCGGCGGGGACCGCGAGGCTCCGCGGGATCAGGTAGTTTCGGGCGTACCCCTCGGTGACGTCCTTGAGCTCGCCGCTCTTGCCGAGCTTGTCGACGTCGGCGGTCAGGATGACCTTCACGCGTCCTCCATGCTGAGCCAGGCGCGCACGCGCCGGTCCATGCCGGCACGCCTGGCAACGGTGCCCACGGCCCGGGCCGCGGCCGGGATGCGGCCGGCGACCCGCCGCACGGGGCCGGGAATCAGGCGCCGGACCTGCGCGCGATCGCGCTCGAATGCCTCCCGGTCGATCTCGAGGTCGGCCAGCGCCTCGTCCAGGACGTCCGACGGCAGGCCGTCGAGGAACGCCTCCAGCGCGAGCACCAGCACCACCACGTCGTCGATCGCTCCCAGGACCGGGATCGTCTCCGGGATCAGGTCCAGTGGCGAAGCCACGTAGCCGGCCGCCAGACCCAGGATCGCCTTGCGCGCCAGCGGCACCCGGTCGTCCCTGAGCAGCGCGACCACGAGGCGCCCGTAGGCCGGGGCGCGCGAGGCGAGCGGCAGGAACGCGAGGTAGTTGAGCGTGCGCACCAGACTGGAGCGCCGGGGTCGGGAGCGGGCCATCGGGACGAGCAGTATACCGGTCCCGTGATCGCGGGCGGCCACGGATCGCCGCCGTTCGCACGAGGGCGCGGGTCACCGTGCCTGGCACAGGCGGCGATGGTTCCGGTCACCCCCGCTCGCACGAGGACGCGGGGCTGACCATCCCCGCGGGCGCACCCGGCGACGCCGGCACGGCCGGGCGGTCATTCGCTTGACATTCGAACAGGTGTTCTGTACCGTGTGGCCACAAGGAGGCGCCGGTGACGAAACACGACGTGCTGCGCAAGCAGCGCATCATCGAGTACATCGCCGCGACGCTGCGCGCCCGGGGATACCCGCCTTCCGTCCGCGAGATCGCGCAGGCCGTGGACCTCGCCTCCACGTCCGCGGTGCACCACCACCTCGCGGTGCTGGAACGGGAGGGCTACCTGGAGCGCGGCGCCACCCAGTCGCGCGCCCTTCGCCTCACGCCCAGGGCTGCGCTCGCCGCCAGGCTCAGCTCGGAGCTCGTGCCGCAGGTTCCCATGCAGACCAGCCACTTCCTGCCGGTGGTGGGCGAGATCGCCGCCGGCGGACCCATCGAGGCGTACCAGGACGTCGGCGAGACCCTCGCCGTGCCGGACATGCTGGCGCCCAGCGGGGATGCCTATGTCCTCCGCGTACGGGGTGACTCCATGATCGGGGCGCACATCCAGGACGGGGACTTCGTGGTCATCCGGCCCCAGCAGACGGCACGGGACGGGGACATCGTGGTCGCCCAGGTGGAGGAGAACTCGGTCACCCTCAAGCAGTTCTACCGGGAGACCGGTCGGATCCGGCTGCAGCCGGCCAACGAGCGGTACGCGCCGCAGTTCTACGAGGACGTGCGGATCCAGGGCAAGCTCATCGGGGTCATCCGCCGGCTGGACTGACGTGGGGCCCGGGGACGGATCCGTCCACAACGTCCACACCGGTCGTCCACACGCCGCCTCAACACGGGGATACGCGCCGGCGCAGTCGGTCGCCTTCGTTGATTCCCCGCCGGGTCCGGAGGCGGACAATCGGCCGCGCCGATCACGAGAACGTCCCGGAGTTGCCGTGTCCATCGACCGCCTGCCGCCGCAATCCATCGAGGCCGAACAGTCCGTGCTCGGCTCCCTCCTCATCGACCGGGACGCGGTCGTGGAGGTCGCCGACGTCCTCCGCGCCGAGGACTTCTACCGGGCCCATCACGGCGAGATCTACTCGGCCATCATCGAGCTCTACGAGCGCCGCGAACCGGTGGACGTGGTGACGGTCTCGGAGGTGCTGGAGCGCAAGGGTGCACTCGAGTCGATCGGTGGCGCGGCGTACCTGACGAGCCTGATCAACCTCACGCCCACCGCCGTCAACGCCGGCTACTACGCGCGGATCGTCGAGCGCAAGGCGGTCCTGCGCAATCTCATCTCGGCCGCGGGGCGCATCGCCGGGATCGGCTACGAAGAGACGGCGGAGGTCTCGGAGGCGATCGACCGGGCCGAGAGCGAGCTCTTCGGCGTGAGCCAGCGTCGGGTCCAGGCCGGATTCAGCCCACTGCGACAACTGCTGCACAGCGCGTACGACCGGCTGGACTACCTGCACCAGCACAAGGGTGAGATCAGCGGCGTCCGGACCGGGTTCGCGGACCTGGATGCGCTCACCACCGGCCTGCAGCGCTCCGACCTCATCATCGTCGCCGCCCGGCCATCCATCGGCAAGACGAGCCTGGCGCTCAACATCGCCGAGCACGCCGCCGTGCGGGATGGCCGGACGGTGGGGATCTTCAGCCTCGAGATGAGCAAGGAGCAGCTGGTGCTCCGCCTGCTGAGCTCGGTGGCCAACATCGATTCGCAGCGGCTCCGCACCGGCTTCCTCGAGGAGATGGACTTCACGCGGCTGGCCCCGGCCATGAACGCGCTCGCGGAGGCCGCCGTCTACATCGACGACACGCCCAACATCAGCACCATGGAACTGCGCACCAAGGCCCGTCGGCTGCAGGCGGAGGCCGGGCTGGACCTGGTCGTCGTCGACTACCTGCAGCTCATGCAGTCCAGCGTCACGAGCCGGGACGCCAACCGTGTCCAGGAGGTCTCCGAGATCTCGCGCGGGCTCAAGGCGCTGGCGCGCGAGCTGCAGGTGCCGGTGGTGGCGCTCTCACAGCTCTCTCGTCAGCCGGAGATGCGCGAATCCAAGGAGCCGCGCCTGTCGGACCTGCGGGAGTCCGGTTCCATCGAGCAGGACGCGGACCTGGTCCTCTTCCTCTGGCGCGAGAAGGAGCGTGCGGGTGATGACGGCGAAGGGGACGGCGAAGTGGTGAACCTCAAGCTGGCCAAGCACCGCAACGGTCCCACCGGGGAGGTGAAGCTCTGGTTCCGAAAGCGGCAGACCAGGTTCGTCTCGTACGCGGATTCCGAGCGGTACGCGGCCGACTACGCGTGATCCGCGCGGCAGCCGTCCGGATCCGCGCGGCAGCCGTCCGGCGTGCCGCTGTCCGGCGTGCCGCTCTCGTATTTTCGGCGCTGCAACGTGCGGATATCGCAGGTTCGGGCCGTCGCAGGGTCCGCATCCCGTTGCCACCCCGTTGACACGGCGCGTATATTCGCGCCGTTCCGAGCGACAGGCTGTCGCTCCTGCCGGGTGCGCGCCCCCCACCTGTCACGACGAACGGCCGTGGCTGGGGTTCATCGCGTCCGCGCGTCACCCGTGGAGGAGGGCCAGCACAGCAGGTGTACCAGGATCGCACCCTTACCTGTCGCGATTGCGGGGTCGAGTTCGTCTTCTCCGCGGGCGAGCAGGCATTCTTCGCCGCCAAGGGTCTGCAGAACGACCCGCAGCGGTGTCCAAGCTGCAGGCAGACGGCTCGCAACGCACGGGCGGCGGGGGGGCCGCGGGAGTACCACGCCGCGATCTGCGCGATGTGCGGTGGGCAAGCGATCGTCCCCTTCGCCCCGCGCAACGACCGGCCCGTCTACTGCAGCTCCTGCTTCGACAAGGTTCGCGCGGCGGCCGGCACCACGGCCTGATCGCCGATGCCCGGTGGGCAATCCCCGGGCGCAACCCGCGACCGAAGGGGCCGGCTCTTGCAGCCGGCCCCCACCATGTCCGTGTACGTCGCACGGCGACGAGTCGATCCTCATGTGCCACGCGGAGGCCGCAGGGGTGGGTGTGTTGATCGTCCGAGAGATGGTGGGTACCTCGCCGAGGTCGTGGAGCGACGCGGCCCGGCAGGCGGTGGCGACCGCGGCGAGGACCGTCCGGAACATCCGGATGGTGGAGGTCGTCCAGTCGACCGCACTCGTGGAGGACGGCCAGATCAAGGAGTACCGGGTGCAGCTCAAGATCCACTTCGAATACGAGGGGTGATCGCGTCGACGTGCGCGTGGCAGGGGGTGCGCAGCTAAGCCGCAGCTGAGGATCCGTCCTCAGACTGGCCGGCATGCCCAGACGACAAGCCCTCCGTGAGCCGGTGTCCGGCTCGATCACCGCCACCGGTCGCGGGTTCCCGGCAGACGTGGAGCCCGCCCTGGGGTCGTGGGGAGTGCCGGTCGCGATGGGCCCCGGAGTCCGCTGCGAAGCCACGCCGCTGACCGCCCAGCGGACCGTGGACCAATACCCCATCTCCCGTGCCAAGGTCACGCCGCCCCCGCTTCACGAGGCGACGCTGTCCCGGGACCGGCTGCTGGACTGGCTCGAGCGCCATGTCCACCGCCGGTGCATCACGGTCGTGGCCGAGACCGGCTTCGGGAAGACCACGCTCCTCTCGGACTTCACCCGCCGCTCGCCCGTGCGGTGCCTCTGGTATCGGCTGGACTCCGGTGATCGCGATCCGATCTCGTTCCTGAACTACGTGGTCGCGGCCGGTCGGGAGGCCGTCCCCTCCTTCGGCACGCGGACGCTGGCACTGCTCGGGGACATGCTCGCATCACGCCCGTCGACGGAGCTCGTCGTGGCCACGCTCATCGCCGAGCTCAATGCCCTGGCGGACCGGTCGACGGTCCTGATCCTGGATGACTACCACGTCGTCGACGAGGACCCCCGGGCGCGCGCGCTGGTGACCAGGCTGCTCGCCGAGGCGCCGGACCGCATGACCTTCGTGCTGCTCTCCCGCCGCCCGGTGCGGCTGCCCATCGGGCGACTGGTCGCGCGTGGCGAGGCTGCCCACCTGGGCGCGGATGACCTGCGATTCTCGACGGACGAAACCGAACGCCTGTTCCGGGATGTCTACCACCTGCCGCTGGAATCGGAGGTCCTGCGCCAGGTCGAGGAGCGCACCGAGGGCTGGGCGGCCAGCCTCCAGTTGCTGCACTCGTCCATCCGCGGCCGGTCCCAGCGGGACGTGCGGGCCTTCGTGCACGCCATCAGCGGCGCGGAGGGCCCCCTGTACGACTACCTCGCCGAAGAGGTGATGGGCGATCTCACGCCCGAGGTCCAGCGCTTCCTCACCTGCACCTCCATCCTCGATGACATCCGACCCGAGCTGGCACAGGCCATCTTCGCGGCGGACGATCCGCCCCCGACGCCCGCCGATGTCGAGGCGTGGGCGCTCGTGGGCCAGCAGGCGGGGCTGATGTCCCGGCACTCGGCGCTGACGAGCGGCCGCGGGTACCACCCGCTCATGCGGGAGTTCCTGGAGCGGCGGCTCGGGTACCTGGTGACGCCGGAGGAGCTGCGGGGCATGCACCTCCGCGTGGCACGCACGGCGGAGGCGTCGGACTGGCTGGTCTCGTGCCGCCACTACATCAAGGCAGGCCACGAGGAAGACGCGCTCCGGGTCCTGGTGGCCAACGCCGTCAAGGTGCTCGGGACGGGCCAGTGGGGAGACGGCGCCGCACTCATTCGCACCCTGCACGCGTCGGACGAGGACGCGCGGATCGCGGTCATCCTCGCGCGCGAGGACATCTACTCGGGTCGCGTGGAGGAGGGCCTCGCGCGCCTCGATCGCTTCGACCTCGCGGGGCTGGACGCCACCACCCGCGCCCTCGTCGTGCTCGCGCGAGTACATGGTTGGTGGTGGTATGGCCAAGTGGAAGGCAGCGCTGCCGCAGTCGAGGAACTGATCCGGGACGAAATGGTTCCGGCGGAGTTGAGGGGGATCGCACGGGGCATCCTTGCCACGCTCAGCACGACAACCGACGGCCGCCTCGACGATGCGGCAACCGAACTCGACGCTCTGGCGCACGTTCAGGAGGAGGCCAATCTCGGCTTCTACGCCGCGATGAGTTACTACAACTCGGCGTTCACCCGAATTGAACTCGGTGACCTCAAGGGAGCGATCAACAGCGCCCACCGTGCGCTCGAACTGTTCGACCAGATCCCTGGAACACCCGAAGAGACCTACGAAGTCCACTTCGCCCTCGGCCGCGCGCACATCGAACTGGGGGAGTTCGCTCCTGGCCGAAAGGAGATCGGCCTAGCCGCATCGGGCTCAACGATGGGTGCGGTCGAGGGTTGGCTGGAAGCGTCAGCACTTCTTACAACACTCGGCGAACGCCCCTTGGCCGAGGAACTCCTTGCCCGTGGCGCCGCTCATCCCAGGCACGTCGCTGGTCAGAACCAGTACCTACTTATGACAGCACGGGCACGGCAGCTGCTGGCTGAGTACCGCTTCGCTGAAGCCGCCGCCGCGATGGGTGATGACCCGACCGACTGGCGGCCGATGGCGACATGCGCATGGGCGAACTGGCTCGACCTCAGAGCGCTCGTGGATATCGCCTCGAGGGATTACGCCGCCGCTGCGAGTCGGATTGGCCAGGGACGCACACTTGCGATCCGGCAGAGCGCGCGCCTCCTTGAAGGACGCTTTCGGCTGAGCGGCGCTCTCGCCTCCGGTCGGCCGAACGAGGCGTCTGAGGCGATATCGCACGCCACTGTCATGGAGCTGCTTTCCGCTGCGGAGGCGATCGCCCGGAACCTGCACCGCATCGACCCGATCCCGCCGACTCTGCGCGGGAACATCGCGGCATGGCCACAACGCTGGCTGCCACTACTGCGGCAGGTGGTCGCTGATCCTGCGGATCCGGCGTCGTTCCAGGCCGCCCGCCTGCTGGACGAGTTCGGCGAGTTGTCCGACGTGAAGCTGTTGCGCACCCTTTCCAAGGGCCGGATCCGGGGCCTGAAGGGCTCGGACATCGGACGAGGGCTGGCGCGCCGACGCAGCCCGGTGCTGATCGTCCACGATCTCGGCCAGACTTCGTTCGAGGTCGGCGCACGCAGGGTCGACATCTCGTCGATCCGTCGCCGAGCGGCGGGACTGCTCTGCTTCCTGTTGAGTCGCACTGGTCACCTGGCCACCCGCGACCAGGTGCTCGACGGGCTCTGGCCCGAGGTGGATCCCGAGGCAGCCCTGAACAGTCTGCACCAGACCCTGTACTTCCTTCGGAGGGACATCGAGCCCGGCTATGACGACGACTACTCGG
>JAJYKX010000127.1 GCA_021788175.1 Chloroflexota bacterium
GGACGGTGGCGGCGCGGGTCTCGTGGCCTGGTCGGTGCGGGGCCGGATCCCGCCGAGCACGGGAACGGGCGTCCGGTGCGTCGCGAGGACGAGGGGCGGGGGGAGGGGGGCGCCAGGGAGCCCGAGGTGTCGGCCCGGCGGAGCTGGCAGTCGGACGAACGAGGACAGTCGGACGGGAGAGGGCAGCCGGAGGGGGCAGGCGGGCTCGGGTCGGAGCGCACCCGACACGTGCCCTCCGACGACGAGGGCGGCCCGGGCGACACGCCGGTGAGCATCGCCTGGCTGCGAGCCGAACGAGAGCACGGGCCGGCGAGGATGCTTGAGCAGCGAATATCGTCCGCGCTCGGGGAGCCGGCAGCAGGGCGCCCGGCGACTGGAGGCCCGGTGGCGGCCAGGAGCCTGGCGCCCGCGGTCCGGGACGTGGCGGGAGGGCCCTGGGTTCCGGCGAGCATGGCCAGGCGATCGATGGAGGCTCGCTCGCGGCTCCGCTCAGCCCCGGCCGCGGGTCCCGTCTCTACCAATCGGCCGACCGCGTCCTCTGCCGCGCCCGCTGTACGTCCCGATCAGGTTACTGGCCTCGATATGGCCGCCCGTCCGGCCACGGCCGCCCATCCCGCCCCAGCCGCTCCCCCCGATCCGGCCGCCCATCCCGCCCCAGCCGCTCCCCCCGATCCGGCCGCCCGTCCGGCCCCGGCCGTCCATCCCGCCCCGGCCGCTCCCCCCGATCCAGCCGCCCGTCCGGCCCCGGCCGCCCGTCCGGCCCCGGCCGCTTTCCCCGCGCCCCCCGGCCCCCGCTCGAGCGTCGCCCGGCTCGAGCCAGAGCCGACGCCCGGGCGGCACGCAGGGTCGACCGCCGGCCTGTCGCCGTGGGAGCGCTGGCTCGAGCTCTGCGCCCGCATCGACGGTCGCCCCCGCCACCTCGGCATCCACGTCGGCGGGATGCTCGTCACCGCCGCCCCGCTCGTCGAGATCGCGCCTCTCGAACGCGCCACCATGCCCGGTCGCGTCGTCGTCCAGTACGACAAGCGCGACGTCGAGACGATGAAGCTCATCAAGCTCGACCTGCTCGGCCTGCGCATGCTCTCGGCGATCGACGACGCCCTGCGCGACATCACCGCCGACTGCGGCGTCGTGCTCGACCTGGACCGCCTGCCCGAGGATCTGCCGGACGTCTTCCGCATGATCCGCGCCGCCGACACCACGGGGGTCTTCCAGATCGAGTCGCGCGCCCAGATGCAGACCCTTCCGAAGTCCGCCCCCACGACCCTCGACGACCTCGTGGTCGAGGTCGCGATCATCCGGCCGGGCCCCATCCAGGGCAACGCCGTCCATCCCTACCTGCGCCGGCGCCAGGGGATCGAGCCCGTGACCTACCTCCACCCCAGCCTGGAGCCGATCCTCAGCGAGACCCTCGGCGTGATCCTCTACCAGGAACAGGTCATGGAGATCGCCATCCGTGTCGCCGGCTTCAGCGCCGCCGAGTCGGACGGGTTCCGGCGCGCGATGGGCACCTGGCGCTCCAGTCGGGAGATGGAGAAGCTCCACCGCGGCTTCGTGGAGGGGTGCCGGAGCATGAGCGGCCTGACCGGGGAGCAGGCGGAGGAGCTCTACCGGCAGGTCGCCGCGTTCGCCAGCTTCGGCTTCAACAAGAGCCACGCCGCGGCCTTCGCGCGGACCGCGTACGAGTCGGCGTTCCTGAAGCTCTACTACCCCGCGCAGTTCGTCGCCGGGCTCATCAACAACCAGCCCATGGGCTTCTACCCCGTGGAGGTGCTGGTCAACGACGCGAAGCGCCACGGCGTGGCGGTGCTGCCGGTGGACCTGAACCGGAGCCGGTACCGCACCACGACCGAGTGGGTAGGGATGCCCGGCGAGCCGCTGCCGGAGGGGTGCGGGATCGAGCGCCGGCCGCTCGTCGTGCGGTCCTCGGGCTGCGTGGTGCCGGACCGGCGCACGCGCAGGCAGCTGGCCCCGGTGTCGGCCGAGGGGTACGGCATCCGACTCGGGCTGCACCTGGTCAAGGGGATCGGCGAGGAGCACGCGGAGGTGCTCGACGGCGAGCTGGAGCGGGGGCTCTACCGGTCGCTGGCGGACGTGGTGGCGCGGACCGGGCTCTCCGAGGAGGTGCTCGAGCGGCTGATCCGGGCGGGCGCGCTCGACTCGCTGGGCCGGCCGCGGCGGGAACTGCTCTGGCAGCTGCGCGAGGTGGCGGCATCGACGGGGCGCACGACTGCTCGATCGGCCGGGCACGCATCGGGCGATGGGCCTCCCGCATCGGCCGGGCACGCATCGGGCGATGGGCCTCCCGCGATGGTGTCTTCGGGCAGCGATCTGCGCGGCCCCGGGTCGCCCACGGATGGCGCCACCGCCGGGCGCGACCGGCCCTGTGGACCCCTCCGGCCCTGTGGGCCCCTCCGGCCCTGTGGGCCCCTCCGGCCCTGTGGACCCCTCCGGCCCTGTGGACCCCTCCGGCCCTGTGGACCCCTCCGGCCCTGTGGGCCCCTCGATCCTGCAGGAAGTGCATCCACGGAGCGTTATGTCCGATCGGAGCCCGATTCGCGGCCGCTGCGCGGTTGTGCCCGGGTTCCCGAGACTCCGTCCGAGCACGCGGCGAGTTCCTGGGAGGTCGTCGCCCCCCGGCCAGGCAATCCGCTCGACCCCGGCACGCGACATAGTGTTCCCCCCGTGCGCGTTCTGCAGGATCCGTGTCGTGAGCCGCCGGCTCCGTGCCTCGAGCCAGGCACGCTGTGCCCCGAGCCAGGCACGCCGCACCCCGAGCCGCCGGCTCCCCGCCCCGAGCCGCCGCAGCCCGCGCCCGAGCCGCCGGCTCCGTGCCTCGAGCAGTTACAACCCGCCCGCCTGCCGCAGGATCAGGGCCCCGAGGTTCCGCCGATCCCCCGTCCGAGGGCGCCGCACCCCGAGCCGCCACAGCCGGCGCCCGAAACGCCGACGCGGGGTCTCCGTCTGCCGGACGATCGGTCACGCCCACCTGGCGCGCCCCGGCCGACGACCCGGACCCTGCCGCGCACGCCCGTCACCGCCGCGGTGGTGCCGGAGACCCTCGACCTGGGCCTTCCTCCGACCGACGCCCCGGCGCTGCCACCGCCGACCGAGCTCGAGCGGCTGGCCGACAGCTACGCGATCCTCTCGCTGGACGCGCGCCGCCAGGTGGTGGAGATCTTCCGCCAGGCGCTCGACGGCCTGGGTGTCGTTCCCAGCGCGCGGCTCGCGGACCTGCGTCCGGGCCGGGTCCAGGTGGCCGGGCTCGTGGTGACGCGCCAGCACCCGATGACCGCGCGTGGCACCGTCTTCCTTGCCCTGGAGGACGAGACCGGGATGCTCAACGTCACGCTCTGGCCGGATCGGTGGGCGCGGTTCCGGGGCGTGGTCCGCCGCCACGCCCTGCTGTGGATCGACGGCGATCTGCAGCGCGAGGGAAACGTCGTGAACGTGGTCGCGCGGGAGGTGCGATCGCTACCCGACGTCGCACGTGCTGCAGGTGGCCCGGGCACCCCGGTCCATCTCCGTGCCCAGGGCTACGCGGGCATGCGCCGCCAGTGAACCCGGACCGGCGCGCCGTGCACTCGGACGCGGGCGTCCGCACCGCCCCGTCGCTGGAGCGGTGGGCTCGATTCGATCGCCCGGCTGCGCTCCCCGGACGGCCGGGACCTCAGCGGGCCCGCTTCGCCTCCTGGCGCCTGGACTCGCGCCGCTGCGCCCGCTTGCGTGCCTCGGCGGATTCCCGGTTGCGTGCCTGGGACCGTCGCAGGAAGTCGCGGTACCACGAGGCGAACCAGCCGAAGATCGCCCCGCTGACGACGAACTGGAGCAGCTGCCAGAGCGAGTAGACGACCCGGTCGCTCACCGTCATCGTGCTCAGCGAGCCGAACACGCCGACGAGGCTGATCGACAGGACCGCGAAGAGCACCGCGGCGGCCACACCCAGCAGGGTCCCGAACAGGTAGGCGGCGCGCGGTGCGAGGAAGCCGGCCGCGAAGAAGAGGAGCGTGGGCTGGAGGAAGGCCAGCTGCACGTAGAAGTACGGGATCCCCCCGCTCGACGTGCCGCTCTTCGGGAGCACGGCCGCGACGACTGCCCCGAGCACCAGCAGCCCGTACGGCGCGAGGATCAACGGCTTGGCACGGACCATCGCGGGCACCGCGCGCAGGTCGGCGCCGACATCCGGCGGGCGGACCTGGCGCAGGAGAGCTCGCACCCTGTCGGCCATGGCGACCGGCTGCTGCGGCACATTCGGAGCGGCGACGGCAGCGGCCGTCGCCGCCTGCTCGGCCTGCTCCACCTGCTCGGCCCGGTAACGGCGCCGTGCCTCGGCGCGCTCGGTCCTCTTCGCGCGGGCCAACGATGACTCCTTCTGCGTGTCGGGCGATGGATGCGGGATCGCACGGCAGGACCTGCGCGCCGTCGTGGGACCAGGGCCGCGGGATCGACCGCCGGTGCGCATGGTACCCCACGCGCAGCACGGTTTCGCCGCCGAAGGGCTGGCGAGCCCGGTCCCTGCGCGCCACCGCCGGTGATGGCGGGTGAAGTGGCGGGCAAGGCCGCGCCAAGGGCGGGGCAAGCGTCGCCGGCTACAACGGTGGCTCCGCCGGCGCTCCGGAGGTGCTGCCATGACACCGCACGCTCGTCGCCGTCCCGGTTCCAGGCTGCCTCGTGGCGCCATCGTCGCGAGTGTCGTGCTCCTGCTCAGCGCCAGCGGCCTGGCGACGGGCGCCGGAGGCCTGGTCGGATCGGCCGTCTCGTGGCCGGCCTCCAGGTCCCTCCTGGTGAGCGAGGTGCAGACCGGCGGCACGTCGGCGTCGGACGAGTTCATCGAGCTGTACAACGGCGGCTCGGTTCCCGCGGACCTGAACGGCCTGGAGGTCGTCTACGTCACATCGACCGGCGGCACCGTCACCAGGAAGGTGGCCTGGGCCGCGCCCCTCCTGGTCGACCCGGGGCGGCACGTGCTGCTTGCCAACGCCGCGGGTGCGTGGGCGACCGGCGCGGACGCCACGTACTCGAGCGGCCTCGCGGCGACCGGCGGGACGGTGGTCCTGCGCCCGGTCGGCGGGGCCCCGCTGGACGCGGTCGGCTGGGGCGACGCGGGCAACGCCTACGTCGAAGGCTCCCCCGCCGCGGCGCCGGCCGCGGGCGCCAGCATCGAGCGGCTCCCCGGTGGCCTGGACGGGAACGCCCGGGACACGAACGACAACGCCGCCGATTTCATGGTCTCCACGTCGCCCTCGCCCCAGCGATTGTCGGACCCGCCCACTCCACCGGCGGCGCCTCCCACGCCGGACCCGAGCGCCGCACCGACAGCATCGCCGGATCCGGGCCCCTCGGGCACACCGTCGCCGGACCCGGGCGCCTCGTCGTCGCCGTCGCCCGAGCCCTCCTCGACCCCGCAGCCCTCCCCGGCACCCTCGACCGACCCGACCCCGATCCCCACGCCGGAACCGACGCCCACCGCCTCTCCCGCGCCGACTGCGTCGCCGACGCCGCCACCCACGCCCTCCCCCACGCCCGCGCCGACACCCACGCCGCAGCCGAGCGCGTCCCTCGACCCGACGCCGGAGCCCACCCCGGCGACGGTGGCCATCGCCGACGCCCGCGCGTTGCCCGACGGCGCCGAGGTCGTCATCGGCGGGACGCTCACGACGCCGCCCGGGTTCATCGAGTCGGGGCTGGAGGCATTCGTCGACGACGGCACCGGCGGGATCGCGATCCACCTGACCGTGCCCTGGCCGGCCGTTGTCATGGGAGACGGCGTCCGCGTGCGGGGCACGCTCGGCACGCGCTACGCCCAGCGGATCCTGCGGATCGGGGCGACGTCGGACATCCAGCCGGCGCCGATGCCCGCACCGGCGGCCCCCGTCCTCGTCGCCACCGGCTCGGCCGGCGAGCTCCTGGAAGGGCGGCAGCTGCGCGTGACCGGGACGGTCGCATCGGCCCGTACCACCCTCGCCGACGGGTTCGGCGTCGACGTCGACGACGGGAGCGGACCCCTGCGCGTCGTGGTGGTCACCGCGGGCGGGATCGGCTCGGACGAGCTGCCGGCGGGCGCCCGCATGACCATCACCGGCGTGCTCGGCCAGCACGACTCCGGCGGCACCGGCGCGAGCGGCTACCGGCTGTACGTGCGGGACCGCTCGGATCTCGTGGTGATGCCGGAACCGTCCCCCAGCCCGACCCCGAGCCCCTCGCCGAGCCCGAGTCCCACCCCGACCCCGACCCCGAGCCCCTCGCCGTCACCGTCGCCGTCGCCCAGCCCGACGCCCAGCCCCTCGCCGTCACCGAGCGCCAGCCCGTCCCCCGACCCCGGAACCCAGCCGCAGCCGATCGCGTCGGTCCGGCGTCTGGCGGTCGGCACGCGGGTGACCGTCGAGGGCGTGGTGACCTCCGAGTCCGGAGCGATCCTCGACCTGCGGACGGTGGCCGTCCAGGACGCCACCGGCGGCATCCTGCTGCTCCTCCCGTCGCGTGACGCGCCGATCCTGGCGCGCGGTGACGTCGTCCTGGCGACCGGGAAGCTGACGTCCCGCTACGGGGCGCTCGAGGTGGCCGTCGCGGCCCGGTCGGACGTCGACCTCACCGGGGCCGCCATGCTGCCGGCGCCGCGTGTGGTGACCGCGCGCGAGCTCGGGGAGGCTGTCGAGGGGTCGCTGGTTCGAGCAGCCGGGACGATCACCCGGGTGACCCGCGCGACCTCCGGTGCGGCGACGATCGTGGCCGACGACGCGTCAGGGAGCTTCACGGTCTCCTGCTGGCGGCCGTGCGCGACGAGCGCGAAGAAGGGGTTCTCCCTCACCGTGACGGGGATCGCCGGGCAGCGCGCGTCGCGATCCGGCGCGGCCGACGGGTATCGCATCTGGCCCCGCGACGCCGCCGACATCGTGGTGGTCGCCGCGAGCGCCGCGGATCCGGGCAGCGACGACGGATCGACCGGAGCGCAGGCCGGCGGTGACGACACCGGGGCCGTGACGACGGTGGCGCGGGCGAAGTCGGCGACCGGGCGCGACGTGACCGTGGAGGTCACCGTCACCACGGCGCCCGGCTTCATCGATCCCGATCCCCGCCGGGTGGTGGTCCAGGACGCGTCCGGCGGGATCCTGGTGCGGTTGCCCGCGGACGCGCCCACCGTGAGCGTCGGCGATCGCCTCCGCCTGGCGGGCCGCGTCGGGACCTACGGGGGCGCGGCCCAGCTCGCGGCCGACGACCTCGCAGCGCTGTCGCACGACGGCGTCGCCACGCCGGCAACCCTGCTCCGGGCGCCCGCGGCTGCCGACGAGTGGCGACTGGTGCGGGTCGACGGTCGAGTCCAGGCGGTCCGCCGGTACGGGACCACCTGGCGTGCCGAGATCCTGCTGCGTGCCGGCACCGTCGTGCCCGTCCAGGGGACGAGCCGGAGCGGCATCGCCTCGACGACGCTCGTGGAGGGCCGGGACGCGAGCGTGGTGGGCATCGTCCGCCGGGCGTCGACGGGCGTGACCGATCAGCGGCCGGCCGTGCTGCCGCGCAGCCCGGACGACGTGGCGCTCGGACCGGGCGACTCCTCGTCCACGGAGGGCGCGTCCGTGGCCGCGGGCGCGCTCTCGGCGGGCGCGCTCTCCCAGGGCGGCGCGGCGGGCACGTCCGGGTCGGGTGCCGGCAGCGGCACGCCGTTCTCCGGAGGTGGCGCCCCGGGCGCCGGGCCGTCT
>JAJYKX010000128.1 GCA_021788175.1 Chloroflexota bacterium
CCGCAGTCCGGCTCGCGTCAGGCACTTGCCCCGAGGGCTCAGGTCGTCCGGTCGCCGGCGCCCGATCCCTCCTCCTCGCCGGTGTACGATCGCCGGCGTGATGCCCAGTCCCTCCTTCTCGTGGTCCCCCCGCTCCCCGGTTTCGGGCCGCGCGACAGGGCCCGAGGTGGACCCCACGTGGACCCCACGCGGGGGTCCACGGACGGCCGCTGGTGGCCGTTTCTGGCCACTACAGGACGGGCTCTGAGCACGAATCACGCGTGCCGAAGTGGCGGAACAGGCAGACGCGACGGTCTCAAAAACCGTTGAGGGCAACCTCGTCCGGGTTCAACTCCCGGCTTCGGCACCACATTTCACGCACGAATCTGGCCTGCCAATGGCCAGCCGGGGCGGGTGCTCGGCGAAGCTAGGTAGCATATCGGTAGCAACAGGCGTACACTCCCGGACAGACGCGACGGCCCCCGGCTTGGGACCGGAGGCCGTCAAGGTCGCGTCCTGGTAGGAGGACCGCCACCGATGGCAAAGTCTACCGCGACGAAGTCCCGCCGCCGATCCCGCGGGGAAGGCAGCGTCTACCGCTCGGCCGATGGCCGCTGGCGCGGTGCCGCGACCTGGACCGAGCCCGACGGCACCCGGCGTCGGCGGGTCGTCTCGGGCCACACGGCCGCCGAAACCCGCGACAAGCTCGACGCGCTGCGCCGCGAGCTGCGGCAGGGCGTCCCGATCCCCAAGGGCAAGGCGCCCACCGTGGCCGAGTTCCTGGCCGCATGGATCGAGCGGGACCGTGCGCGTGTCAGGCCCTCGACGTGGGATGTCCGCGAGCAGCACGTGCGGCTCTGGATTGTCCCGACGCTCGGCAGGATCATGCTGGCCCGGCTCTCCCCTGCTGACGTGGAGCGCGCGCTCGGCGAGTTCCTGAAGGCGGGACGGCCGCGGGCCGAGGGAGGCAGGGAGGCCCGCGGCCGCAGGCGCAGCGTGTCGCCCCTCACGATCCGCCACGTCCGCGCCACGCTGCGCCACGCCCTCAGTGATGCCGAACGCGACGGGCTCGTGGTGCGCAACGCCGCGGCGCTGGCCCGCCCGCCGCGCGTGCCATACACCCCGATCGATTACTTGACTCCGGAGCAGGTCCGCCGACTGCTCGACGCCGCGCACGATGACGAGCTGGGTCCGCTGTACGCCGTGGCCGTCTCGACCGGGCTCCGGCTCGGCGAGCTGCTCGGCCTGGAATGGGCGGACATCGACTTCGCGAGCGCCACGCTCAGTGTGCGCCGCTCGCTCGCCCTGACGGCCGACGGCAGCTACGCCTTGGGCGAGACGAAGACCGCCAAGAGCAGGCGCAAGGTCCCGCTGCCCGCGACTGCCCACCTCGCCCTGCAGCGCCAGCGCATCCGGCAGGCTGAGTGGCGGCTGGCCGCGGGTTCCGCCTGGCAAGATCGTGAGGGGCTCGCGTTCACCGACATCGTGGGCCGGCCGTGGGCGCCGCCGAATGTCTCCCGTGCCTTCGTCCGCGCCGTGCAGGCGGCCGGGCTGCCGAGAGCGCGGTTCCACTGGTTACGGCACACCTATGCGACGCTGGCGCTCGCGCAGGGCGTCGGGCTGGCGACTGTCAGCGACGCGCTGGGCCACTCGGGCGTCGCGATCACCGCGCAGCACTACGCGGCTGTGACGCCCGGTCTGAGGCGTGAGGCGGCTGACGCGATCGAGCGGGCACTGGGAACAGAAGCATCGCGATGACCGGTCCCGACATCGACGTGACGACGCTCGTCGCGTGGATCGGCGCCATGGAGCCGCCGATCGCCGATAACCTCAGCGCGATCCTCTTAGAGCGCCTGCCGGACGGCACCTGGCAGGGCGCCGCGTCGATCAGCCTCTTCGTCGGGGGCGGACGCGTGCTGCATGCCGGCGAGGATGCGGTCGAGCTCGACGACGCGGACCTCCTCCCCGGCCTGCGCGCCGTCATCGGCGGCGACATCGAGGTGCAGATCCGTGAGTTACAAGCGTCCGGTCTCCTCGGCCCGATCCACTGGACTCCTCACGACGGGCGGCTCACATACGTTGTCAAGCCGGACTGGCCGCCGGCCGGTTCGGCTTTCCCTGGCGCGCGCACGAGGACCTTGGATGGGCAGGTCGTTCAACGGCCCCACGCCGACTGGGAGGTCACGCGCGAGGACACCGATGGGCGGGTCGTTCGACGGCCCCACGCCGACTGGGAGGTCACGCGCGAGGACATCCGTCGCTGGTACGCAGCGCACCCTGGGACGTTCCCGGGTTTCGACGTCGCGCCCATCATCCTCAACGAACGACTGGCGGCCGCCGCCGACAGGATGCGAGCTGCCTACTCCGACGTGCCCGAGGTGCTGATCCAGGACCAATTGCGGGAACTGTGGGAGTCGCGCTTCACGTCCAGCTGGCGCACGTCGATGGTGGATGGGTTGGTGGAGCGCATCGCTGCCTACCTTCCGCTCCCGATGGGCGAGACGAGCACCGTCCCGGACGCGCGGCTCCTGCCGCGCCGGCCGGGCCGTCCTGCTTGGACGAGGGCGCTGTTCCTGGAACGCTGGCAGGAGGCCGCGAGCATGGCCGCCGCGGACCCAGATGGCCCGAGGCGGCGGCTCGGACGTGATCCGTCCCTCGCCGACATCGCCGTCGTGTTTCGCAGCTTGGATGGCACGCAGGGGATGACCCCGGAGTCGTTGCGCAGATTGCGCCGGCGGTTCATGCCAACGACCGCCAAGTAGCTCCGCCCCCGCTGGCGAATAAGAGACCGGTTTCGGCCCCTGATATCGCTCCCCGGCTCGGGCGGACCATTTGCCCATGAGTACCGGGGCACCTCGGAAGAGCCTGACGCTGGGCCTGCCAGCATCCGCGGCTGAGCAGCTGGCGGAGCTGGCGGATCGGGACCTCCGTTCCCCGTCGCATGAGGCCGCGGTCCTTCTCGTCGAGGCTATCGGCCGGGCCGTCCGTCGCCATGGGCGGCAGAGCAGAGCAGCGTCCGCACTCGCTGGCCCACTGGACGCTCCGCGATGAGCGCCGATTACGAGGCCGCCATCCAGGCGGCCGCTGAGGAGTTCGCTAGCGCAATCGTCGCCGCGGTTCGCGCAGAGCTGGCCAAACAGTCGGCGTCGGGTGCAGCGCTCGAGCGCCTGTTCAGCATCGACGAGGCCGCAGCCGCACTGCATGTCGCGCGCTCGACCCTCTACCAGCTGATCGGCGCGGGCGAGCTACGCAGCATCAAGGTTGGTCGCCGGCGGCTCGTGCCCGCGTCCAGCATCGCCGGGTTCACCACGGTGTCCGGGTCCGGACACGAGGATGGCCGCCGCGTCACTGATCCTGACCGCGGCGGCCGTGCCGGAGGGCGAGATGGTTTCGCAGCCCCGACTGCCTGATCCTACACCGCGGCCCGAGCTGCCGAACGCGCCTTCGCCGGACGCACCGACGAGCGAGTGGACGAGGTTCCACGCGCAGTCTGCGGCGCATCGACGCGCGACCGCGACCGACGTGCGGGACACGGCGCTGCAGACACCCGCGCCAGAGCTCCGTCAATGGGACGGGACATCGTACCCCGATCTGGCTTCTGATCCCGCGTATGAGCCAGCGGAGGTGACCATGGATGAGCCCGTCGCAGCCAATGGGCGGGCTGGCGTGGTCGGCGAGGCTACCCGTCGACAACTGCCCGCACCGGGCGACCCCATGGCCGTAGCGCGCGAGCTGATGACGGCCCTGTACACGGACCCGACGACGGGCGCCCCGACCCTGCGGCACTGGCGAGGCGGCTGGTGGCGCTGGGACCGGACGCATTGGAGCGAGCGCGAGGAACGGGCGGTCCGGCGTGACGCCTACGAGTTCACCGAGCACGCCTGGTACATGGGCAAGGACGGCCCGGAGACGTGGTCGCCGACACGGACCAAGATCGCCAACCTGCTGGAGGCGCTGCAGGCCGTCACGCACCTCGACGCGAGCTTCGACCAGCCGGCCTGGATCGGGGACGCCGGCACCGACGAGCCGATGGTCGCCTGCGGCAACGGGTTGCTCGAACTGCGGACTCGCCGCCTACTGTCCCACGATCCCCGCTTCTTCAACCAGACCGCGGTCGCCTTCGACTATCGGCCGCAGACGCAGCCGGCGGAAGGGTGGCTGGCGTTCCTGGCCGAACTCTGGCCGGACGATCCTGCCTCGATCACGGCCCTGCAGGAGTTCTTCGGCTACGTGGTCTCCGGGCGACTCGACCTGCACAAGATCCTGCTTCTGGTCGGCCCGACCCGGGCCGGCAAGGGCGTCATCGCGCGACTGCTCGGCGCGCTCATCGGCCGCGCCAACGTCGCCGGGCCGACGCTGTCGAGCCTGTCCTACGACTTCGGCCTCGCGCCGCTCCTGGGCAAGCCGCTCGCGGTCATCAGCGATGCGCGTCTGGACGCGAAGCGGGACACGAGCGTGGTCGTGGAACGGCTCCTCGCGATCAGCGGCGAGGACACCATCACGGTCAACCGCAAGTACCGTGAGCAGTGGACCGGCAAGCTCCCCACCCGGTTCCTGGTCATCAGCAACGAGTTGCCTCGCCTCGGCGACGCCTCCGCGGCGATCGCCAACCGGTTCGTCGTGCTCCTGCTGCAGCGGTCCTGGTTGGGGCGCGAGGATCACGGCCTTGAAGCGCGGCTCCACGCGGAGCTGCCTGCGCTCCTCAACTGGGCGCTCGACGGCCTGGATCGCCTGATTGCCCAGGATCGGTTCACGCGCCCCGAGAGCACGGACGAGGCGATCGTGGCCCTGCAGGATCTGGCGTCGCCGGTGGCCGCATTCGTACGCGACCACTGCGAGATCGGCGCCCTCTACGAGGAGCGGATCGACATCCTGTATGGGGCCTGGAAGGTGTGGGCCGAGGAGAACGGGCAGCGCAGGACGACGGCGCAGACGTTCGGTCGCGACCTCCGGGCGGTCGTTCCCGGACTCCGGGTGGTCCGCCCTCGCGACGGCGACCGGGAGCGCCGCTACCGCGGCGTCCGGCTCGTCGCCGAGTCGGGCCTACAAAGCTCTAGCATCGCGGACCATCGCGGACCAGCGCGGCCCGGCGAGCCTGCGTCGTCGCCCGGTCCGCAGTGGTCCGCGGTCCCTCCGAATGTAGCCGCAGCCGTGGCGG
Source organism: Chloroflexota bacterium (assembly GCA_021788175.1). Classification (GTDB taxonomy): domain Bacteria; phylum Chloroflexota; class Limnocylindria; order Limnocylindrales; family CSP1-4; genus JAJYNJ01. The sequence goes on from JAJYKX010000128.1 coordinate 5,138, forward strand.
TCTTCGCAGACGACGTCGTCGGCCCGGTGGCCGGACCCGGGGCCGGGGGTGGCGCATGAACGGGGCGTTGGACGCCGTCGGCCCCCCGCTCCGGGTTGCCCTTTACGCCCGGGTCTCGACCCGGGACCGCGATCAGGACCCGGAACTCCAGCTCGACGCCCTGCGCGCCTACGTCGCTGCCCGGGGTTGGCTGGCCATCGAATACGTGGACCAGGCGGCGGCGGGAGATCTCGCCCACCGCACGGCGTGGGCGCGCCTCCTGGCCGACGCTGCCCAGCGGAAGGTCGACCTGGTCATGGTGTGGAAGCTCGACCGGGCCTTCCGCTCCACCCTCCATGCGCTGGCCACGTTGCGCGATCTGGAGCATGCGGGCGTGGGCTTCGCCTCCCTCACCCAGCCCGAGCTCGATACCACCAGCGCCACCGGCCGGCTGGTCTTCACCATCCTCGCGGCGGTCGCCGAGATGGAACGCGAGTTGATCGCCGACCGGGTGAAGGAGGGGATGCGCCACGCCGCCCGGCAGGGCAAGCGCATCGGCCGGCCGCCGGTCACGGCGCGGCCCACCTTCACGCGACGCTGGCCGGCGGTCCGGGCGGAGGTCGTCTCCGGGCACCTGTCCCGTCGCCAGGCCGCGCGTCGTCTGGGCATCGGCACCGCGACCCTCGCCCGGCTCCTGGCTACGGATACGGCCGAGGGTATGGCACATAGCCATGACTGACACCCTGACCTACCCGACCGATACCGCCATCTGCCGCCTGCTGGCCGCGGGACCCATGCCGACACGGGCCCTTGCCACCCGGCTGGCGATCCCGGAGCGGACCGTCCGGCACCGCCTGTACCGGCTCCGGCAAGCCGGAGTCGTGGTGAGCGGCCCCGACGGGTTGCACCACCTTGCCGCGCCCGTACCGGCCGCCGCTGTCGCGGGACCGGTACACCTTGCCGCGTCCGCCGGAGACCTTGCCGCGCCCGTACCGGCCGCCGGTATCGCGGGAGGCTTGCTGGCCCGTGACTCGCCCGTACCGGCCGCCCCTGTCGCGGGACCAGTGCCGGCCGGCGATACCACCGCGACCGCCGCGGGTATCGCGGGACCCTTGCCGCCCCGTGATCCCACCGCCGCAGACCTTGCCGCGTCCGTCATGGCATCCGACCACCCGGTTAGCGAGGGGGCATCCCCGCGGCAGGGCCGCGACTGGAGGACGGCCGCGATGGTTGCCGCGGTCGTGGTCGGGCTGGTCGTGGCCGGGGGGATCGCCATCACGGTGGGGACGCGTCGGGTGGCACCGCCACCAGCATCGCCAGCCCCAGCGCGACCGATGGGGTTCGGCTATCCGGGTGACCCGTGGGGAGGCATGCCGTGGTAGCCCGAAGACGATCAGAGACGACCGGAATGCAGCGGGCCGGCGACCGCGGGGTCCATCCGTACAGGGTCCCGACCGCACGGACACCGTCACCCATCGCCATCCCGAACGAGGAGGAGGCACCATGATCCGTACCCAGTCGCGTCGCCCGCCAGCCGGTCGAGCCCGGCTCTACCGGATGCGCGCCCAGCAGGCCCTGGCCGCCATCCCGGCAGGCAGCATCAGCGTGTTGTTGACGGACCCGCCCTACACCAGCGTCAACCGCCGCGGCGGGAGTGGATCGCACCTGCAGCACTGGTTTGCCGGTCGCCTCTCCTGGCCCGAGATCGGCCGCCTCCTGGCACTCGCCCGGCGCAAGCTGCGCCCGGATGGTCTCGCCTTCGTGATGGTCAATGGCGAGGGGCTCCACGACGCCCTGGGTGCCCTCCAGCGGGCCGGCTTCGCCCGGACCCGCACGATCACCTGGGATCGCACCTACCCGGGGCTGGGGGGCGGCCCGCGGCACCAGACGGAGTTCATCCTCGTCGGCCTGCTGCCCGGCTCACGCACCCTGACCGGGGTGGATCTCGTCTCGGTGCCCGCGGTCGGACCCGGCACGTCCGGACGCTACCCGACGCAGAAGCCGGACGCGCTCGGGCGCGTGCTGGCCCGCATGGCCAACATCGGCCCGAGTGACGTGGTGCTCGACCCGTTCGTGGGCAGTGGGGCGCTCCTGGTCGGTGCGCGCGAACGGGGCGCCACGGTGCTCGGCTGCGACATCGCCCCGCTGGCCATCCGTCAGGCGACGATCAGGCTCGGCGCGGCCGGGACGACCAAGCGAGCAGCACGATCATCCTCGCCGCGCGCGCAGACCGCCCAGCGCCGGCCCGCGCCGAAACGGCAGCCCCGCCGCGGCGTGTGATCCGTGCGGCAGGGAATCCCTGCTACGGGCGCGCCAGAAGGAGGTCCTTGCGGATGCTCGGGTCTGGAGCGCGCCGGGGCTAAGGGCCGACCCGCGACGGTGAAATAACGAACACGCCGATCTGTGTCGTTCCGTCGGCAAGATAGACCGGAATGCTGGTCTGTTGACC
>JAJYKX010000004.1 GCA_021788175.1 Chloroflexota bacterium
CTGGTGGGCATACCAGGCCAGCCGGTCGATCCCCGCCAGGGCCGCCGCCTGGTAGAAGAAGGTGTCCGAGGACTGCGCGTACGCGCCGGCCACGGTGAGCGGCCCGAACCCGACGCCGTTCCAGTCGCGGAAGGTCTGGCCGTCCAGGGTGATGTGCCCGTACGTGGGCAGGGTCTGGTCCGGTCCCAGCTTGTGGTCCGCCAGCACCGCGCTCGCGGTCACCAGCTTCCAGGTGGAGCCGGGCGGGTAGATCTCGCCGATCGCATGGTTCAGGAGCGGGTGATTGGGGTTGTTCAGCAGCGCCTGGTAGGCCTGGGTGGAGATCCCCTGCTCGAACGCGTTGTCGTCGTAGGTGGGCAGGCTCACCATGGCCAGCACCTCGCCGGTCTGGGGGTTCATCACGATGACGACCCCCTCCTTGAGCCCGGCCGTCTGCAGGCCCCACTCCAGCGCCTTCTGCGCCTGTTCCTGCATCTGGAGATCGATGGAGAGCTGCAGCGTGTCACCGGCCTGCGGCTGCTTCAGCGTCGCCAGGACCTGGATGGGGCGCCCGGTCGCGTCGCGCTCGACCTCCTGGACCCCGTACGTGCCGCGCAGCTGCTGCTCGTACTGCGCCTCCAGGCCGGCCTGGCCGACCATGTCGTTCGCGAGGTAGCCCTGCGACTGGAGGGCCTGGAGTTCCGCCGCGCTGATGGGACCGGTGTACCCCAGCAGCTGCGACAGCAGCGAGCCGTACGTGTAATCGCGTCGGGAGTCCACGAGCACCTGGACGCCGGGCAGCTCGAGGTGGTCCTCGGCGATCAGCTGCGCGGTGGCGGGAGCGACGTTGGTCGCGATCTTGACCCCGTCGAACACCGCACCCGCGTTCGCGTTGATGGTCTCGTTGATCTGCGTCGTCGAGATGCCGAGGAGCTGGGCCAGCCGGCTCACGACGCCGCTGCGCTCGGGGAACGGGAGGTCGGCCGGGATCACCTCGATGGCGAACGTGGGCACGTTCTGCACGAGGGGACGGCCGGTCCTGTCCACGATGATCCCGCGCGTGGACTCGATGGGCTCCAGGGAGGTCATGTTCGCCTGGGCCGCCGCGTCGTAGTGCGCACCCTGCACGACCTGGAGGTAGGCAAGGCGGACCGTGAAGGTGCCCAGGATCAGCACCACCGCCAGCCCGAACGCCACGAAGCGTGCGAGCGAGCGCGGATGCCGCGGCGCGTCGTCGCCGAAGGGGGTCACGGTCTGGCCGGCGGGAGCCCGGCCGGGATGAACGGTCGCATGAGCGCGCCGAGGATAGCCCGGTGCCCGAAGCCGGGCGTTGCAGAACCATCTCCGTCCGGACTGGTGCCGAAGGAGGGGTTCGAACCCTCACGGGCCTCGCGGCCCGGCGGAGTTTAGGTCCGCCGCGTCTGCCGGTTCCGCCACTTCGGCGCCGCGGCGAGTCTAGGCCATCCGCGGGGACCGGGCGCGGAGCCCTGCTTTCAGGATCGTTGCAGCTCGGGAGGCCAGAATGCCCGGCCGCGGGGGGTGGACGACGTCCGGGGCCGCACGGTGGCACGGGCGTCGAGGAGGTGAACGTGCGCGCGACGACCCCGGGTTCCACACCCCCCTGGACCAGGCGGCGGTTCCTCGGGGGCCTGGTGGGAGTCGTCGCCGGGGCCGTGCCTGCGGGCGGGATCGCGTACGGGCTGGTGCGGGGTGCGCTCGAATCCGGCGGGTCGTCCGGGGTGTCGAGCCGACGGCTGCTCGGGCTCCCGGACGCGTCGACCCCGGGGACGAGCGCCGGTGCGACGGCGGCCCGCCGTGCCTTCCACTCCCGCCCGGATCTCACGCCCCCGGTGGTCACGACGGACGTCCCGGCGGGGCGGGTCGCACCCGGGTACGTCTTCCTGACGCCCAACAACGGCGCCGGTCCGGACGGTCCGGCGATCGTCGACAACGCCGGTGAGCTGGTATGGATGCGGCCGGACGCCACGAACCACGCCACCGACCTGCGGGTCGCCGAGTACCGGGGGCAGCCGGTCCTCACCTGGTGGGAGGGCACCACGAACGGCGGGATCGGATCGGGTGACTGCGTCATAGCGGACACCAGCTACCAGGAGATCGCCCGGATCCGCGCAGGCAGCGGGCGCACGATCGACCTGCACGAGCTCCAGATCACCCCGCAGGGGACGGCGCTGTTCTTCGCGGACGCCGCCGTGGACGCACGCCAGCAGCTCGCCGGCGGCACTCCCCTGCCCTGGCAGGTGATGGACTGCTCGATCCAGGAGGTCGACATCGCGACCGGTGCCCTCCTGTGGGAGTGGCACGTCATCGACCACATCGGTCTCGACGAGTCCTTCGCCGGACAGCCCACGAACAACAGGACCGTGTACGACTACGTGCACACGAACTCCATCCAGGTGCTTCCCGACGACAGCCTCCTCGTGTCGGCCCGCAACACGTCCACGATCTACCGGATCGATCGTCCATCGGGCACGATCCGGTGGCGACTGGGGGGCAAGCGCAGCGACTTCAGCATCGGCGCCGGGGCCGCCTTCGGCTGGCAGCACGACGCGCGCTGGAGGCCGGACGGCACCCTCACCGTCTTCGACGACGAGGCACCGCCGGTGCCCGCCCGTGCGCTCGTGCTGCGGATCGACGAGGACGCCCATACCGTGGAGCTCGTGCGCGCCCTCACCCGCAGCCAGCCGGACCTGGTGTCGAGCCAGGGCAGCGTGCAGCTGCTCGACAACGGCAACCTCTTCGTCGGCTGGGGCAGCACCCCCTACTGCAGCGAGTTCGCCCCGGACGGCCGCCTGGAGTTCGACGCAGCCTTCCCGGCCGCGACCCAGTCGTACCGCGACTTCCGCTTCGAGTGGCACGCCGCCCCGATCGACGAACCGGCCATGGCGGTCGTGCAGTCCGGCGATGCGCTCACCGTCTACGCCAGCTGGAACGGCGCCACCGAGGTCGTCCGCTGGGATGTGCTGGGCGGCCCGGATCCCGCTCACCTGTCCCTGTCAGGATCCGCCCCGCGCAGCGGCTTCGAGACCGCGGTCCGGGTGCCGGCAGGCCCGCCCTTCATCGCCGTGCGCGCCGTGGACGGCGCCGGCCGCCCGCTGGGGACCTCGCAGCCGACGCGCTACGGCACGACCACGAGCTGACGGCCCCGACCGGCGCGGTGCGCGCCGGCATGGCACCATCCCGCACACATGGCCCTCCTCCCGTCCGCGGCGGCGCGCACCCGGCGTGCCAGCCTCGATCCCCTGTTCTGGGTGCTCGCGCTCCTGCTGGTCGTCACGGGAGCCGGCCTTGCCGTCGTGCTCGTCGCCGAGCTCGCCGCACCCATCGCCTCGGGTCCGCACCACGACTTCCTGGCCTTCTACGCCGCCGGGAAGCTCGTGCTGGACGGGCGACCCGACGGTCTCTACGACCCGTCGGCGATCACGGCGATCCAGCGCGCGATCATCCCGGTGCCCGTCGGAGCCAACGGCTACATGCCGTTCATCAACCCGCCGTTCGCGGCGGTGGCGTTCGCGCCGCTGGCGCTCCTTCCCGCCGCCGCGTCGCGCGTCGCCTGGGTCCTGCTGAGCGTCGCGATGCTCGTGGCGGCGGCCGCCTGGATGGCCCGGCCGCTTCCGCCGCGGGAGCGGATCGCCACCGTCCTGCTGGTGGCCCTGAGCTTCCCGGCCTACCACTCGCTCGCCGAGGGACAGTGGTCGGCGGCCATGCTCCTCGGCGGGCTGGCTGCCCTGGTCGCAGCCCGCCGGGGCTCCTGGACGCTCGCCGGCGTGGCGCTGGCGACCTGGTGGCTCAAGCCCCAGCTGATCGCCCTGCCGCTGATCGCGCTGGCCCTGGACCGCCGCTGGACCACCGTGGTGTCGGCCGTCGCCACGGGGATCGTCCTGGCGATCGGCAGCCTCCCGTTCGTCGGGATCGGCACCTACGTCACCTACGTGGGCTACCTGGTGCAGGTCGGGGTGAGCCACTTCAACGGCGCCGGTGCCGTCGCGCCGTCCGTGTGGCAGGGCAACCTGACCACGGCCGAGGGACTCAACGGGTTCCTGGTCGGCCTGCTCGGCCAGGGATCGGTCGTCGGGGTGGACGCGGTCTGGGGCATGCTCTCGGTGGGGCTCGTCCTGCTCTGGTTGATCGCCGCTCTGAGGACCCGGCCCGGCTTCACCACGCTGCAGGGGCGGCGGATGGTGGCGGCGGGGATCGGCGTCGTGCTGCTGGTCAACCCGAACCTCTTCGTCCAGGACTGCCTGCTGGTCTTCCTCCTGCTGCCCGCCCTCTGGCCGCTGCCCGCAGCGGCCTACTGGCGCGCCGCGGTGGGCGTGGCCATCCTGGCCGCGGTCACCGCGGTCGACCAGCCGCTGGCATCCCACCTGTTCACGGTCGTGCTGTTCGCCGTGGTCGTGGGCATCTGCGCCGCCGCGATCGCGTCGAGCGTCCGCGCCGTGCCGGCTACGCGCCCGGCGTCCGCTCCGCGATGAACGCCTGGACACGCGTCCAGGCGTCGGCCGACTCCGCCGCGTACTGCTCGGCCCGCCGGTCGAAGAAGCTGTGAGGCGCCCCCGGATAGGCGTGCAGCGCGTGCTGGACGCCGGCCCGGGTCAGCGCCTCCTCGAACGCCGCGATGGATGCCGCCGGAATGCTCTCGTCCGCGCCGCCGAAGAGGCCCAGGACCGCGCCCTGCATCTCCCCCACCACGTCGGCGGGTGCGGGTGAATCGCCGAAACGGTGGGGGCCCACCGGCACGCCGTAGAAGCCCACCACGCCGGCGAACCGCGGTGCGCGCCAGGTCGCGGCCAGGAACGCGAGCCGGCCGCCGTAGCAGAACCCCATGGCGAAGAGGGCGCGGCCCGGGCGCACCGCGTCGAGCGTCCGGGCGGCGGCGGAGATGTCGGCCGAGAGGCCCGCCCAGCGGGCCTGCTCCAGGTGCTCCCGATACGGGAAGTCGTCCGGCCGCTCTCCCGTCCCCGCGGTCCGCGCGAAGTAGTCGATCGCGAGCGCGTCGACCCCCGACTCGGCGAAGCGCAGCGCCAGCTCCTCGTAGTAGCGATGGAGGCCCCGCGCATCCGGCAGGATCAGCATCGCCGCCCGGCTCGGCTCGCTGCCGGCGAGCGCCTCGAACGCCCGGACGGGCGTTCCGTCATCGGACGTCAGCTCGAACGTGCGGTGGGCGACGGCGGCGCCGGCGATCGGCTCGATGGGGGGACATGCTCCGGGGTCGAAGCACATGGGGACGCGCCTCCATTCGGTGGATCCGGCAGGGACGTGCCGGCGAAACGCATCCTACCGGTCCATCGCCGTCGGCGAGCAGAGCGCGCCCGGTCGGCGTGGTGCGAAACGGGGTGCCGGGGCGACGCGAGGGGTCGGGGCGTCCGGCGGCTACCGGCGCGACGCCCTCGCCGATCCGTCAGCCGAACCAGAGCTGTCCTTCAGCCTCACCGACGGGCGGCACGAGAATCGCGCGGATCGTCTCGAGCGGCAGGTTCGTGCGGCGCGCAACGTGCGCCGCGAGCGAGGTGGGGTTGTCCGCGCAGCGGGCGAGCGCGCGGGGGTCGAGACGGGGCCAGATCGCAAGGGCCCGCCGGGCGAGCGGGGACGGCCCTGCCGTACGGGGCGGGCGACTACGGGCGATGGCTTGTCGTGGGGACGACATGGCGGAGGTCCTCGCAGTGTCGGAAGCGATGCGCGCCCGGGGAGGCGGCGCAGCGCAATCCTACCCCAGACTGTTATGCGGCTGCAACATCCATGTCAGTTCGCGCAACATGCCTGCAAGCCATCCCGGACTCCACTGCCGGGCCGCCGGGACCTCGCGCCCGGTCACCGGTTCCAGTCGTTCTCCCTGACCCAGCCGATCCGCTTTCGGAACCGGCCGGTCCAGCCAAGTTCATAGGCCCGTTCCTCGGTGTGCTCCGGCAGCGCGTGCACCTCGGCGCTGGTGATGGCGAGGGTCACGGCGCCGGTCGTCATCTCGCCGACCTGGGCAGCGGGAACCAGCACCCTGTGCCCGAGCCTGCCCAGGTGCACTTCCAGGCCGTGGAACACGTCCTCCTCCTGGGAGCCGAGCACCTCGGAGACGCGGCCAACGGACTCTCCGTCGCTGGACACGACCGGCAGGTTCTCGGGGATATCACGCCACGAGATGGGATCAGCCCCGGCGGGCCCCGCCGGCGTAGCGTCAGTCATCTGTTCCTCCGAAGTCGTCCGGGTTGGGGCGCCGGCGGTGGGCGCACGGCAGACCCTCGGCACCACGGGCAGTGGCTCCTGATCGGGGCTGCGGCGTGGGCGAGGAGCCTCGCGACGACGTGCCCGGCACACTGTACTCGGCCAGGCTGGGAGCGCCGTTCCCGTCGCGGACGCGCCAGGCATGGAAAAGGCCCCCGAGGGGGCCTGGTTCACGCGGGAAAGTGGAGGCGACGAGCGGATTCGAACCGCTGAATAGAGGTTTTGCAGACCTCCCCCTTAACCACTTGGGTACGTCGCCCCGCGCGCCTGCGGCCCGGGCCGGTCGCTGGCTGGCCCTCGAGGATTCGAACCTCGGTTCACGGATCCAAAGTCCGCTGTCCTACCACTAGACGAAGGGCCAGCGGGCCGTCGAGGGCCGAGTGCAAGGGAAGAGAGTGGAGCGGAAGACGGGACTCGAACCCGCGACCCTCACCTTGGCAAGGTGATGCTCTACCAACTGAGCCACTTCCGCCCGTTCGCGCCGCCCGGCCTGCCGGGCTGATTCTGTGGTGCCGAGAGCCAGGATCGAACTGGCGACACCGCGATTTTCAGTCGCGTGCTCTACCAACTGAGCTATCTCGGCCCGGTTCGCCGTGAGGCGCCACCCCCTCGGCGGCCGACAGACTATCACACCCCGCGCGGTCCAGTCGAGTCGACCGCGCACGACCGTCGAGGCCCCCAAAGGCAACCCGGGAGGCCGCGTGGAACCCGGTCAGTCGAGCCCCTGCAGCTGCCGCATCGCCGCGGCATCCAGCGGCGGGTCGCCGGTGAGCTGGCGCAGCCGGTTGATGCGGTCGCCGATGGGTGGGTGGGTCGAGAAGAGCCCCTGCGCCCGCGACTCGAACTTCTTGATGGGGTTGACGATGTAGAGGTGCTGGGTGGCCCGGTTCGCCACCTCGAGCACCTCCTGGTCCGAGGCGATCTTGGCCAGCGCGCGCTCGAGGCCCGCCGGATTGCGCGTGAGCTCCACGCTCGACGCGTCGGCCAGGTATTCGCGCTGCCGGCTGACCGCCAGCTGCACGAGCCGCGCAAAGATGGGCGCGAGGATGGCCAGGACGATCGCCACCACGAAGAGGATCAGCTGGATCGCCCCGCCGCCCTCCCGGTCGTTGCCGCGCCGCGGGCCGCCGCCGAAGAACGTGAAGCGCAGGAAGAAGTCGGCGAGCAGCGCGATGCTGCCCACCAGCACGGCGACCAGCAGGGTGAACCGGATGTCGTAGTTGCGGACGTGGGACATCTCGTGCCCGATCACGCCCTGGAGCTCCTCGCGGTTCAGCTTCTGGAGCAGCCCCGTGGTGATGGCGATGGAGGCGTGCTTGGGGTCGCGGCCGGTGGCGAAGGCGTTGGGCGCGCTGTCGTCGATGATGAAGACCCGGGGCATGGGGACGCCCGCCGCCACGGCCATCTCCTGGACCACGTCGAAGAGCTGGGGCGCCTGCTCGCGGGTGACCTGCCGCGCGTGCGAAGCGCCGAGGACCAGCGAGTCGCCGCCGAAGTACGAGCCCGCCGTCAGCAGCAGCGAGAGGAAGACGGCACCCAGCACCACCACGTAGGCGCTGCTCGTGCTCCCGGTGAGGCCATACCCGATGGCGAACCCGAGGCCCCCCAGGACCACCAGGACGATGGCGGCGAGGAGCAGCGAGTACCGCCGGTTGGCGGCCTCCTCGCTGTAGAAGGTCGTGTGGGGGGTCATGCTGCGGCCCCGCGCCGCGACGGGCGCCGCAGCCTCGCCGGGCATCGCAGCCGTGCCGGAAGCCCGGCCGTTCGCCGGATCGACGGGATCGAGACCGGGTCCATCAGCTCAGCGTCAGGTCGACCTGGGGAACCTGCTGCGCCTCCGGCTCGGCCTCGAAGAACTCGCGTCGGGTGAACCCGAACGGGCCGGCCAGCAGCGCGCTGGGGAAGGTGGCGATGGTCGTGTTGTACTGCATGACGCTGGCGTTGTAGTTCTGGCGCGAGAAGGCGATCTGGTTCTCCGTCGTGGTGAGCTGCTCCTGCAGGGCCAGGACGTTCTGGTTCGCCTTCAGGTCGGGGTAGTTCTCCACCACGGCGAAGAGCGAGCGGAGCGTCTGGCTGAGCTGGTTCTCCGCCGCCGCCTGCGCCGCGACCCCCTTGGCCCCGGCCGCCACCGCGTTGGCCCGCGCGTTGGTGACGTTCTCCAGGACCTTCTGCTCGAATCCCATGTAGCCCTTCACGGCGTTGACGAGGTTCGGGATGAGGTCGTGCCGGCGCTTCAGCTGCACGTCGATCTGGGCGAACGCCTCGTCGACGCGGACCCGTTGCTGGACCAGGCCGTTGTAGAGGAGCACGCCTCCGCCGACGACGACGATGAGGATGACGATGACGATGATCGTGATGGGGTCCACGCGAGATCCCTCCATCGACGGGGACGAGCGGCGCCCGTCCCTGGCGCGACCAGTCTAGCGAGCGCGCGGCCCGGCCGCGTCCGGACCCCGTCGGACCGGAGCTCAGGAACCCGGGGGGCGACGGAAGAACTCCCGCATGTCGGCGACCCGGCAGGCGTTCGCGAGGCAGGGCAGGCCCCAGGCATCCTCGATCGTCCGCAACAGCGAGTAGTGGTCGTGGGGCACGGCGGAACGGAAGCCGGCGGGCACATCCGGGGAGATCACCAGGGTGGCCACCGGCTCGCTGCCGCTCCCTTCGTCCCAGGTGATGAAGAGGACCCCGCCCTGGCGCCATGCCGCGCTCCCCAGGATGCGCGGCACGAACGAGGCCAGGAAGCGGTCGCCGGCCGCGGTGCTGCAGTCGTGCATGTCGTTGCACATGTTCGGGATGATCAGCTCGAAGTCGGCCGCCGCCGGATCGAAGTGGCTGAAGTCCGTGATCCGCGCGCACCTGGCCGGGTCGTCTGCGATCCCCCGGAAGCTGATCGCCGGCTCGTGCTTGCGCGCGTACGTGCCCTGGCCGTCGGGTCCACCCGTCGCGACCGCGCCCTGGAAGCAGGGCAGCGGCACGTTCTCAGCGAAGACGCGCCACGTCCGGCCGGCGGCCTCCAGCTGGTCGGCGATGGTCGGCGCGGAGATCTCGTGGACTCCATCGTCGGTCACGCCCTGCGTCGATCCGCTGAACAGGGCCAGGTAGTTCGGCTCGGACGGGTGCGCCACGCCCCGGTACTGCGTGGCCAGCCCGTAGCGGGCCATGAGCCCGTTGAGGTAGGGCGCCTCGGGATTGCCGGCGATCGCGGCGAGGCCGCGGTTCTCCATGACGATCAGGTAGACGTGGGAGAAGGACGGGATCGCCGCCGCCGGTGACGCGGCACCGCCGGGCCGGGCGCTCGAGCCGCCACCGGCCACGGAGGAGGGCGCCACGCCGCCCGCGGCCGAAGGCATCGCGGGGGCCGCGCCTGCGGGCGAGGGGCTCGCCGGCAGCGCCGTTCCCGCCGGGCTCGCCGGCCCCGTCCCGACGGCTGCTGGCGTCCCGCTCGTCGTCGCTCCGCAGGCCGCCAGCAGCGAGGTCGCCAGGAGCGTTGCCATGGCCACGGCCATCGTGCGTCGCACCGCATCCCCCCGGCGAACAGCCGATCGACTCATGCACGGTCACCGGGCGCGGACCGCGCCGCGCCCGCGCCTGCGCCGGCGACGTGGCCCCTCGTCGACCGGGCACCTGGTGGGCGGTAAGGGATTCGAACCCCTGACATCCTCGGTGTAAGCGAGGCGCTCTGACCGGCTGAGCTAACCGCCCACGAAGCACGACACGGCGCCGGAGGGCGCCGTGTCGATCAGTGACGAGGGGATGGTGCCCAGGCCGGGACTTGAACCCGGATGACTTGCGTCATACGCCCCTCAAACGTACGCGTATACCAATTCCGCCACCTGGGCAGGTGCTCCGCGCGGGCCGTCCAGCAGAATGGTACCGAGGAAGGGAGTCGAACCCATACGCCCTTGCGGGCACTAGCTCCTGAAGCTAGCGCGTCTACCTATTCCGCCACCTCGGCCCGCTCCGAATCCGGCCTCACTGGCCGGCCGCCGTAGCGAGGCGCCATGTTAGCACATCCCAGTACCGGTCCCCGGGGTCCGAGATCAGCCTGGGCGTCGGTCCCTGGACGGTGTTGCGGACCACGTAGGCATAGTCCGCGTACGCGAGCGGCAGGATGGGAAGCTCCTTCGCCAGGTCGGCCTCCACGGCGGCCATCCGCCGGGCGCGCGTCGACTGGGGCGCGTACGCCCGCGCCGCCTCGAGGAGCCGGTCGAGCGTGACCGACTGGAACCCGCTCAGGTTGGACCCACCGACCGGTGCCTGCGCCGAGGCCAGGAGCGGGTACAGGTCGGCGTCCAGGCCCACGTTGAGGTCCACGACCGCGGCGTCGTAGTTCCCGGGGACGAGCTTGTCGTTGACCGCCTGGTCGGCGCCCAGGACGGTGAAGCGCACCGGGATCCCGATCGCCTTCCAGTCGGCGGCCACCTGGACCGCCACGGCGTAGTCGAGCGGGTTGGTGGTCGCGTCCACCGTGAGGAGCTCGAGCGTCACCGGGGCCTTCACGCCGGGCCGCACCCAGCCCGACCCGGAGCGGCGCCATCCTGCGGCCACCAGCTCCTTCGCGGCTGCGGCCCGGTCGTACGCGACGCTGCCGGCAGCCTGCGCGTTGAAGGCCCACGACGAGGGCGGCACGAGGGTGTCCGCCCGGACCCCGAGCCCACCCATCTGCTGGCGCACGATCGCGTTCCGGTCGATCGCCAGCAGCAGCGCCCGACGGACGTGAACGTTCTGGAAGACGTTGTGGCCGAAGCGCAGGTTGAGCATCACGGCCGTCAGGACCGTGCGCGGGTACCGCACCAGCCGGGCTCCCGGGAGTGCCGAGAGCTGGTTCGCCAGGTCCGGCGACAGGCCGCCGGCCGCGTCCACCTGTCCCGCCTGGAACGCCGCGGCGAGCGCGGCGTCATCCGGATAGACGCGGACGTCGATCTGCTGGATGTCGTCGGGCAGCTGCCACAGGAGGGGGTCGGGACCCACGCTCGGGGCTGCGGGTGACGGCGCGGCATCGCTCATCCGCTCGAGGACCGCGCCCGTCGCGTCGAGCCGGACCAGGCGGTACGGTCCGGCCCCGACCGGCGCGAGCTCGAACGACGTCCCCCCCAGGTTCGCGCCGGGCACGTCGGCCAGCAGGTGCGCCGGCAGGATGGGGCTGCGGGCCGCGAGGGGGAAGTCCGCCACCGGCGTCGCCAGCGTGAAGCGGACGTCCAGACGATCGACCGCCTGCGCGGTCACCCCCTGCCAGGCGCCCGCGAGCGGGCCCCGGTAGTCCGCCGCCTGGGTGGCCTGGACGGTGAAGACGACATCCTGGGCGGTGACCGGGATCCCGTCCTGCCAGGTCGCGCCGGGTCGCAGCCGGAACGTCCACGTCCGCCCGTCGGAGCTGGCGCTCCAGCTCGAGGCGAGGTCCGGGACGACCGTCCCGTCGGGACCCAGCCGCGTGAGCCCGCTGAAGACGAGCGCGTCGATGTCCAGCTCCGGCCGCGTCCGCGCGAAGAGCGGGTCCAGGGTCGAGATGCTCCCCACCACGCCGTCCCGGAAGATGCGTGGGGCCGGGGTGGGGACGGGCGTCGCCGGTGCGGCCGTCGTGTCGGCGGGCGGGGGCAGGGCCACCATCGCGCCGACGATCACGACCAGCAGTGCCATCGCCGCGAGGGCGACGGTCCGGTCGCGGCGGGTCATGGTCCCTCCATGGACCGGTGGCGCGGGCGAGCTATCCGACCAGGCGGTACACGATGAGCGAGAAGATCACGAACAGCACGGCGAGCACGATCGTGAACTGGAACAGGCGCATCTCGATCCCGCGCCGGCTGCGGTAGACGGCCGAGTCGCCACCGAAGGCGGAGGACAGCCCGGCGCCGCGCGCCTGGAGCAGGATCGACGCCATCAGGCCGATGCTGACGATGATCTCGGCAAAGGCCAGGACAGGGTTCAAGGGAACGTGGACCTCCAGGTTCGAACGGGTCGCGCGGTGCCGAAGGATAGCACAGCCGGCGGCCCGCACGGCCGGCGCGTGCGTTCCCGTTCGGCCCGGGACGCCTCCAGCGGACCGCGGCGATAATGCGCCGCATGGAACAGCATGACTCCCCGGCCACGAACCGGGATCCCGCGCTTGCCGACGGCGCCTCGTATCGCGTCGTGCTCCTGCGGCACGGCGAGAGCACGTGGAACCGGGAGAACCTCTACACCGGCTGGACGGACGTCGACCTTTCCGAGAAGGGCGTCGAGGAGGCGCACGACGCCGGCCGCCTCCTGCGCGAGGGAGGCCACGTCTTCGACATCGCCTTCACCTCGGTCCTGAAGCGGGCGATCCGGACGCTCTGGATCGCGCTGGACGAGCTCGACCTGATGTGGATCCCGGTCGTCAAGTCGTGGCGGCTCAACGAGCGCCACTACGGCGCGCTGCAGGGTCTCAACAAGGCACAGACGGCCGAGCAGTTCGGCGAGGAACAGGTGCGGCTCTGGCGGCGGAGCTACGATGTGCCGCCGCCCCCCCTCGAGGTGGACGATCCCCGCTTCCCCGGCCACGATCCCCGCTACGCCGACGTGGATCCGGCGGACCTGCCACGCAGCGAGGCGCTCGAGCAGACCGTCGCGCGGTTCCTCCCCTACTGGCACGCGGAGATCGCCCCGGTCATCCGCGCGGGCAGGCGCGTGCTGATCGCCGCGCACGGGAACAGCCTGCGGGCGCTGGTGAAGTATCTCGACGACATGACGAACGACGAGATCGTCGGCCTCAACATCCCGACCGGCGTGCCGCTCGTCTACGACCTGGACGCCGACCTGCGCCCGGTGCGGCACTTCTACCTGGGCGACGCCGAGCAGGTGGCCGCGGCCATGGCCGCGGTGGCCGCCCAGGGGCTGGCCAAGCCTTCCCGCTGACGGCGCGGGGCCGCCGCGCCCGCGCCCGTCCTCCGCGCTTCTACCCGGCCGCCGCCCGACGCGCGGCGGCCGTGGTCGCGGCGCGGGCGACGATCCCCGCCATCTCGTCCGGCTTGAGGCTCGCTCCGCCCACCAGGGCCCCGTCGATGGCCGGCTCCGCCAGGAACTCGCCGATGCTGGCCGAGGTGACGCTGCCCCCGTAGAGGATCGGCACGGTCTCCGCCTGCGCGTGGCTCCAGCCGTTCTCTTCGAGCGCCGCCCGGATCGCCCCGGCCATCGCCGCGGCATCGCTCCCGCGCGCCGTGCGGCCCGTCCCGATGGCCCAGACGGGCTCGTAGGCGATGACGATCGAGGAACTCCATGCTCCGTCCGCCAGGCCCCCGGCCGTGAGCGCCTCCCGCACCTGCTCCCGGACGACCGCCTCCGCGCGGCCGGCCTCGCGCTCGTCGAGCTGCTCCCCCACGCACCAGATGGGCCGCAGCCCGGACTCCAGGCAGCGCGCCAGCTTCCGGCCGACCAGCTCGTCGGTCTCGTGCTGGTCGCGCCGGCGCTCCGAGTGGCCCACGATGCACCAGTCCGCAAGCCCGGCCAGCATCGCCGCGCCGATCTCGCCAGTGAAGGCGCCGGCGGCCATCACGTGGACGTTCTGGGCGCCGACGGCCACGCCGGTCCCCGCGAGCGCCTCGCGCACGGGCGCCAGGCAGACGTATGGCGGGCAGATCACCCGGACGACGTCCGGCGCGTCGGTGGCCGCCGCGATGGCCGCAGCAAGGGGCCCGGCGTCGGACGGGGTGGTGTTCATCTTCCAGTTGGCGGCAATGATGATCGGTCGCATGGCGCGATTATCCGGGGACCGCCGTTTCCCGTACCGGGCCGAATGGCGGATCGGCCGCGAGCGGCCCGGCAGTGTCGCCGGCGTGCGCCAGCCGCTCGATCCGCTCGAGTGCCCGCTGCACGGACGACCGGGTCATCGCGAGCTGCGCCGCCAGCTCCCCCAGCGTCGCGTCGGGACTGTGCAGCCGGGCCCGGGCCACTGCCTGCACGGGGCCGCGCTCCCGGGCCAGCCACCCGCCCGCCTCGAGCCGCTCGATCGCCTCGAGCTGCCGCGCGGAGGCGCCCACCGCCCGCTCCAGGTTGGCCGCCTCCGCGTTCAGCAGCCGGTTCAGTTCGCCGCGGAGCGCGCGCGCGACGCCTCGCGCCTCGAGCTCCAGCAGCGACGGACCGGCGCCCGTGGCGCGAAGGAAGGCGGAGACCCGCTCGCTGCTCTTCCAGGTGACCACGCCGCGACCGCGCCGGAGGCGGATTGCCGCGGGAAGGCCGATCGAGGCAAGCCGTCCGGCGAGTTCCTCCGCGTCGCCGGGATCCACCACGAACTCCAGGTGCGTCCTCGAGAACCCGAGGCTGAGCGACCCGTGAGCCAGGAAGAGGCCCCGGAGCCATGCGATCCGGCAGTGGTCCGCCGCGGTGGTCCAGTCGAACGACGCCCGGGACGCGCCGGGGCCCAGCCGCACGGCCAGCCGGGCGATGGCGGGCGAATGCGCCTCGCCCGTCGCGGCGCTTCCGAGCCCGGCGCGCTCGGCGGCCCGGCAGCACGCCCGCGTCGGCTCGATCGCGGCCAGCTCGGCACGGATCGCGGCGACCAGCTCGCGGTCGGGGTTTGCCGCGCGGGGTCGCGGCCGTGGGGACGGCGCTCGCGCCGGCAGGTCCCGCGGGGGCCGCCGCGGGACGCCGCGCCGTCGGCCCGCCGCGATCGACCCGCCGTCCGTCATGCGGAGCTGGCGACCCGCAACACGGGACGCGACCGGCTGCGCTCCTGGAACATGGCCATCAGGGCGGCCGCCAGCAGCGCCGAGTCATGGCGGTGGGCGTTGTCCGCGTCGACCACGTTCCGGACGACCAGTTCCGGGCCCTCGCGCACGGGCGTCCAGTCGAGCGCGACCGGCTCGCTGCGGTTTCCCTCCGGCCGCTTCGCGCCGAAGTTGTCGTTCGCCAGCACCACGTCCACCAGGCCGGGACCGGCATGCCGCGTGATGGCGGCGAGGTGGGCCGCCAGCCCGTATCCCTCCG
The DNA here is from genome assembly GCA_021788175.1 of Chloroflexota bacterium. Lineage (GTDB taxonomy): Bacteria > Chloroflexota > Limnocylindria > Limnocylindrales > CSP1-4 > JAJYNJ01. The sequence continues at coordinate 15,151 of JAJYKX010000004.1, forward strand.
TCTCGCCCACCTGCGTCGCCACGTTGGCCACGTAGCAGCGCACCGCCCGTGAGGCCGCCACCGCGTCGCGGACCTCGGGGATGAGGAGGCTCGGCAGCAGGCTCGTGTAGAGGCTCCCGGGGCCGAGCACGATGAAGTCGGCCTCCGCGATCGCGTCGAGCACCTCGGTCGTCGCGCGTACGTCGGCCGGCGTCACCCAGACCCGCTCGATGCCCGGCAACCGCGCGATGACCGACTGGCCGTCCACCTCCCGGCCGTCATGCGTGCGCGCGTGGAGCGTCAGCGGGACGGGGGCCGCCGGAACCACCTGCCCGCGCACCGCCAGGACCCGGTTCGACTGCCGCACGCCCTCCTCGAAGTCGTCCTCGATCGCGCTCATGGCCGCGATGAGCAGGTTGCCGAACGCGTGGCCGCCCAGCCCCTGCGTCGCGTCCGTGTCCTCCGGGAACCGGTACTGCAGCAGCCGGGTCATCAGCGGCTCGGTGTCAGCCAGGGCGGCGATGCAGTTCCGGATGTCGCCCATCGGCGCGATCCCGAGCTCGGTCCGAAGCTTGCCGGAGGATCCCCCGTCGTCCGCGACGGTGACCACCGCGGTGATGTTGCTGGTGTGCTCCTTGAGCCCGCGCAGCAGGGTGGAGAGGCCGGTGCCGCCGCCGATGGCGACCACCCGCGGGCCGCGCGCCAGGTACCGCTTCTGGTAGATCACCTCCACCAGCGGCCCGGAGGGCACCCCGAACGGCAGCAGCAGCGTCCGCATCAACTGGACGACGCCCACCAGGAACGCCAGGATCCCGGCGACCAGGAACGGGATGGCGCGCGCGCCGTACGGGAGGAACTGCAGGGTGAGGACGTAGACCACGCCCTGCAGCGGCCCGGTGACGATGATCTCGCGGTAGACCTGCTTGAGGAGGAAGGCGCCGGCCAGCGCCAGCGCCAGCTCGCCGACCAGCACGAGCGCCAGCCAGCGCTTGACCCCGATCCCCGGCATGAGCCAGTAGCGGAGGTGACCCCCCCGCAGCGACGGCCCCCCGGGCCGGGCGCCGCGCCGGCCCGCACGCTGCGGCTCGCTCACGGGCCCCTCACCCTCGCTCGAGCTCCCGGTGCCAGACGCTCGCCTCGCCGTACCCGCGATCCGCCCATCGCCGCTTGAGCTCCTCGGCGATCACGATGGATCGATGGTACCCCCCGGTGCAGCCGATGGCGACGGTCAGACGGGTCTTTCCCTCGGACACGTAGGCGGGGATGGCGAACGCGAAGAACTGGTCCGCGAACTCCAGGAACCGCTGCGCGGCGGGCTGGCCGAGCACGCGGGCGCGCACCGGCTCGGTGAGCCCCGAGAGCGGCCGCAACTCCGGGTCGTAGTAGGGGTTCTCCATGAAGCGCACGTCGAACACGATGTCCGCCTCGATCGGCAGCCCGTACTTGTACCCGAAGCTCACCAGCTGCAGGGTCATCTGCTCGGGCTCGGTGGACGGCTCGAGCGCGCCGAAGATCCGCTCCCGGAGCTCCCGGGCCGACAGGTCCGACGTGTCGATGATCGTGTCGGCGCACTCGCGGAGCGGCTCCAGCGCCTGGCGTTCCTGCGCGATCGACGCGGCGATCCCACGGTGGCCGCCGAGCGGATGACGATGGCGCGTCTCGCTGAAGCGCCGCACCAGGACGTCGTCGCGGGCCTCCAGGAAGAAGACCTGGGGTCGCAGGCCGCGTGCCTGGAGGGCATCCATCATCTCGGCGAACGCCGCGGGCGCATCGCCGGCGCGGACGTCGAGCACGATGGCCACCCGTTCGAACCGTGCCGGCTCGCGGGCCACCAGGTCGGCCAGCCCGGGGAGGAACTCCGCGGGCAGGTTGTCCACCACCGTGTACCCGAGGTCCTCGAACAGCTTGCTGGTGGTGGTCTTGCCGGCCCCCGAGAGACCGGTGATCACCGCGACGTGCTGCGACTCGGTCGCGGGGAGGGATCCGCCGGGCGTCACCGCCCGGTCCAGCGCACGAGCCGGATGCTGAACTCGAAGAGCGCGTACATCACGACGCCCAGCACGCTCGGGCTGATGGGATCTCCGCCGGGCGTCACCACCACGGCGAAGACGGCGATCCCCAGGATCACCATGCGCCGGTTCTTGCGCAGCCGCTCCGACGTGACGATCCCCACCTTGCTCAGGAGCACCAGCACGATGGGGAACTCCATGACCAGGCCGAACGCCAGGAAGAGGAGGCTGACGAAGCCGAAGTACGCCTCCGCGGTGATCAGCGGCTCCAGGACGCCCGGCACCGCGAACCCGAGCAGGAAGGCCGAGGCGAACGGCAGGACCACGTACGCGACGGCCACCCCGAGGGCGAAGAAGAGGAGCGCGAGCGGGACCCAGGGGCGGGCCAGCCGGCGCTCCTCCGCGGTCAGGCCCGGGGCCACGAACCGCCACAGCTGGAGGAGGATCACGGGCATCGCCAGCACCACGCCGATCACGATGGCGACCTTGATCTGGATGAAGAAGGCGCCGCCGAGGTCGGTGAAACGGAGCGCGCCCGGGATGGGCGCCTTGAGGATCTGGATCGCCCGCGGGGCGAAGAACATCCCGACGACCGACCCCACGACCACCGCCAGGGCCGAGATGAAGAGCCGCCGGCGGAGCTCTGCCAGGTGATCGACGAGGCTCATCACGGCCTCGTCGTTCGAGGCGGGCGCGGGCGTCGGCGCGGCGGGTTCGCGGGGCGCACCACCGCCCGCCAGGGTCAGGTCCCCCGTTCGGACGGCATCCAGGTCAGCCACTCGAGCGGCTGTCGGGCCCGGCGATCAGGCCCCGACCCGGGGCTCGCTCGGACCGGGGCTCTGCGGCGGCTCCTGCCCCTGCGGGGCGGGCGCGACGGGCTGCTGCGCGGCCTGGCTGACCGGTGTCGCCGCCGCGGCAGGCGCCGGTGCGGGGGCGACGGGCTGCTGCACCGGGGCGACGGGCGGCTGTGCCGGCTGGGCGTCGAGCCGCACCGAGTCCTGCACGTCCGTCGCCGCCTTGCGGAACTCGCGGATGCTGGAGCCGAGGCTCTTCCCGATCTCCGGGAGCTTGCTCGGGCCGAGCACGAGCAGGGCGATCGCCAGGACCAGGATGACTTCCATGGGGCCGATGTCGGGCATAGTCGAGGCGACTCCTGCGGCTGACCGTCCCGGTCAGGGCAGCGATTGTAGCACCGGCAATCGGCCCGCCCAGCCCGCCGCCGCTGCCTCCAGCGCGGCCGCGGGATCGGATGCCCCGTTGGCGGCGCCCGCGATCCCACGCGAGACGTTCACCAGGAGCCCGCCGCCGGGACGGCTCCCGGCTGCTCCGGCAGCGGCGGGGCCGTGGGCCAGCGCCGCGTCCAGGTCCCCGCCCTGCGCACCGATGCCGGGCACGAGGAACGCGAGCCCGGGTGCCACGCTCCGGAGCGCCTCCAGCTCGCGCGGTGCCGTGGCGCCCACCACCAGCCCCACCGTGCCGTGCTGCCCGTTCCACAGCGTGGCCCGGCGGGCCACCCGCACGTGCAGCGGCTCGGCCGGCCACCCCTCGTCGGGGTCCGGCGCGACCTGCAGGTCCTGCAGCTCTCCCGCACCCGGGTTGGAGGTGCGGCAGAGGACGTAGGCGAAGCGGTCGGGGCGCTCCAGGAGCGGGGCGATGGCCTCGCGTCCCAGGTACGGGCTGACCGTGACCGCGTCGGCGCCGAGGCGATCGAACAGGGCGACAGCCTGGCGCGCCGCGGTGGAGCCGATGTCCCCGCGCTTGGCGTCCGCGAGGACGGGGACGTCCGGGGGGATCAGCGCCCGCAGTCGCTCGAGGACCGCCATCCCCTCGCCGCCGAACGCCTCGAAGAAGGCGAGGTTCGGCTTCACGGCCGCCGCGTGCGGCACTGCCGCCGCCAGGAGCAGCCGGACGAACGCCTCCACGCCGGTGAGATCGGGCGCGAACCCGGCCGGCAGCGAGCGCGGGTCCGGGTCGATCCCCACGCAGAGGACGGTCCCCACCCGCGCCGTGCGCGCGGCGAGCCGCCCGAGGAAGGTCTCCGCTCCCGGCATTCCGACTCCCTCCCCTGGCATCACGGCCCCGTCGACGGTCCGGGCGCCACCGCGCCCGACGCCGCGACCGATGGAGCGGGCGTGGCCGGCGGTGGCGTGGGGATCTCGCTCGGCGGGATGTACCAGACCGGGCGTGACGTGCCGTCGAGCTGGCTCTGGGACGTCAGCGGCTCCGTCCTGGCCACGGTGAACCGCGGAGCCGTGCCACCGAGCGTGATGAGCTCCAGGTCGATGGTGCTGCCCTGGGCACGCAGGAAGGCGATCTGGTTGCCGGCCGGCGACCACGTCGGCGCGAAGCTGCGAGCATCGTGCGTGAGCTGCACGAGCAGCTTCCCGGTATGGGCGTCCAGGATCACCACGTCCCGCCCGCGCGGACTCGTCCGCACCGCGGCGATGTACTGGCCGTCCGGCGACCACGACGGCTGCGCGTAGTTGTTCGGGGTGAGGAACGACGCAGTCTTGGTCTGCACGTCGTACAGGGCGATCCGCGGCGCCCCGTACGCGCCCTGCTTGTCGTTGTACGTGTAGGCGATCGTGCTGCCGTCCGGGCTCCACTGCGGATCGTTGTGCCCCAGGCCGAAGCCGTAGTAGTACGCCTGGCCGAGCGGCAGCCGGACCACCTGCCCGCCGCCGACCGGCAGGAGCGAGAGCGCCACGCTGTCGGTGAACGGGTTGGAGGAATCGCTGACGATCGCAAAGGTCTTCCCGTCAGGGCTGAGGTCCGGCTGCCAGATCCCGTAGAAGTACTGGCCCCCGGCGGGGAGCGAGTAGAGACCGCTCTGGATGGCGGTGGCGGGAGCGCCGGCCCGAGCCGCCATGCGCGAGAGCACCGGGTACTCCAGCGTGTAGTTCACGCGCGATCCCGGGACGCACCCGCCGGCGGCGATGTACTGGCACGGTACCTGCGTCTTCTGCGAGACAACGTGGATGAAGTAGATGGTGCGTCCGTCGGGCGACCAGGTGGGGCTCTGGTCGGTGCCGCTGGAGGTGAACTGGGTGAGCTGGTCGTCGCCCGTCACCGACCAGATGTTGCCGGCCTTGACGAAGAGGATCGTCCCGAGCACGTGCGGCGGCTGCACGGCCACCGGCGTGTAGACGACGATCGGGTTTGGCGTGCGGCCCGCGACGTCGCCCGGCAGCGTCCGGTTGATCGATACGGGGCTGGGCACCGATCCCCCGAGCAGCGCGTAGCTCGCGAGGGCCACGACGATGAGCCCGATCAGCGAGAGGATGGAGGCTGCCCCCGGGACCGGGCCCCGCCAGGCAACACGGGATCCGTCATCCCCCCCTGGGGAGCGCCGCTCGCTCACCGACCGGGGGTCCCGGCCGCGGAGGGCAGGCCGTGCCCGGCGGAGGCCGCGTCCAGGAGCTCGAGCTGGAGCGACTCGTACCCGCCGAAGTGCCGGCTGCCGATGCGCGCCACCAGGTCCAGCCGATCCCCCGGCGCGACCTGCGCGCCCAGGTCCGCCCGTCCGAACGCGATCACATCGAGCACCTCGCGGCCCTTGGAGACGGTCAGCTGGACGTGCCCGTTGGACACGGGGCGGATTCGGGTCACGGTCGCCCCGAGGACGGCCACCTGGGGCGGTGGGTTCCCGGGCCCGAAGGGTTCCAGTCGTGCGAGGTCACGGTGCAGATCGTAGCCGACCTCGGCGACGGGGACGCTGAGGTCCACCCGCAGGTCCGGCTCCCTGCGCTCCAGGGGGCCGGCCGCGGCGAGGGCGAGGAACTCCTCGCGGAACGGTTCCAGGCTGCCCGGGAGCAGGTCACCGCCGGCGGCCTCCGGGTGGCCGCCGTAGCGCACGAAGTGACGCCCGCAGGCGGCGAACGCGCGGGCCAGGTCGAGGGCGCCCGTCGGGGATCGGCCGGAGCCCCGCCACGGCTCCAGCTGGGTCGAGAAGACCACCGCTGGGCGGCGGTGCTCCTCTGCCAGCCGCCCGGCCACCAGGCCGATCAGGCCGGCCGGCCACGGGCCCGCGATGACGAGCGCCGGGGCGTCGCCCGGGTCCCCGACGACCGCCCGGGCCTCGGCCAGGGCCGACGCCGTGAGGTCCCGGCGCGTCCGGTTCGCCTCCTCGAGCTGCGCGGCCAGCCCGGCCGCCTCCTCGCGGTCCGAGGACATGAGCAGCCGGGACGCCAGGGTCACCTCGCCGATCCGCCCCGCCGCGTTGAGCCGGGGGGCGATGGTGTAGGCGACGACATCCGCGTCCACCCGGGCCGGTGCGACGCCGGCGACCTCCAGGAGTGCCGCGAGGCCGGGGCGCGGTCGCTCGCGCAGCAGGTCCAGCCCCAGGCGGACGATGGCGCGGTTCTCGCCCAGCAGCGGCGCCACGTCCGAGATGGTGCCGATGGCGGCGAGGTCGGCGAGACCCGTCCACCCGGAGTCACCGCCGTCCCGGCCACCGAGCAGCAACTGGGCGACCTTGAACGCCACGCCCGCACCGGTCAGCCGCGTGTCCGGGTACCGGTTGTCCGCCCGCTGCGGGTTGACGACGGCCGCCGAGCCGGGCCAGCGCTCCGGCACGTGGTGGTGGTCCGTCACCAGCACGTCGATTCCCCGCCGGGCCGCCAGCGCGATCTCGTCCGCGCTGCTCGATCCACAGTCCACGGTCACGATGACGGAGCAGCCGGCGGCCGCGGCGCGGTCCACGGCTCCTTCCGACAGCCCGTGCCCGTCCGTGAACCGGCTCGGGACGTACGGCTCCACCTCCAGCCCGCGGTGTCGCAGGGCGAGCACCATCACCGAGAGCGCGGTCAGCCCGTCCGCGTCGAAGTCCCCGTAGACCAGGACCCGCTCGCCGTGCGCCCGCGCACGGGCCAGCCGCTCGGCGACCACCGCGGCATCCGGCAGGAGCGCAGGATCGTGCAGCACGGAGAGCGGCTCGGCGACGAACGCCTCCAGGTCCTCGGGCCGCTCGCACCCGCGGGCGGCGAGCAGGCGCAGGACCCGCGGCGGCACGCCGTGGCGCTCGGCCGCGTCGCTCAGCTCGGGCGAGACGGGAGGGGCCGGGACGGGGGCCCACCGCCGTGTCGGGGACAGCATCGCCCCCGAGTCTGCCACGACCGGGTTCACCTGCCCTTATCGGGCCGCGCGAGCCTGTGCCAGCGCCTCCTGCCGGCGGCGATCCTCCCAGTTGTGCCACACGACCAGGATCATGCTGGCGTTGAAGATGGAGGAGTACGTCCCGGAGAGGATCCCGATGAGCAGCGCCAGGACGAACTCCCGGATGCTCGACGCGCCCAGCAGCAGCAGGGCGAGCAGGGTCATGATCACCGTCATCGACGTGTTGATCGACCGGCCCAGCGTCTGCAGGATGCTGTGGTTCACGATGGCGTCGAACGGCTCGCCGGCGTGGCGCGCCCGGTTCTCCCGGATCCGGTCGAACACCACGATCGTGTCATGCACGCTGAAGCCGATCACGGTCAGCATGGCGGTCACGAAGAGCGAGTCGATCTGCACCCCGAAGAGGGTGCCGAGGATCGCGAACGTCCCCACCACCACGACCACGTCGTGCAGCAGGGCGACGATCGCGGAGACCCCGAACTTGACGTCGCTGAACCGCGTCGAAACCCAGATCAGGATGCCCAGCGACCCCAGGATGACCAGCAGGATCGCCTGCTGGGTCAGCTCGGAGCTGATGATGGGCCCGATGGTGGTCTGCTCCTGGATGTCGGAGATGGGGCCGAACTTCGCCTGGAGCGCCGTCGCGAGTTCTCCCAGCTTGCCCTCGGTGGGCACCGGGATCGATGGGCTGGCGCTGGGCGACGGGCTCGCGGTGCCGGCACCGGCTGCGCCGGAGGCGGTCGGCGATGCGGACGGCGCGGCCGAGCCGCTCGCCGCCGTGCTGGCCGCCGGGCTCGCCGATGGAGATGCTGCAGCGGATGGCGCCGCCGACGGGGCCACCGACGCCGATGCCGAAGCCGACGGCCCGGCCGAGGCCGGGGCGGAGGGTGCCGCCGACGCCCCGAGCGACGCGACCGGCACCGGCGTGGCCACCGGAGCCGGCGGCAACAGGCCGATCGGCTTGGTGCGGATCGTGATGAAGCCGTCGCTGGACTCCTGGACCTGGGATCCGGGCAGGTCCTGCGCCAGCAGCACCGACTGGATCGCCGACACCGACGGCTGCGGTCCGGCGAAGCGGATCTGCCACTCGGTGCCGCCCGTGTAGTCGATCGAGAACTGCAGCCCGGCCGCCCCCTTCGTGAGGGGCGTCAGCAGGATGAAGAAGAGTCCCGGAACGACGATCAGGCCGCTCAGGAGGAAGAACCAGTTCCGCTTGTTGACCAGGTCAAACATCGATCACGCCGCTGCACATGGGGGGACCGCCGGCACGCGCGTGCGGCGGACGTTGATGGCGTCAGGCACGGGATCGGATCTCGTTCCGCCTGGCGCCGCGCGGCGCTGCGGTGACGAACTCCTCCTCGTTCACCCCGAACAGGCTGGCCTTCCGCGTCCACTGCCAGCGGACGATCGTGCGGAGGACCGTGCGGCTCACGGTGATGGCCGTGAACATCGAGGTCAGCACGCCGATGATCAGGACGAGGGCGAAGCCCCGGATCACGGACGAGCCGAACCAGAACAGGATGAACGCGGTGATGAGGCTGGAGACGTTCGAGTCGAAGATGGAGTTCCAGGCCCGGTTGAAACCGGCCTCGATGGCGGGGCCGAGTGTCTTGCCGGCCCGCAGCTCCTCTCTCGTCCGCTCGAAGATCAGGATGTTGGCATCGACCGCCATGCCCACCGACAGCACGAAGCCCGCGATGCCGGCCAGCGTGAGCGTGACGGGGATGAGCCGGAAGATCGCGAGCACCACCACCGTGTAGTAGAGGAGCGCGAGAACGGCCACGCTGCCCTGCAGCCGGTAGTAGAGGATCATGAAGAGAAAGACCAGCAGGATGCCCAGGGCGCCGGCCAGCAGGGTGCGGTGCAGGAAGTCGGCGCCGAGCGTGGCGGGCACGTTCTGGCTGCTGATCTCCTGGAGCGGGAACGGCAGCGCGCCGTACTGGAGCACGGTCACCAGGTCGTTCATCTGGGCGGCGGTGAAGCTGCCGCTGATCTGGCCGCTCCCATCGGTGATGGCGCTCTTGATGTAGGGCGCCGAGACCACCTGGCCGTCGAGGACGATCGCGAAGAAGTCACCGATGTGGCTCGCGGACCACTGCGCGAAGATCGTCTTGGCCGGGTCCTTCAGGGTGAACGCGACCGCGCGCTGGTTGGTGGTCTGGTCGAACGAGGCGTTGGCCGACGCCACCTGGTCGCCGCCGAAGAGGGGCTTGAGGGACGGGTCGATGGGATCGCCCTCGGCCGGCACCGGCTTGGTGCCCGCGGCCGTGGAGGTCCCGTAGGTGGCCGGCGGCAGGGGCACGAACGTCAGCTGTCCGGTGGAGCCGACCAGCTTGACCACCTGCTGCACGTCGCTCACGCCCGGCAGCTGGACCGAGATCTGGTTGCTGCCCTTGGTCTCGATCACCGGCTCGGTGGTGCCCGTCGCGTTGACGCGCCGGTCGATGATCCCGACGATCGTGTTCAGCGCGGAGCTGTCCGGGGTCTTGCCGTTCGCGGGCAGCACCAGGTAGTCGACCTCGACGCCGCCCTGCAGGTCGAGCCCGAGGCGCGTCTCGATCGGGTTGTTCGTGATGGGGTTGGTGAGGCCCGGCGCAAACGCGAACGAGAAGTCGATCGCGAGCGCGAGCAGGCCGACGACGACGATGAGGAGGGGGGTGATCCGGCGCATCGGGCGGGACTATAGCAGGCTCGTCGCCGCGCCGTGCCGCCTCCGGCCACTGCGCGGTCCCGACGCGTGGTTCCGCGCCCTCATCCGGCCAGCATGCGGACCGCGACGAACGTCCCCACCACCACGATCGCGATGCGCAGGACGAGCGGCGGCAGGCGCCTTCCGACCGCGGCCCCGATCTGGCCGCCGGCGATCGATCCCGCCGCCACCAGCGCCACCACGGGCCAGGAGACGGGTGCCAGCACGATGAAGAGGACCGCCGCGATCCCGTTGACGAAGAGCGTCAGGAGGTTCTTCAGGCCGTTCAGGCGCTGCAGGTCGTCCGGCACGAAGATCGCCAGCAGGGAGATCAGGATGACCCCCTGCGCGGCACCGAAGTAGCCGCCGTAGATCCCGGTGAGGTAGACGAAGAGCGCCAGCGCCCAGGAGTGCTCCGCGCCGTCCGGGCGCCGGCGCGCGAGCGCGCGCGACAGCCGCGGCTGCAGCGCCACGAGCGCGCACGCCAGCAGGATGAGGTACGGCACCACGCGCTCGAACGTGCTCGCGGGGAACGCCAGCAGCAGGATGGCGCCGGTCACCCCGCCCGCCACGGCCGCCGCGCCGAGCCGCAGCGCCCGCCGCCGCTGCCCGGAGAGCTCCCGCCGGTAGCCGACCACCCCGCTCGCGCCGCCCGGCACCAGCCCCAGGGTGTTCGACACGTTGGCCACCACGGGCGGCACACCGAACGCGAGGAGGGTCGGGAACGTGATGAGGGATCCCGAACCGACGATCGTGTTGATCGTCCCGGCGGCCACGCCGGCGGCGGCGATCGCGAGCACCTCGATGGGCGTCATGCAGCCTCTGCGCTCCTGCTCATGCCGGGATGCGGCCCGGCGCCCGTTCGGTGGCGATGATCCCGTGCTGCAGGGTCATCGCAGGTCTCCCGGCGCTCTCACCCCGCGGACAGCGTCTCGTGAACCCTGTCGGCGAGCCCGGCGCCGATCCCGGGGACGGCGGCGATCTCCTCCACGGATGCCTCCCGGATCCGTCGCACGGAGCCGAACGCCCGCAGCAGCGCGCGACGGCGCCTGGGACCGAGACCCGGCACCTCGTCGAAGGCGGAACGCGTCTGGCGCTTTCCCCGCAGGTTCCGGTGGTAGGTGATGGCGAAGCGGTGCGCCTCGTCCCGGAGACGCTGCACCAGGTGCAGGGCGGGCGAGGTGCCGGGCAGCACGATCGGATCGCGGGCCCCCGGCAGGAAGAGCTCCTCGCGCTGCTTGGCGATCCCGGCCAGTGGCAGGTCATGCAGCCCGAGCTCGTCGAGCACCTCCTTGGCCGCCGAGACCTGGCCCTTGCCGCCGTCGATCAGCACCAGGTCGGGCATGCGCCAGCGCAGCCCGGCGTCCTCCGCGCGCTCCTCCGCCTCCAGCGCGGCCCGCCGGAAGCGGCGCCGCAGCACCTCGCGGTGGCTCGCGAAGTCGTCGGTCCCTTCCACCGTCCGGATCCGGAAGCGGCGGTACTGGTCCGTGGCGGGCTTCCCGTCGACGAAGACGACCATGCTCCCCACGGTGTCGCTGCCCTGGATCGTGCTGATGTCGTAGCACTCCACCCGCACCGGCACCGCCGGCAGCCCGAGCGCCTCCGCCAGTTCCTCGAGCGCGGCGAGCAGCGCCCCGTGGTCGGCAAGCCGGCGGGCGCGCTCGCGGGCCAGCGCCTCCTCCGCGTTGCGGGAGGCGAGGGCGACCAGCTCGCGCTTCTCCCCGCGCTGGGGCACCGTGAGCGTCACGCGGCTTCCCCGGCGCTCGGACAGGAACGCCGCCAGGTCGTCGGCGTCCGCCGGCCGGAGCGGCACGAGCACGGCCGGGGGGATGGAGGCCGCCGAGGCGTAGTACTGCTTGACGAACGCGGCCAGCACCTCGTCGTCGGGAACCTCGGACCGGCTGACCATGGTGAACACGTCGCGCCCCACCATCCGCCCGCCCCGCACCACGAAGAGCTGGATGGCCGCCTCCCCTGCCCCGCGGGCGATCCCCAGCACGTCCTGCTGCGTGCGCGCGTAGGCGGCCATCTTCTGGCTCTCGGTGGTCCGCTCCACCGCTCGCAGCTGATCGCGCAGCGCGGCGGCCCGCTCGTAGTCGAGCGCTTCCGAGGCGGACTCCATCTCGCGGCGCAGGTGGCGCGTCACCTGCTCCTGGCGCCCGTCGAGGAAGAGCATCACCTGGTCGATGTCGTGCCGGTAGGCCGTCCGGGAGACGGCCTCGATGCAGGGGCCCTGGCAGCGCTTGATGTCGTACAGGAGGCAGGGCCGGGCCAGCGCCCGCTCGCCGTCCCGGATCGGGATGGTGCAGGTACGGAACGGGAACAGCCGGCGGATCAGGTCCATCGCGCTGTCCACGCTCGTCACCGAGGCGTATGGCCCGAAGTAGCGGCTCCCGTCCTGGACCAGCCGCCGGGTGCGCTCGATGCGCGGGAAGTCGTCGGCCAGCGTCACCTTGATGAAGGGGTAGCTCTTGTCATCCTTGAGGCGGGCGTTGTAGGTGGGCTGGTGGCGCTTGATCAGGTTCGCCTCGAGGAGCAGCGCCTCGCTGACGGTATCGGTGAGGGTCCACTCGACGGAGACCACCTGGTCCACCGAGAAGACGCCCCAGCTCCCGCCACGCGCGCCTCGACGCTGCCAGTAGCTGCGGACGCGATGGCGCAGGCTCTGGGCCTTCCCGACGTACAGCACGGTCCCGGACGCGTCCTTGAACAGGTACACGCCGGGATGGTCGGGAAGGCGCGCCAGCGTCGCCTCGAGCTCGGGGGTCACGCGCTAATGCTAGGGCATGGCACCGTGGGGCCCCCTCCCCTCGCCGCGGTCGGCCACCCGTGCCCGTGCCTCCCGTGCGCGTGCTTGCCTGCGCGACACCCGTGCCCATGCGCGTGCCCGCCGGCGCGCGTGCCTTGCGGCGCGTGCTTGCCTGCGCGCGTGCCTGCCGGCGCGACATCTGCAGGATTGCTGCACGACCCCGGGGCGGCGTTGCCCCCGGGGCGGCGTTGCCCCCGGGGGCGGCGTTGCCCGATGCTCACCGGGTGAACGCCGGGCGAGCGCCGGGCACGGCCCGGGGTGGTCGGCGGCACCGTGAGCGCTGACGTCGCGGTCGACGCGACGAGTCTTGCGCTCAGAATGGCGCCGCGATTCGAATCCCGAAGCCCGCCGGCCAGCCGCCCGTTCGGCGCTGCGGGCCGGGCCGCCTCGCGTTCACTGCACGAGCATTGGTCAGGACGAGGGCCCGGACGGGGTCAGGGCGGGCTCGGCGCGGACGTCACTGGCTCCGGAGCCGCGCGGGGCCGATGATCGACCGGTCACCCGCTCCGCGGCAGCGCCGCGGAGCGGGAGGCGGGTGGCCGGGCGCGATCCGGGGGCCGCAGCGAGCCGGGCCGTAGGGCCCGACCGAGCGAAGGGCGGACCGGGCGCGCCCGGTCAGGACCCGTCATCCTCCCCTGCCGCGCCACACGATGTCGTGCCAGGGCTTGCGGACCGCGCCGTCGATGTCCATGGCCACGTGCTTCACGATGGTGTACTCATCGAAGCTGTACTGGCTCATGTCCTTGCCGGTCCCGGATTGCCGGAACCCGCCGTGCGGCATCTCGGAGGTGATCGGGATGTGCTCGTTGACCCACACGGTGCCGAAGTGGAGGTCGCGGGCCATCCGAAGCGCCCGCTGCACGTTCGAGGTCCAGACCGAGGCCGCCAGCCCGTAGACCACGTCGTTCGACTTGACCACTGCGTCGGCCTCGTCCGCGAACGGCAGGAGCACGAGGACCGGCCCGAAGATCTCCCGCTGGGTGATCTCGGCATCCTGCGCGGCGCCCTCGACCACGGTCGGCAGGTAGTACGCGCCCTCTGCCAGGTCCTGGTCATCGGGCCGGGCGCCCCCGATGGCAACGCTGGCCCCGGCCGCCACGGCGCGCTCGACGAAGCCCGCCACGCGGTCGCGCTGCGCCCGGCTGATCAGCGGCCCGAGGTCGGTGGCCTCGTCGAACGGGGGACCCACCCGCACCGTGCGAACGCGCTCCATCAGCAGGTCGCGGAACCGCGCATAGGCCGGCTGCTCCACGTAGATCCGCGTGGCCGCCGTGCAGTCCTGGCCGACGTTGATGAAGCCCGCGGCCACCGCGCCGTTCGCCGCAGCCTCCAGGTCGGCGTCGGCGAAGACGACGAACGGCGCCTTGCCGCCGAGCTCGAGGTGGACCCGCTTCAGCCCGGCCGCCGCGTGCTGCATGATGTCGACACCGGTCCGCGTGTCGCCCGTGAGCGACACCATGTCGACCTCCGGGTGCGCGACCAGCGCCGGCCCCACCAGCTCGCCGCGACCCGTGATCACGTTGAGCACCCCGTCCGGCAGGCCCGCCTCGGTGGCCAGCTGGGCCAGGCGCAGCGACGTGAGCGGCGTCAGCGACGCGGGCTTCAGCACGATGGTGTTGCCGGCGGCAATGGCGGGGAGGATCTTCCACACCGCCATCTGCAGGGGGTAGTTCCAGGGCGCCACCGAGCCGACCACCCCGATCGGCTCCCGGCGCAGCGCGCTGGTGATCCCCGGCATGTACTCGCCGGCCGCCTTCCCCTCCAGGTTGCGCGCCGCGCCCGCGAAGAAGCGCACGTTGTCGATGCTGCCCGCCAGGTCGAAGTCCCGGGCCATGCGCAGCGTCTTGCCGGTGTTGCGTGCCTCCAGCTCGGCCAGCTCGGCGCCGTGCGCCTCCATCAGGTCCGCGATCCGGAGCAGCACTGCGGCGCGCTCCGCGGGAAGCGCCCGCGACCACCCGCTGCCGGCAAAGGCGCGGCGGGCCGCCCGCACGGCACGATCGACGTCGTCGGGCGTGCCCTCCGGGACCCGCGCGATCGGCAGTGACGTGGCGGGATCCACGACCTCGATCCAGCGCCCGGAGCCGGCGACCGCCGCGGCGCCGTCGATCCACATCGTCATCTCGCTCACGGCCGACGTGCCGGTCGAGCCGGCAGGCGTCCCGGTCATGGTCTCCCTCCTCGCACTCGACGCTGTGCGCCTTGTACCACGTCCGGGTCGCGGCGTCCGGCCCATCCGGGGCGCACCTCATGGGGTTGGCGTGGCTGCCGTCTCCGCCGCCGCAGCCACCCGGTGACGACGTGGCCCGGCATCGCTGCCGGGCCACGTGCCGCGTGTGTCGAGGGCGTCCTGCGCCCCCGGGGGACTACTTGGGCTGGTTCTCGAAGACGAGCCGCCCCTCGATCGCCGGCGACACCGTCCCCTTCGCCGCGATGTAGTCGATGGCCGCATCCCGGACGTAGTACTGGGTGTCGTGGACGATCTGGCTCAGCGGCCAGAGGCTCTTGCCGTTGCTGTCGCTGAAGTTGCACGCCCCGGCCGCCAGGTAGTTCACGGTCGAGACGTTGTAGTACGTCGTCGCGTCCTTGAAGTCGACGGCCTTGCCGTTGATCGTCAGCGAGACGACGTTGCTGCCGTCGGGCTTGGGCGGCACGGTCTGGCCGGCCGCGGTCTTCTCGTCGTAGGTGATCTTGCCGACCGAGTTGGTGTCGATCATGCAGGTCGTGTAGTACGAGTAGCCGCCGTGCCCGTCGACGTACTTGTAGTAGTAGAAGTTGCGGTAGGCACGCTCCAGGACCGCCTTGAGCTGCGGGCCGTTCATCTTCAGCACGACCAGCGAGTTCTCGTAGGGCATCGCGGCGAACATGTCGGAGACCTTGAGGGTCACCGGGTTCTCCGCCGTCGCCCCGTCGGCGATCTTCTTGTTGGTCATCGCGCCGGACAGGTGGACGTCCACGTCCGTGATCCCGTTCTTCGCGAGCTCGAATACGGAGGCGTCGGCCTGCAGGTTCGCGCCGTTGGTCTCCTGGGTGAAGGCATCGAGCGTGTCGATGGGCGCCGTCGTCTTGCCGACGACCTTGTCCTGGTACGAGGCAAGCGCCGCCACGTACGGATCGACGATCGCCTTGATCTGCGGATCGGCAGGCGTGTCCTTGGTGACGGCCAGGTACTGGCCGGACTCGGTCACCGTCTCGTACCCGCCGCCCGGGTGCGTCTTCATGGAGGAGATGTCGGCGAGCAGCTGCGTGGCGGCCGCCGGCTTGATCGTCCCGGCCGAGCGCTGGGCCGTGACGTAGGCAGTGAGCGCGGTAAGCTGCGCCGTCGCGGACGCGGTCTGCTTGTTCGCGAACGCCGACTTGATCGCGTTCAGCTTGGCCGTGAGCGCGGTGACCACGTCCTTGCTCGTGATCGTGCCGGCGCCGTACGCCATCGACACATCATCGGTCGTGCCGACGACGATCGGACGCATGCCCAGGATGACTTCGCCGAGATACTGGTTGTTGCGGTAGGCCTGCGTCACCTCGACCGGCTGACCCGTGGGTCCGGCGATGATGGTGGGCAGGTACTTGTAGTCACCGAACGCCGTCACCGGGCTCGTGTGGCTGTGGCCGCCCATGATCGCCTCGAGACCTGAGACCTGGGCGGCCATCACGGTGTCGACGTTGGTGTCCACGTCGACGCTCTTCGGGTCCGTCGTGAACCCGATGTGCGTGAGCGCGACCACGGCGTCGTCCTTCGGCGCGAGCCTGGTGGTCAGGTTCTGTGCGGCGGTCAGCGGGTTGCCGAACGTCAGCCCCTGGATGTTGCTCGGCAGTTCGTACGTCGGGACCAGATGGTTCGTGATCCCGACGATGCCGACGGTGATCTTCTCGGGCCCCACGACCTTCGTGAGGAAGGGCTTGACGCCGCTCCCGCCGCGCGCCGCGGAGAGACCGTAGGCGCCGGAATCCTTGACGTTGGCGCCCAGGACGGCGAACTGCGCCTGCCCCATGACGCCCTTGAAGACGCTGCTCCCGAAGTTGAACTCGTGGTTGCCCAGGGTCATCGCGTTGTAGCCCAGGGCGTTCATGACCGCGATGATCGGGTCGGTCCGGAGCGAGTCGGGGAGCGGCGTGCCGTCGCTCGCCTTCCCCGTGTACGACGTCTTGAAGTAGTAGGACATCGCGTCGCCCTGGATCTGGTCACCGGCACTCAGCAGCAGCGTCCGCTGCGGGTTGTACGCGCGCTCCTGCTTGATCAGGGTGGCCAGCTGCTCGTAGGCGAGCAGGTTCCCGTGGGAGTCGTTGTTGTGCAGGATCGTGATCGGCACGATGCTGCCGCCCGCCGCGGTGCCGTCCTGCGTGATGCGTCCGTCGAGCTTGCCGTTGCCCGAGGGGCCCTTGTACGGGTGGGCCGCCGTGTAGGTCCTGGAGACGTACGAGTTGACCGCGTCGAGCATGTCGCCCCAGTACGTCAGGTCCTTCATGTACTTGAAGCCGAGGAAGTTGTCGCCGCCGGCCGGGGCGAGGAATTCGTTCGTGCCGACCTTGTACGACTTCTTCAGGTCGAGCGGCACGCACTTGCCGGTCGTGCGGTTGACGACGCAGGCGTCATACGCGCCCCACGCATACGTGTGCATGGCCAGCGGCGTGGTCGTCGATTTCGGGTCGGGCTTCTGGTAGTCGTAGAACTTGTAGCGGATCCCCGAGACCTGGATCGCGCCCTTGGTGAGCTGCGCGCTCTGGTTCAGGACCTGGAGGATCTGCGCCCCGGTCATGGTCCCGACGACGGTCGCGTTGCCGAACGGCAGGATCGTGAACATCTGGCCGTAGGTGAGCAGCATGGGCGCGTGCGTCCAGGTGCCGCTCGTGCAGTCGGCCGCGTCGCTGCTCCAGGCCCAGCCGCCGGCGGCGGTCGAGTCGGCCTTCGCGCACCAGTCGGTCCGGATGCCGCCCGGGTTGTTGAAGAACATGTCGACGTCGTTCGACTTCGTCGCGTCCGTGTTCAGCGCGTTGTAGATCGCGTCGTCGACGAAGTCGGCCATCATGCTGTCGCCGTTGTAGTTGCGCAGCAGGTCGACCTGCGCGTACCCGATCGGCTTGTTGATGAGCGCCTGGTAGTCGGCGTTGTTCGCCGCAGCGTCGATGACGGCCTTGACGTCGGGATCCTCGGCGCCGGTCGTGCTGACCGGGAGCGCCTGCCAGGAGATCGTGGCGGTGCCGCCGGCGTACGTGACGTCCGCGCGCCCGACCTGGCGCCCGTTGTAGTAGGCCTGCACGATCGTCGTGCCGCCCACGGTCACGGCACCCGGAGGCGTGAGCGCCAGCATGTTCGTGTGGCTGTGCCCGCCGACGATCAGCGCCACCGGGTCACCGGCGTCGTTCAGCTTCTGCGCCAGCGTCTTGTCGCCGTAGACGGGGATGCCGTAGCCGTACCCGCCGTCGTTGAACCCGAGGTGGCTCAGCACGACGATCATGTCGGCCTTGCCCTTCATCTCGGCGTAGTAGTGCTCGATCGACTCCGCCGGGTCCTTGAAGCAGAGGCCCGCCGTGGCCGAGGCGATCGTGATCGTGGGCGTCTCCTGCGTGGTGACGCCGATGAGCGCGACCTTGACGCCACCGACGGTCTCGACGACGTAGGGGGCCGCCGCGAAGTCGGGCTTGGTCCAGCCGGCGGTGGTGCAGCTGCCCGTGTCGTTCTTGACGATGTTCGCCGTCACGAAGGGGTAGGACGCCTGGCTGGTGCGCGCGGCGAGAACCGTCTGCCCCCAGTCGAACTCGTGGTTGCCGAAGGTGGCAACCTGCTCGCCCATCGCGTTGAAGGCGGCGATCGTCGGCTCGCCCTTCTGCAGGTTCGAGAGCAGGGAGCCCTGCATCTCGTCGCCGGCGTCGACGAGCAGGACGTTGTCCTTGCCGACGTCGTCACGGATCCCGTTGACGACCGCGGCCACGCGAGCGAGCCCCGGGTTGCTTCCCGATGACTGGAGCTGCCCGTGGAAGTCGTTGGTGTCCAGGATCGTGAACGTCGCCCCCGGACTCGCGACCGCCGGTGGCGCGGCAGGGATCAACCCGCCGACCAGCACGAGCGCGCCGACCAGGGCAAGTCGGCGCGGCCCCATGGACCGATGCATGCGCGCACCTCCCATGGCGGATGGGACGCCGACCCGCCACATGTGCGCCCGGGGATGAACGGCCCACCGAGGCCGCCTGGGCACCCGGGCGCGGCCTCCTTCCCCCCTGCCCGGAAGGATAGTCGTATCCAATCCGTTCGGATAGGCCAATTGACACGGCGGTGCGCATTTCCTGCACCTCCGGACATGGCGAACGTACCGGCAGCCCGGGCATGACGAACCCGTCCGGCGGCCGGATCGGCCCGCGCAAGTCGCCGGTGATCCCGCGTCGATCCCCCGGCGCGATCATCCCGGCCATGCCCACGCATCCCGCGGTCGACGAGCGGCTCGCCCGTCTCGCGCCGGACCAGCGCGCGGCGGCCACCGCGCCGCCGGGCCCGGTCCTGTGTGTCGCCCCCGCCGGGTCCGGCAAGACCACCACGCTGGTGGCGCGCATCGCCTGGCTGGTGGCGAACGGCACGCCGCCGGACCGGATCTGCGCCGTCACCTTCAACCGGCGCGCGGCCGACGAACTGGAGGAGCGCGTGGGCCATGCGCTCGAGCCGCTGGACCGGCCGGCCGACGCGGTGCGGGTGCGCACGTTCCATGCCCTCGGACGGGAGATCCTGCTCGACGCCGGGCGCTCGGTGGACGGTCTCGTCGACCGGGCAGTCGTCCTGCGCGACCTGCTGGGATCGCCGGCGGCGCCCGAGCTGCGGCGGCTGGACGATGCGTTCTCGCGCCTCAAGCTGGACCTGGCGGTCCACACGCCGACGCTGGCCCGGGAGGCGGCCGGGGCCGAGGCACGCGGGCAGCCCCCGGGGCGGATCGTCCGCGCGTTCCTGCTCTACGAGGCGGCCCTGGCGGAGCGCGGGGCGCTCGATTTCGACGATCTCGTGCGGCGGGCGATCGAGGTGCTCGAGTCGGACGCCCGGCTGCTCGCTCGCTGGCGGGACCGCTGCGGGCAACTCCTGGTCGACGAGGTGCAGGACGTGGACCGCAGCCAGCTCCGGCTCGCGCTCCTGCTCGCCGCGCCGGCGAACCGGATCTTCCTGGTCGGCGACGACGACCAGACGATCTACGCCTGGCGCCTGGCGGACGTGCGCCGGGTCCTGGACCTCCGCGCGGTGCTGCCCGGCCTCCGTCGGATCGACCTGGAGACCAACTACCGCTGTCCCGCGCCGGTGGTCGCGCGGGCGGTCCGGCTGGTGGAGCGCAACGCAGAACGCTTCGCCAAGACGATCCGGGCCCGACCGGCGGCCGAGGGCCGGCTCTGCCTGCTCCCCGACCCGGGCGACGACGTCGCCCGTGCCCGGCTGCTGCTCGGCACGTGGCACGCCCCCGGCGGGGCGACACGGGCCATCCTGGCCCGCACCAACGCGGAGCTCGCGCCGTATGCCGCGGTGGCGCTCGAACGAGGGATCCCGTATCGATCCGATGACGACGGGCTTCTCCTGGACGATCCCGCGATCGACGAGATGCTGGCGGCGGCGGGGGCGGAAGCGGGCGCGCCACCGGGCAGCGGTCCGGCGGCGGAGAGCCCCGGCCCACCAACGGGCAGCGGTCCGGCAGCGGGCAGCCCCGGCCCATCACCGGGAGCCGCCCCGGCGGCGCGCGTGACGCCGCTCCTGGACGCGCTCACCCGTGCACGGGCGGGCGCGGGTGCCGAGCAGGCCCGGGCCGCGGCGGCCCTGCTGGGCTGGGCCCCGGCCTGTGCCGGGGCCGGCGCGCCGGGCGCACTCGACGCGCTGTCCGGCCTGGCGCGGGCCATCGCGGACGCGAGGGCACGCCGGTCGGAACTGCGGCGGGACGACGCACCGCTGCTCCTCGCCACCGTGCACGGCACGAAGGGCCTGGAGTTCGACCACGTCGCGGTGGTCGGCATGGACGAGGGCCGGTTTCCCAGCGCGCGGAGCATCGGGGAGTCGGACGAGCCCGGTCGGACGCTGGAGGAGGAACGGCGGCTGGCCTACGTCGCCTGGACGCGGGCACGCCGGTCACTGACGCTCGTCTACGATCCGGGCGCCCCGTCCCCGTTCCTGCGCGAGGCGTTCACGGACGCGGAGCTGCGACCCCCGGGCGCCGGCGTTCCGCGATACGCCGGGGGCGCCGGCGCGCCACGAGGCGTGCCGGACCGCGCGTCCGCCGTTCCG
>JAJYKX010000129.1 GCA_021788175.1 Chloroflexota bacterium
CGTTCTTCGAGCGCGCGCTCGAACGCGCCATCGACGCCCTTCCGGGGCCCCTCCGGGGCCTCCTGGACCAGGTGGCGATCGTGGTCGACGACGTCCCCAGCCGGGAGCAGCGGCGGACGGCCGGCCTCCTGCCCGGCGAGATGCTGTACGGCCTCTACGAGGGCGTGCCGCCCACCGAGTACGCGGCCGACTGGGTCGCCGTGCCGAACAAGATCACGCTTTTCCGTCGGCCCCTGGAGGACGACTTCGACGATCCCCTCGAGCTGGCCGAGCAGATCCGCGTGACCTTGGTGCACGAGCTGGCCCACCACGCCGGGTTCGACGAGGATCGACTCGAGGAGCTGGGGGTCGACTGAGCGGGCGACTGGCCGTGTGCGGCCCCGCCCTGCCGCGTGCAACCCGCCCCGCCGTGTGCGATCCCCCTGAGGCGCACAATCCCACCCCTGCCGCGCGTGATGCCCCCTGCGGCCCCGACGGGAGTCAGCGGCCCGCGCCGCGCTCCAGCGCCACGAGGTCCATCAGGATGGCGTACGCGGTCGACTGCACCGGGCCGGCGAGGAGCGTGAGCTGCAGCTTCCCGCCGTACTCGGACTCGATCCGGAGCGCCATCGCGGTTCCGCCCACCGCGGCCAGGGAGTCGTCCGCGGGGAGTTCCTCGGGAGCGACGCGCACGTGCACCGTGCGGGTCGGGCCCTCGCCCCGGGACTCACCCCGCGCGACCAGGCGGACGCGGGCGCCCCGCGCCGCAGCCTCCGCCGGCCAGCCCTCCGGCATGGTGTCCAGGCCCCGTCGATCCACCGACGCCGGCGTCAGCAGCTCGGGCGGATCGAGCAGCAGGTTGGCCAGGACCGTCGACTTGAGCGCGGCGTCGTGCCCCTCGATGTCATTCCGCGGATCGGCCTCCGCCTGCCCCGAACGCTGCGCCTCCGCGAGCGCCTCGGCCGCCCCCCGCCCCACGGCCATGGCCGACAGGATGCCGTTGGTGGTGGCGTTGACGATCCCGGCGAACGCGACCACCCGTCCCACCGGTACGATCGACTCGCGGATCGGGTGCGCGGGGAGGCAGTCCATCAGCGCCGCCTCATAACGGAGTCGGGCGCCTGTCGTGGCGGCGATGCGGCGGAGGTCGGCCTCGTGCCAGGCGATGGGACCCTTGTTGGCGGTGACCACGTCGTGGCCCGAGCCGAGCGCCGCGCGCAGGTGGGTGGCCGCTGGCTCGCCGTCGGCAGGTGACTGCGTGGTGATCTCGACCAGCACGTCGTACGGGGCCGCCGGGTCGGCCAGGAACGAGCGCAGGTCGGGCCAGGTCCCGCCGTGCGATGCCGCTGCCCGAGTCGGGCCGGGCGGTGCCGCAGCCTGCGCGAGGTCGGGCGGTGCCGCAGCCTGCGCGAGGTCGGGCGATACCGTCGTCTGCGCGAGGCCGGGTGTCCGGCTCGTGTCCCTGCCCTGCGGGATGGCCGCGAGCATGTCGGGCCCGACGCCGTCCGGCGTGACCAGGAGCCCGGAGCGGCGGGTGGCCACGGCGGTCACGTCGAACGCCAGCCCGTACCGCTGCGCGAGCTCGTCGTGGGCCTGGGCGAGCAGCGCCGTGAGCGCACGGCCGACCGCGCCGTACCCGGCCAGGACCAGCCGTCGTCGCCTCAGCTCCATCGGACGTCACCCGCAAGGGCCAGGATGCCCGGCAACCGGTCGAGGTCCACGTTGCCGCCGGAACCCACGGCGCATACCGTCTCACCGTCGCGCACCGGAATCCGGCCGCTGATGACGGCGCCCAGGGCGGCCGCACCGGCCGGCTCCAGGAGCTGTTTCATCCGTTCGAGGGCGAAACGGACGCCGGCCGCGATCTCGCGCTCCTCCACCAGCACGATGCCGTCCAGGTACCGGCGTGCGAGCGCCATCACCCACGGCCCGGCGAACGGTGCCCCCAGGCCGTCGGCGATGCTGACCGGGTCCAGCTCCACCACGCGCCCCGCCTCGAGCGCGAGCGTCAGCGCGTTGCTGCCGACCGGTTCCACCCCGTACACGCGCACGCCCGGGCGCAGCTGTTTCGCCGCCGCGGCGATGCCGGTGGCCAGCCCGCCGCCCCCCACCCCGACGACGATCACATCCACGCCGGGAAGGTCCTCGAGGATCTCCAGGCCGATCGTCCCCTGCCCCGCGATCATGGCCGGGTCGTCGAACGGGTGGACGTACACGAGGCCGCGTTCCCGGCGGATCTCCTCGAGGCGGCGGTAGGCGTCCCCCACGTGCTCGCCGAACAGGACCACCTCCGCCCCGTACGCGCGTGCCGCCGCGGCCTTCGACAGCGACGCGCCGGCCGGCATCACCACCGTCACCGGGATCCCCCGGCTGGCCGCGACCCAGGCCACGGCCTGGGCGTGGTTGCCGGCCGAGAGCGCGATGAGCCCGCGGCGACGCTCGTCATCGGTCAGCCGGTCGGCCTTGTTGATCGCGCCCCTCGGCTTGAAGGAGCCGGTCAGCTGGAGGTGCTCGGCCTTGAGGAAGACGCGGGGCTGCCCGTCGGCCGCCGGTCCGGGAGACAGTGCGACGCCGAGCACGTCACGGACGATGCGTCCGGCGGTGCGCGAGGAGAGGATCGGCGTGCGATGGACGCGCCCGTGGATCCGCTGCGCGGCCTCGCGGATCGCCGCCAGGGGGACGTCGAGGTCGGGAGGCGTCGGGAGATCGGTCACCGCGCGAGTATCGCAGGACGCTCGGTGACCGGCTGGCCGGCACACCGTGCGGTCCGGCACGATGGCGGCTCGCGGCCCGCATGTCGAGTGCTTCAGACGGGGTTCAGGATGCTAGCCTAGCGTCGGGCCGAGGCGCCGGGGGCGGTCGTGGCGCCGTCGCATGCACGAGCGGCCCGGCGCGCGGGCCGCGGCGGCCGGACGTGGAGGGATGCGTGACTCGCCTGGCGGCGCGGACCGACGCCCGCACGCGCAACGACCGGATCCTGCTCGGTTCCATGGCGATCTACGCGCTCGTGCTCGTCGGTCTCGCGCTCTGCCGGGGCGTGGAGATCACACCCGCGGTGGTGGCCCTGGCCGCCGCCCTGATCGCGGTCCTGGCGCTGCGCCGGCGCCTTCCCTTCCGCGACTGGCTGCCCCTGGTGGCCGTGGCACTCGCCTACGAGCTGATCCGCGGCTACCGGGTCGCGCTCGCGGCGATGGTCCACGTGGCGGGGATCGTCGCCCTCGAGCGGGACCTGCTCGGCGGGAATCTTGCCCCCGCGATCCTGCAATCGGCGTTCCACCCGGTCCACGGCGTGGATCCGATCGCGGTGGGCGCGACGATCATCTATGTCCTGCACGTGCCGCTCCCGATCGCGGTGGCCGGGTTCCTCTGGGTGCGCCGACGAGGCGTCTTCTACGACTACGTCGGCGCGATGGTGGTCCTGTCGATGGCGGCCTTCATCACGTACCTGCTGCTCCCGGTGGCGCCCCCGTGGTGGGCCGCCGCCCACGGCTTCATGCCGGGCCCGGACGGCCACCCGGCGATCGCCTACCTCCAGCCGGCCGCCTTCGCCGGGATCGCGGACAGCGCCGGGCTGAACGGGGCGGCCGTCTTCAGCGTCGCGTTCGGCAACATCAGCCCGGACCAGATCGCGTCGTTCCCGTCGATCCACGCGGCGTACCCCTTCCTCGCGTTCCTGGTGGCCCGCCGCGTCCTGGGCCGCGCGCGCTGGATCGTGCTGGCGTACGCCGTGGCAGCCTGGTTCTCGATCGTCTACCTCGGCGACCACTATCTGGTGGACGTGATCGCGGGGATCGCGTACGCGGCCGGCTCCTACTGGACCGTGGTGCGCGGGCTGCCCCTGGCCGAGACCGCGCTGGGATCCCTGGTGGCGCGCCGGAGATCGCGCGGCGCTCCCGCCGGACCGGAGCCGGCGGCACCCTGAGCCACGCCCCGGCGCGGACTCTGGGTATGCTCACCGCATGCCTCCCCTGGTCTTCCCGCCGGACTTCCTCTGGGGGGCGGCGACGGCCGCGCACCAGGTGGAGGGCGACAACGTCCACAGCGACTGGTGGGCGTGGGAGCGGCGACCGGACACCCCCTGCCCGGAGCCGAGCGGCATCGCCTGCGATCACTATCGCCGCTTCGCCGACGACATCGCGCTCCTGGCCGGGACCGGCCTGAACACGTACCGCTTCTCCGTCGAATGGGCCCGCATCGAGCCCGCCGAGGGGACCTTCGACGAGGCCGCGATCGACCACTACCGCCGCGTGGTGGAGACGGTGCGGGCGCAGGGGCTCGAGCCCATGGTGACGCTGCACCACTTCACGCTCCCGGCCTGGCTCGCCGATCGCGGCGGCTGGCGCGCACCGGAGGCGCCCGCCCGGTTCGAGCGGTACGTCCGGCGGGTGGTCGCGGCCATCGGCGGCGCGGTGGAGTGGTTCTGCACCGTCAACGAGCCGGGCGTGGTGGCGTTCGGCGGCTACCTGGGCGCCCTCGGGTTCCCGCCGGGGACCCGGGATGTCGCCGCCTGGAAGGGCGCGATCCGCGGCCTGGTCGAGGGGCACCGGCGCGCCCGCGCCGCGGTCAGGGAGCTGCATCCGACGGCACGCGTCGGGGCCACCCACTCCATGCAGGAATGGGAGGCCGATCAGGGGGGTCGTCCGGTCATGGAGTACCTGCGCCGGATGAACGAGGACGTCTTCCTCGAGGCGTGCACGGACGACGACTTCATCGGCGTCCAGACCTACACCCGCGTGCGCGTCGGGCTGCCGACCCTCGTCGGGCCGCTCGCCCGGCTGGCGCTGGCGGTGCCGCCACTCGAGTCCGCGCTCGTGCCCCTGACCGTGCGCCGGGAGACGCGCCGGGCCTCGGAGCAGGCACCGGCCGGCGCGTCGGAGCCGGCGCCCCGGGACCGCGGCTCGGGGGGCGTCGCCGGCGCGCTCGGCAGAGACGGCGAGCGGCTCACCCAGATGGGATATGAGTTCCGCCCCCAGGCCGTCGCCGCGACGGTCCGTCGCGCCGCGGCGCTGCATCCCGGCAGGCCGATCGTGGTGACGGAGCACGGGGTCGCCACGGGCGACGACGCGGAACGCGTGGAGTTCATCCAGCAGGGCCTGGCCGCGCTCCATGCGGCGATGGCGGACGGCGTGCCGCTCCGCGGCTACATCCACTGGAGCCTGCTCGACAACTTCGAATGGGCCCGCGGGTACGAGATGACCTTCGGGCTGGTGGCGGTCGACCGTGCGACCCAGGCGCGCACCGTCCGGCCGTCCGCACACCTGCTGGGCCGGATCGCCCGCTCGGGCCGCCTGGAGCCCTGACGGGCGGGCGGGCCCTCCTCAGCCCTCGGAGCCGCTCGCCGCGACCGCGATCTCCGGCGTGCCCGCGGCCCGCCCCTGCCAGGCCGCCGCCACGGCCGTAGTGAGCGGCACCGCGGCCAGGATGCCGAGGCTGCCCACGAGCGTGCGCACCACCTCCACCGCGATGACCTCCTGGTTGAGCGCCACGCTCACGGAGCTCACCTGGAGGGACAGGATGACCAGGAGCGGGAGCGCCGTGCCCAGGTAGGCGAAGACGAGCGTGTTGATGGTGGCGGCCAGGTGCGCGACCCCCACGTTCATCGCCCGCCCGAACAGCTCGCGCGGCCCCAGCGACGGGTCCACGCTCGCGATCTCCTCGACCGTCGCGGCCTGGCTCATGGCCACGTCGTTGAGCACGCCCAGGCCGCCGAAGATCACCGCGGCGAGCAGCAGGCCGCTGAGGTCGATCCGGTTCCCGACCAGCTGCCCCAGGGTGACCACCTGGTCCGATCCCTGGGCCGAGGTGAACTGCGCCGCGGCGGTCACGATCGCCGCCAGGATGCCCGTCACCAGGAGGCCGGCACTGGTGCCGACCACCGCGGCCAGCGTGGTCCGCGACGCGCCCTGGGTCAGGAGGAAGCTCAGCGCGGTCACCGCGATCCCGAACACGACGGCCAGCACGACGGGGTTCCAGCCGAGCAGGAGGAGCGGGATGAGCAGGCGGACGGTGAAGCCCACGGTCAGCGCCAGCGAGACCACCGCCCGCAGGCCCCGCCACCCGGCAATCGCCGCGGCCGCGATCACGAACGCCGCCGCGAGCCCACCCAGGAGCGGCAGGCGCCAGCGGTCGATCACGGTGTAGGTGACCGGGGCACCCGGCTGATGGTCGATCGAGAGGACGACCTGGTCACCCGGACGGTAGTCGGGCAGCTGGAGCTGGCTGCTGGGGCCCTGGAGCAGGGCCGAGACGCGCATCCCCGCCTGCTTGCCGTCGAGCACCACCACCTGCGCCATGGGCTCCGCGCCGTTCGTGGCCGGCGTGACCGAGACGATGCGCGCGTGCGCGAGGTCCGAGACGACCTGCCGGGTGGATGCCGGCACCAGGTTGGGGAGGAAGACCAGGAACCCCGTCAGCAGGACCAGCCCCACCCCGTACAGGACGATGCGCCGGTCGCGCCGAAGCTCCTGTTCCTGCGGCTCGTGGTGGGAGGACATGGATGGTGCAACCTCGCGACGATCTGGAGAACCGCGGCATGCTACCCGAGATGGGTGCCGGGCCCGTTGCGCCGGCCGCCGGGGACCGCGGCCGGGAGTTGCTGTCCAGACCCCGCGGTGGGCCCGGTCCCGGTCAGGAGCCGGGTTCCAGCGCCTGCAGCCGGTTCACGAGGTCGGTCGGCGTGGTCGATGGCGAGACCCGCACGCGAGGCACGGTGAACCGGTCCGCGGCGCTCTCCCATGCCCCGGAGCCCTCGATCGCCGCCATGCCGAACCCGTCCGCCTGGACCTCGGCCAGGACCTCCGCGTCGTACCGGCCCGCCGGGTAGGCGAGCGTGGCCGGCCGCTCGCCGACGAACGACTCGATCAGCTCCGCCGCGGTCTCGACCTGGTAGTGCAGCGCGGCCTGTGACAGGGACGGCAGCGAGAGATGGTTCATGGTGTGGTCGCCGATCTCCATCCCGTCCGCCACGAGCGTGCGCAGCTCGTCCGGTGTCAGCACGTTCCGCCAGGTGCCGACGCGCCCGGCGATGACGTAGTAGGTGGCGTGATATCCGTAGCGCTGCAGGATCGGCAGCGCGTAGAGGTACCCGTCGTCCCAGCCGTCGTCGATGGAGATCGCGAAGGTCCGCGGCGGGAACGTCCGGTGCAGCTGCAGCGCCTGGCTGATCTGTGCGACCGTGACCGTGTGCCAGCCCGCTGCGTGCAGGGCGGCGAGCTGGGCGTCGAAGAGGGTCGGCGAGACCACGAGGCCGGGCAGCGAGTCACCGGCGAGGCCGGCCGGCACGATCCGGTGGTACATGAGGATGGGGATCTGGAGCGCGAAGGTGGGGCTGGGCTGGACGCCCGGGATGGGGCTCGGCCACCGGACCGCGACCTGCGCGCCGGGCTCGCTCGCCGCGGGGATGGGGGTCCCCGGCGCCGCGCTGGCGGGTGCCGCGCTGGCGGGCGCCGCGCTCGCCGCCGTACCCGCGGATGCGGCGGCCGCACCCGCGGACGCGGAGGAACCGGCCGGAGCCCCGGCGGCCGTCGCGCTCGCCGGGGAG
>JAJYKX010000130.1 GCA_021788175.1 Chloroflexota bacterium
CGCGCCTACACGCCGGCGGCCGTCAGGATCAGGTCGGTCCCCACGCCCGCGATGAGCCCCAGCAGGATCGCGGTCGAGGCGGTCATGGGCAGGGCGAAGCGCCGCACCACGGCCATCATCTCGTTGAACACGAAGACGAGTGCGCCCGCCGCGAGGCCGAGGAAGGCGATGGAGACGAGCGGCGACGCGAAGGTGTAGCCGACCACGCCGCCGAGGAAGGTGGGCCCGCCGCCGACCAGGCCAAGGGCGCCCAGGAAGGCCCAGCTCGGGCGCTCGCCGGACGCCAGCGGGGCCGCGATGCCGAAACCTTCGGTGGCGTTGTGCAGCGCGAAACCGATGACCAGGATGAGTGCCAGCGAGGTGGCGCCGGTGGACGACGACTGTCCGATGGCCAGACCCTCGCTGAAGTTGTGCAGCCCCAGGCCGAGCGCGGTGCCCATCGCCAGCTGCTGTGGGAGTGCCGGTCCGTGGGCCCGGGAGCGCAACCGTGTCGTGGCGTAGGTCACCGAGAGCAGGCCGACGGCCACGCTGCCCGCGAACACGCTCGCGTCCGCCAGGAACGGGCCGACGGCGCCGCCGTGCCGCGCGGCATCGAGCGCGGCCTGCACCGGATCCATCGCGGCGCTCAGCACGTCGAAGATCAGGAAGAGGATGACGCCCCCGGCTCCGGCGGTGAGCATGGCCTGCCAGCTGGTCGAGAGGTTCCGCAGGCGGCCGACCGGCAGCCCCAGGTAGATGGTCAGTCCCGCGAACGCGGCGAGCAGCACGGTCTCCGGGAACGGCATCTCCAGCTCCACCCTCCTGGACTAATCCCGAGTTATCAGGTCGGGATTGTATCGTGCCATGCGCGGGCGCGGGCCTCGGCGCGTGCGGCGGTGGCGCCGGACGCCTGTCCACCTCGCGCCGTTCGGCGTACGCTCGGACGAACGGTCGGGCTGCGACGCAGACGGGAGGGGGAGATGGCGATCGACATCACGGTCGCGCTGGTCAACCGTCCGGGCACGCTCCTGCGCGCCTGCGAGGCGTTGGGGCGGGCCGGCGTCAACATCGACGGGGCGTGCGGCTACGTGAGCGACCACCTGGGCGTGTTCCACGTGCTGGTCGAGGACGCCGAACGGGCCCGCCGCACGCTGCTCAACGCCGATCTCGAGATCCGCGAGGAACGGTCCGTGCTGGTGACGCCGGTCGAGAACCGACCGGGCGCCGCGGCGGCCGTCCTGCGGCGCGTGGCCGAGGCCGGGGTCAACATCGATCTGCTCTACGCGACCGCCGACGGGCGGCTCGTCCTGGGCGGCGATGACCTGACCGCCCTGCGTCGAGCGCTGGGCTGACCCGAGCCCGAGCCCGAGCGCGAGCCCGAGTCAGCTCGCCCGATCCGGGCGCGGCCCCACGCGCGGCGCGAACGCGGGCCGGAGGCCGGCCTGCACGTTGGCGCGATCCCGGGCCGTCTTTCAGGACCAGTTCAGCGTCGGACCACATCATGACGCTCGTCTCCTCCCTCCTCCCTCCTCCTCGGAACCGGAGACGACAGGCAGAGCCCCGGCACCTCCCCCGCCGGGGCTCTTCGCTGTCCGGCATCTCGCCGGGGGGCATCTCGCCGTCCGGCGCCCGCGGGCTCGCTTTCCGGCGTCTCGCTGCCGGGCGTCTGCGCGGGCCCGCCGGCGTGCCGACGGCCCCGGTCGGGCTCCCGTCGGGGCCTACAGGGGAACGGCCACCCAGCAGCGCTCGGCGTACCCGGCGATGCCGCCCTCCGCGGCGACCCGGCCGTGGTAGGCAGCCAGCGCGTCGAGCATCCCCCGCTCGCTCTCGAAGAGGCGGGCCACCTGGCTCTCGTACTGGGCGATCCCCGCCGCCTTGCGGTCGAGCTGTTCGCCGATGTCGGTGTAACGCGCCTCGAGCGCGAAGCCGGACGGCAGTGCCAGCCCCCCGCCGGGCAGCTCGGCCGGGGCGTGGAAGTCGTGCCGCCAGGCATAGGGGAAGTCCTCGTAGAACGAGACCCGTCCCGCGAAGCCCCGAGCCCGCGCCGCCCTGCCGGGGAATCCCGGAGCCGGCGCCGCCCGGCCGCGAGCCGCGTCGAGCAGTGCGAGCGCCACCTCCCGGCAGAGCTGGTGATCCACGTGGCTGCCCACGCCGAGCGGGGCGTAGACCATCTGCGGGTCCAGCCGCAGGACCCGGCCCAGGACTGCCTCGTACGGCGGCGGGTCGTCGTCGCGCACCGCGCCCAGCAGCTCGGCGTCGCCCTCGTAGCCTCGGTAGACGGCGTCGGGAAGGTCGAGCCGGACCACGGAGCAGCCGGTCATGTCGGCGTACCGTTCGTCCTCGCTGCTCCGGACCCGCGCGAATGTCGGCGGCGGAGAGGTCGAGTGGCGCGTCGCCCTGCCGTGAGCCGGCGGTGGCCGGGACGGGCGCCCCGTTCCCGAACCCGAGGGCCGCCCGCTGGTACTCGGACAGGCCTGCCGTGCCGTCGGCCCGCGCGCCGCCCGAGAAGACGGTGACGATGGCCACGCGCTGGCCGCGCTCCCGCAGGCGGGCCACCAGGCCCCCGCACGAGAGGGCCACGTCGTCTGGATGGGGCGCGATGAAGACGTGCGTCATGTCGGCGGAGGATATCGCGCCGGAGGCTCCCGGCACGGCCGGCCGACGCCGGGTCACCGCGATGGCGCAGCGTCGGTGCCAACCGGCGGCGCCCCATCGGGCTGAGCTGCCTATCCGGGGAACCCGTGCCGGCCCACGAGGGGCACGAAGACGCAGGGATCGTAGGTGCGCTGCTCGATCCGCCGGCCGCTGCGCGTCACCACCGTCAGCGCCTGGTATTCCCGGGGCCCGATGGGGATCACCAGCCGCCCGTTCTCGGCCAGCTGCGC
This sequence comes from Chloroflexota bacterium, assembly GCA_021788175.1. Classification (GTDB taxonomy): domain Bacteria; phylum Chloroflexota; class Limnocylindria; order Limnocylindrales; family CSP1-4; genus JAJYNJ01. The sequence continues at coordinate 2,865 of JAJYKX010000130.1, forward strand.
GACCAGGGGATCGGGGATCTCCGGGGCCGCCGCACCCACCACGATCCCGTCGTAGGGGGCGCCGTCGGGCCATCCCTCGGTGCCATCGCCGACCACGCACCGGACCCGGTCACCGAACCCGAGCGATCCGAGCCGTTCCTCGGCCAGCTCGGAGAGCCCGGCGTCGCGCTCGATCGAGATCACGTCCGCGCCGAGGTCGGCCAGGACCGCGGCCTGGTACCCGGAGCCCGTCCCCACGTCGAGCGTGCGCGGGCGCCGTGACGGGTCGGCACGGCGCAGCGCCGGGAGCTCGAGCAGCTCCGTCATGCGGGCCACGATGTACGGCTGGGAGATGGTCTGGCCGTGGCCGATGCCGAGCGCGCAGTCGTCGTAGGCATAGCGCACGAGCTCGGGCGGGACGAACCGTTCTCGCGGGACGCGGGCCATGGCGTCGAGGACGTCGGGGTCGCGCGGACCCGTGGCGCGAAGGTCGCGAACCATGGCCAGGCGGCGCGCCAGGAACGGATCCTCGTCCGTGGCGGGTGCACGGTCCGGGTCGGACCTCTCCGGACCTGCGGCCTCCTGGCCTGGGCCGTCCGCGCCGGGGCTGTCCGGGTCGGGCCCGCCCGGTGCGCCCGGTGCGTTGCCGTTGCCGCGATGCAGCCCGGCGGGAGTCATAGGACCGCGGCGGCCGCCCGCGCCACCGACCACGACCACCCGGCGACCGGTTCGCGCCTCGCGCAGACCGCGAGGATCGTCCCGGTCACCATGGGGATCAACTCGCCGACGGGCTCGCCGGTGGCGCGGACGCGGCGGGCGCGCTCGAGGGTGCCGACGACGGAGCGGGACTGGCGGCCTGGCTCGGTGCCGCGCTCGAGGCGGCCGCACCGCTGGCGGCGGGCGCAGCACTGGCGGGTGCACCGCTCGCTGCCGCGCCGCTGGCGGCGGGGGACGCGGAAACGGTCACGCTGGCGGCCGGGGTCGGCACCGGTGATGGCGTTGCCTTGGGGGTCAGCACGCCGCCCTTCCCCAGGAGCAGGGCATACGCGAAGAGGAGCACGAAGAGCCCGACCACGATCCCGACCCAGATCCGGGACACGGGATCGTCGATGAACGGGATCTCGCCCGTCCCCGGCGCGAGCACTGGGCCGGGGGCTCCGGCGGCCTCCCCGGCGCGCCCCTTCGCGCCGTTCGCACGCTTCGGTCCGCCGCCCTTGGGTGCGGCTCCCTTCGCCCCTGCGCCCCTGGACTCGGCCTGGCCCTTCGGCCCGGCGGCCCGGCCCGGAACGCCTTCGGCCGTCTCGGCCTGCTCGGGCGTCGCCTCCGTCTCTTCGGGAGCGAGCGGCTCCTCGGCGGACGTCTCCTCGGGCGGCAACCCCTCCGGCGCCTCGGGCTGCTCGGGGTTCGGTCGTGGCTCGGTCATGCCGGTGTCGTGCTCCTCGTGGTCGCGCTCGGGAGATGGGCCGGCTCGTCCGATGACGGCGCGGCGACGGATCGCGGGCAGGTGGCGCAGTTCGTACCGCGGGGATTATCGCCGAGCAGGCGTGCAGCGCGCACGTCACGCGTCGCGCACGGCCGGCAGCAGGATCCCCAGCCCACCGGCCACGGCGGTGAGCAGGCCGAATGCCAGGAAGACGCCGGAGGGACCCACATACTGCGCCAGGATCCCGCTCAGCGCGATCGCCAGGGTCATCGGCCCCAGCACCATGCTGGACCGGATCCCCACCACGCGGCCCATCATGTCCTGCGGGGTCCGCTCGGCGAACAGCGTCTGGGTCGGGATGATGAAGACCATGTTGGCGATCCCGGCCAGCAGCGTCAGGGTCAGCGCCGCGATCTCGTGGCCGGTGACGCCGAGGAGCGCGGTCGACAGACCGAGGAGCACGTACCCCCCGATGACCAGGGGGCCCTTGCGCAAGCGCGCTCCCACCGCGCCGACGGCGAAGCCGCCCGCCAGGTTGCCGATCCCGAGCGCGAGGTCGAGCGCCGCGTAGCTCTGCGGGTAGGGGATCGGGGACCCCTGGAGCACGTCCCGCGCATAGACCACGGGCAGCGCAACGAGCGCCCCGACGGCCAGCTGCGCGAGCCCGCTGATCACGGTGTTCTGGAAGAGGGCCGGCTCCGAACGGAGGAACTGCCAGCCGGCACGCAGCTCCGCCAGGTAGCGCCGCACGGTGCCGGCCACGACCGGCACGACCGACCGCACCACCGGGGGGATCGAGATGGAGAGGACCAGCCCCGCGCTCACCAGGTAGGACGCCGCATCGAACCAGAAGGCGAGCGCGAGGGCGCTCCCGACGAAGGCCACGAAGAGGCCGGCGATCGGGTAGCCGACGACGTCGGCGATCGTCTCGGCGGTCCACATGGCGCCGTTGGCCGGGGTGAGGTCCTCGGTGGCGACGATCCGCGGGATGACCGCGGTCCGCGCCGGGCGGAAGAAGATGCTGACCGTGGTGACGGCGAACACGACGGGATAGGCGAGGAGGACGTTGGTCTCCGCGGCGACGGGCACCAGCAGGACGAGCCCGGCCCGCAGCACGTCGCTGACCACCATCACGTGCTTCTGGTTCCAGCGATCGACGAACGTCCCGGCGAAGGGCCCGAAGACCAGGTTCGGCAGGGTCGCCGCGAGGAAGGTCAGGCCGACGTCGAGGGCGGAGCCGGTGATCGAGAGGACCAGGACGCCGAGCGCAACCTGGTTGAGCCGGTCCCCGAGGAGGCTGATGGTCTGCCCGATCCACAGCGTCGAGAACCGGGCATCGAGCGCCAGCCGGACGTATGGGTGCCGGGCCAGGCGAGCGCGGACCCCGGGGCGGGGGAGCGGCAGGGCCACCGGGATCGAGCCGGCCCCGGGCAGGGCGCCCTGCAGTCCCCCGACGGCGGCGAGCGGGCTCGGCGCGAGCGTGGATTCGCCTGCGGATCGGCCGGGGACGAGGTCCATGCCCGCGCCTGCGCCGCCCAGGAGCACCGGTCGCCGGAGCGCGGCCGTCTCCCCGATCCCGGCGCGCGGCGCGATCTCGGGACTGCGCCTCGGGCGGCTGCGGGCAGGAGCGGATGGGACCAGGAACGGCGAGGGCGCCTGTTCGGGGGCCGGTCGCTGCCACGCTCGGGCGCCCGCGGGCTCTCCGGCCCCGATCAGCGCCGCATCGGCCAGCCCGGCCGCCGTCGCCGCGCCCTCCGCCTCCTCTGGCTCCCGCGCGACGCTGGCGCCGGGTGCCCTGACCAGGGTGGCGAAGACATACCAGCCGAGCCCGGCCGCCACGAACGCATCGCCGATGCTGGCCACGTTCGTGAGCACCGGCAGTGGCACCGGGATCAGGTCACCGAAGGGGCCGCCGTGCAGCAGGAACGACAGCCCGAGGTCCTCCGGCATCAACCGGTGGAACGCGACCGTGAGGTCGCCCTGCGTCATGCCCACGAGCTGGAGCGCCGGGGGCCAGACTGGCATCCACCCGCCGTTGAGCACGATCGCCAGCCCGTTGGTTGCCACGCCGGCGGCGGCCACGACGAGGCCCGGCTGCCCGCGGTTCGCCCAGAGGACCACGGCGATCGTCCCGAAGGCGAGCGCGTAGAGCGGGAGCCGCAGGTCGCCGGCCGGCGCGAACCCGTAGCGGATCGCCGCCTCCGTGCCGTAGCGAACCACCACCGCGACGAAGAGCACGGCCCCCCAGCGGAAGCGGATCCGGGTGAGGTTCTCGAGACGGCCGCCCGCCAGGAGCCCGAGGACGAGCGCGACGACGACCGTGGCGAGCATCGGTCAGGCGGTCACGCGGCGATGCCTGCCCGCACGCGGTCGCCCGGGGCGAGTGGCGCGGGCGCCCTCAGCGCGCATCGGCGGCCGGCTGCTCTCCTGCCTGGGGGCCGCCGCGCGCGCGACCGGCGAGCCGGGCCACGAGGGAAACCGGCGTGCCGCGCAGGGCGGGCTTGCCCGGGTCGGGCACGCCGGCCACCCACTCGGTCCGCGCGAAGGCGTCCAGGACCACGGGGTCGAACTGGATCCCGGCGTACTTCCGGAGCTCCGCCAGCGCCTGCTCCCGGGACAGCGGCCGCATCCGGTAGGGCCGCTTGGCGGTCATCGCCTCGAACGCGTCGGCCACGTGCAGGATCCGAGCGAGCCTGGGGATCCCCTCCCCGACGAGATGGTCCGGGTAGCCGGAGCCGTTGTACCACTCGTGGTGATGTCGGATGATCGGCAGCTCCGGGGCCAGGCGCGCGACCGGCTTGATGATCTCCTCGCCGAGCACCGGGTGCGCGTTCATGATGATGCGCTCCTCCCGGGTCAGCTTGTCCTGCTTCAGCAGCACGTCGTCACGGACGCCGATCTTGCCGATGTCGTGCAGGAGGCCGCCCCACTCGAGTGCCTCCATCTCGGCCGCGTTGCAGCGCATCACCCGGCCGATGTCGACCGCGATCCGCTGGACGTTCTCAGAGTGCTTGGCGGTGAAGGGGTCGCGCGCATCCACGGCGGACGCGAGCGCGCGCACGGTCTGGGTGAACATGTCCCGGATCTGGACGGTGGCCTGGTAGGCGGCCCGGTTGGCGTACAGGGGCAGCGCGAAGAGGGGCACCGCCCACCACGCAACCGACCACACCACCGCGATCAGCCACGCGAGCGGCGTCATTCCGAGGAGGTTCCCGCTGATGAGGCG
>JAJYKX010000131.1 GCA_021788175.1 Chloroflexota bacterium
CGGGGTCGTAGTGCAGGCCGCCCGCGGCGAGGGCGTCGTTGACCTGGGCACCGAAGGCCGCGTTCTCCGCCATGGCGTGGTTCGTCTTCGACAGGTTCAGGAAGCAGGCGCTGCACGGCGCGACCAGTGTGTCCGTGCCGTTGCGGCTCTTCTCCGCGAGGGCCAGGTTCCGCGCGATCAGGGCGTAGGCCGGGAGACGGCTCAGACCCAGGTACTCGGTTGCCCCACAGCAGTTCCAGTCGTCGATCTCGTGCAGGGCGATCCCCAGGGGCGCCGTGATGGCCTCGAGCGAATCGCGGTACGAACGCCCGCTGCTGTCCATGGAGCAGCCGGGGTAGTAGAGGTAGTCGCTCACGAGGCGGCCTCCAGTGCCTTGGCCCGGGCCAGGATCCGCTTCAGGTCGCGCATCCCGCGGATGCGCCGGGGCGGCGTGAGCCCCATCCGCCCGCTGCGGAGCATGCTGATCCCCATCGGCGCCATGGAGGGCAGGCGGGTCAGGTAGTGGCGCAGGTAGTGCTGCGCGGTCAGCCCCACCTCGAAGCTGCGTCCGAACGTCTCGACGTTCCGGATGAACGCCTTCGAGAAGTCCGGCGCGGTCGAATCCGGGTAGGCGTGGCCGGCCACGGCCATGTTCTTGAGCGTGTACATCACGTCCGTGATGCGCACGTCCTGGGGGCACCGGACCGTGCACAGGTAGCACGAGACGCACATCCACGGCGTGTTGCTGTGGAGCACCTGCTCCCGCATCCCGGCGCGGATCATCGCGAAGAGGGTGCGGGGCGTGTGATCCATGTCGTCCGCGGACGGGCACGAGCCGCCACAGGTGCCGCACTGGATGCACATGTCGAGCCGGCAGGAGGGGCCCGTCCGGGCAATCACCTCCTCGAGGAAGACACGGCCAGGATCTGCGATTGCGTGATTCGTCGCCTCTGCCAGGACCACCCGGCGGCCTCCATGCTGGACTCCAAGCGGCACCATCCTTCCGTCGGAGGCGGGCACGGGCAAGGGGACGCAGGCGCCGTGCGGACAGTGCCGGACGGTGCCAGAGGCAGGGGATATCGGCCGCCGATGCAGGGGCCGAGGGGGATGGTCCGGTGAGCGACCGAAGGCCCGCGAGGCCGGCTCGGAGAACCCGGCGGCCGGCCCCGCGCGGAGATCAGGAGCGGACTGCCTCCGGCGCCTGGACCGGCCGGTGCGTGTCCGGGTCGCGCTCGTCCATCGCGTGGTGGATCCCGTAGCGGTCCATCACGGCGAGATACGGATCCGGGTCGAACGCCTCGGGGCCGAGCACCCCCTCGCCCTTCCAGGCGCCCTCGGCCAGCAACTCCATGGCCACCACGGGATTGAAGCCGGTCTGGTATCCGACCACCTGGAGGCCGTGGCGCCGCATGATCTCCTGCGCGTCGGACGTCTGGTACAGGTAGACCTCCCGCCGGCGCCCGTCCTTGATCCCGGAGACCAGGGTCCCCACGATGGCCCGACCGACCATCCGGTCGCCGATCGTCGCCGGATCGGGCGTCACCGCGGCCACCACGTCCCGCGGAGCGACCTCCACGCCCTTGACCTTCACCGGCACCTTGCTGTCGAGGCCCAGGGCATGCAGCTTCCGGAGGGTCTCGATGAAGTCCGCCCCGAGCGCGTACTTGAAGGTGACCTTGCGGCAGTCCACCCAGCGGGGAACGAGGAGCACCTCCTCGTGCTCCACGTGCACACACTCGACCGGGCCGACCCCCTCAGGGAACCAGAACGACTCGGGCTCGGCGAACGGCTCGAGCGTGTACCAGCCGCGGTCACGCTCCCACACGATCGGCGGGTTCAGGCACTCCTCGATGGTGGTCCAGATGGAGAAGACGGTCGCGAACGGGTAGCCCTCGATGCGCAGGTCGCCGCCGTCCCGCACGCCGACCTCGTGCACCTCGTCGAAGAGGTGCCGTGCCGCGTAGCTCGCGAACACGTCGGAGAGCCCGGGGTCCATCCCCATCCCGAGCAGGGCGAGGCGGCCGCGCTCCCGCCACGCGCGATCGCGGGCGAACTGCTCGTCGCCGAGCTTCACCCCGGTCAGGTGGTACGGATCGGCGGGGTGCGGCGCGGAGAGACTGACCGCCATGTCCATGTAGTCGACGCCCGCGTCGAACGCGCCGTCGAAGATGGGCATGACGAACCGGGGATCCACGCTGTTGAGCACCAGGTCCACCCCGTGGGCCCGAGCCAGCGCGGCCACGGCGGCGCGATCGGAGGCGTCCAGGCGCTCGGCGACGAAGCGCGGCTCGCCGCCCGAGACGGCGGCCACCCGGCGTGCGCGATCGAGGTCGTAGTCCGACACGACCATGCGCTCCAGCCACGTGCGATCCGCGCTGAGCCTGGCGATCGCCTCGCCGACCGTCCCGGCCCCGACCAACAGCACCTTCATGATCCGTCTCCCCTGGCGCCCGTGCCTCCACGGCGCCCGTGCGGGTCCATCCCGCTTGCGCTACGAGTATCGCATGTTCATCGCACATGCTGCTCGTTTTGCGCGACGGATTCTCGCATGTGCTGCGAATTGCGCATGACCCCCGCCACGTCCCGCGACCCGGGGTCTAGGCCGGGTCCTCCTCCGGCCACTCGAAGTCACCCGCCTCCCCGGGCGACGTGCCGGCGGGAGGTCGGCGCCCGCCCGTCCCCGCCGCCGACGGCGGCGCGGCCACGAGCTCCACCGCGAGGAGCGCGAACGCGGCGGGGAGCAGGAAGAACGCGAGGCCACCGAGCAGCGGGAAGAGGACCAGCAGCGCCACCAGCGCCACCACGACGCGGCGCGCGCGGGTGTAGGGGATGCGGCGCACGAGCACCCGGCCGAGGGCCATGGTCACCGCGCAGGATCCGACGACCAGGGCCACCAGCGAGGCCAGGCTGGGATCGCGGACCGCCTCGATCCCGCCGCTCAGCGCCATGACCGCGAGGCCGGCGATCGCCAGCCAGAGGGGGAGATCGCGGAGCGTGAGGTACAGGCGGAGGCGGCTCACCCCACGAACCCCCGCTGCTGCGCCCGGCTCACGGGACGCGATTCCCGCCGGCGCGCGCCCGGCCGCTGAGAGGCCGGGGCCGGCCCGCGGTGATCGACCTCAGGCCTTCGGCTTCTTCGGCTGCTTCGGCTTGGGTGGTCGCTTCGGAGTCTTGTCTGCCATCTGCGCACCTCCGCGTGAAGCCTACCCCATGTCCCCGGAGCCTCGCGCATCTCCGGCGCGGGTCATGGCGCGTCCACGGCGCATGCCCGCCGCGCGTCCGCGGTCCATGCCTGCCGCGCGTCCATCGTGCAGCGGACGACGGGGCCCGCCCGTCGCCTCCCGGACTTCGGTGAGGAACGCAGCCGGGCCCCGGTCAGGAACGCAGCCGGGCCCCGGAACCGGCGAGCATGGGCCGCGGCCCGTGCGACGCGGCAGCGTCCCGCTCCGCGGGCCTGGCGCGGCGCGCGGCTGCCCGGAGCCGTGGTGCCGCCGCCAGCGCGGCCGTCGAATCGCGCATCGGCAGGCTGGTCCGCCACCGTCCGTCGAACGCATGGACCGCGCCCGCAACCGCCGCCGGGGTGGGCACCAGCACCGCCTCGCCGGCCCCCTTCGCTCCGTACGGTCCCTCTGGCTGCGGCTCCTCCACGAGGATGCATTCCACCGGGGGCATGCCCGCGGCGGGGATGATGTTGAGCGCGCCGAGCGTGTCTGCCGGGGTGCCGTGATCGAGCGGCAGTTCCTCGGTGAGCGCGAACCCCAGCCCCATGTGGACACCACCCGTCACCTGGCCCTCGAGCGCCAGGGGGTTGATGGCGCGACCCACGTCGTGGGCGGCGACCACGCGCTCGAGCCGGCCCTTCTCGTCGAGCACCACCACCTGTGTGGCCCAGCCGTAGCCGAGGTGCGTCACCGGCTCGTCCGCGTCGTTGCGCGTGGTCCAGTCGACCACGAACTCGCCGGCGAACTCCTGCCCGGCGAGGTCCTCCAGCCGTCCGCCGCCCAGGGTCGCCGCGAGCCTGCGCACGGCGTCCAGGACCGCTCGACCGCCCAGCGTCGTCGCCCGGGAGGCGGTCGTCTGCCCGGTATCCAGCTCGCGCTCGGTATCGACCACGATGCGCACCCGGTCGCCGGGGATCCCGAGCTCGTCGGAGACGATCTGTCGGAAGACCGTGTGGACGCCCTGGCCCATCTCCGTCCAGGAGTGGAAGAGCGTGACGGTGCCGTCGGCCTCCGGCCGCAGGATCGCGCGACCGCGCTCCACCATGCCATTGCCGATGCCGGTGTTCTTGGCCGCGCAGGCGATCCCCGCGAACCGGGCCGACCGGTAGGCCTCGCGGACTGCCAGGAGCGTCCGCTTCACGCCGACCCCGGGCCCGAGGCGCTGTCCCGTGCCGAACCGATCGCCGGCCTCGAGCGCGTTGCGCCAGCGCATCTCCCACCCGTCGATCCCGACGCGTTCGGCGAGCCGGTCCAGGATCCCTTCCACGGCGAACGTGACCTGGACCACGCCGTAGCCGCGCATGGCGCCGGCGGGCGGGTTGTTCGTGTAGACGGCGCGCGCCTCCACGTCGACGTTCGGCACGTGATACGCACCGCACGCGTGCCCGGCCGCGCGCTCCAGCACGCTGGCCCCGACGCTGGCGTAGGCCCCGGTGTCGCCGACGATCCGCGCGCGCACGGCCAGGAGATGGCCCCCCGCATCGCAGCCCGCGGTGTACGTCATGGTCAGCGCGTGGCGCTTCGGGTGCAGCCGGATGCTCTCGCGACGGGTGAGGGCGAGATGGACCGGCCGCCCGGTGAGATGTGCGAGGAGCGCGGTCTGTCCCTGGACGCTGAGGTCCTCCTTGCCTCCGAACCCGCCGCCGGTGGGAACCTGCGTCACCCGCACCGCGGCCTCCGGCAGCGCCAGCAGCGAGGCGATCTGGCGGCGGTCCTCCCAGGCGCCCTGCCCCTGGGAGTAGACGCGCAGCCCGGGGGCGGCGACGACGGCCGGCTGCGCACCCGCCGGGGGCGGCACGGGGGGGCTGGCCAGGTGTCCACCCGCCCGACCGGGGGCCGGCACCGGGTAGCGCTCCAGCGGATGACCCGCGGCCGGGGCCCGGTCTTCGTCCGGCACGTCGCACGCCTGGGTGCCCTCCGGACCGGCAAGGCCGGCCGGCATCGCCAGGCAGGCCTCGGGCTCCAGGAACGCGTGCTCCACCGGCTGCGTGTGGAACGTCTCCGTGACGACGTGGTCCGCTCCCGCCAGCACCGCGTCCGCGTCCCCGTGCCGGACCACCGAGGTGGCGAGCAGGTTGCCGCCCGGGTGCAGCGCCGGCGCGCCCTCCGCCAGTGCGGCCTCCGGGTCCGTCAGCGGCTCCAGGACCTCGTACTCCACCTCGACGAGTGAGGCCGCCTCGCGGGCAGCGCGGCGCGTCCCGGCGGCCACCGCGGCCAGCACGTCGCCCACGCACCGCACCTGCTCGCCCTCGGCGACGAGGACGGGCCAGTCCGGGGTGAGCAGCCCCTGGTGCCGCCGGCCGGGCACGTCGGCGGCGGTGGCGACCAGCACGACGCCGGGGACTGCACGGGCGCGGCGCGTGTCGATCCGGCGCACGACAGCTCGCGGATGGTCGGAGAAGCGGAGGGCGCCGTGCAGCATCCCGGGCACGCTCATGTCCCGGACGAAGAGCTGCTCACCCAGGACGAGCCGGCGACCGCCGCACTTCGGTGTCGGCTGCCCGACCCGCAGCCGTGGCGCCGGCCACGGCTCGGCCGCCGTCCCGGCCTCGCCCGCGGATGGCGGCACCGGTGCACGACGCACCGCCGCGGCGCGCCGGACCGCCTCGATCACGCTCGCATAGCCGGTGCAGCGGCAGAGGTTGCCGGCCAGGGCGTGCGCGATCTCCTCGCTCGACGGATCGGGGTTGCGTGAGAGGAGCGCCTCCGCCTTCATCACCATGCCCGGGGTGCAGTAGCCGCACTGGACGGCCCCCGCGGTGACGAACGCGTCGGCCCACGTCTCGCGGACGTCGGGCGCGAGGCCCTCCAGCGTCAGGACGTGGCGCCCGGCGACCCGGCGCGGATCCTGTGCACAGGCGACGACGGCGCGGCCGTCGACGATCACGGTGCAGGCCCCGCAGGAACCCTCGGGAGCGCAGCCGTCCTTCGGCGAGCGGAGCCCGAAGCGGTCACGCAGCACGTCCAGGAGGCTCTCGCCGTCCCGGATCTCCGTCTCGACCGGCCGCCCGTTGAGCGTGAACTGCATCGCACGCCTCGTTCGCGGTGCCGCGACACCTGCCGTGCCGCATGACGTGGACGGTCCCAGCGGGCCCGCCCCGGGCCAATCTAGCGACCGCGCTCGCGGCCGACCGGTGCTGTTCGGCCCGACGTTGCCCGGACGGCCGGCGGGGCTTCCGGCCTGTCCGGATAAGTGGCAGTGAATGCGCGCGGCGCATCCTGTCCGGATGTTCGACACACGCCCGGCCCCGCACACCCGGGACGTCGTCGGAATCGCCCGGGAACTGGCGGCGGAGGTCCGGGCGCTGCGGCAGGCGTCGAGGCGGATGCCGCGGCCCGTCACCTGGGACTGGGCGGCACAGCATGTCCTGCCGCTGCTGTCAGGCACCCTGACCGATGCGCCGGGCGAGCCCGTGGTGCGCGCCATCGCCGAGCCCGGCTGTGTCATCGAGTTCGGGCTCTGGATCGGTGACGCGCTGCCCGTGGTGGACGCCCTGGTCGCGGAGCGATGGGAGTGCACCGCGGCGCAGATCGGGGCTGCGGCGTTCGCCAACCTCCGGCATGGTGCCGAGGAGATCGATCCCACCGAGGTGACCGAGGCAACCTACGACGGCTGGGTCGTCCGGGGCTCGGACGCGCGGCCGTGGACCTCGTCGCTGGTGCTGCTCCCGGATCAGCTGATGCGCGTCTTCGGCGAGCATGACCAGGTGCTCGCGGCGCCCGGCCGTTCGCTGCTCGTGAGCTTCGACCCGGCCACTCCCGCCAGCGTGGCGGCCGACGTGGTCATCGGGCTGGAGATGGGCCAGGCGCACCCGCTCGCGCTCGACCCGTTCGTGCTCAGCGGCCGCCACCTCTACTGGCCGTCCGCCGAGGAGGATCGCCGGCCCTTCTGAGGCGTGCAACCCCGCGGCCGATCGGCAGTGCGCGGCCGGGGTGTCATCGCGGCCGTTCCGGCGCGTCCCGGCAGCGGTGCGTCACCGCGGCCGATCGGCAGTGCGCGGCCGGGGTGTCATCGCGGCCGTTCCGGCGCGTCCCGGCCCCGGGATGCACCGTCGGCTGCGCTACTGTTGCCCCGATGGACCGGAGCCCGGCCGCCCGGGGTCGCGGAGGGCGGTGAGCTTGAACCTGGCAACGCTCGTGGTCGTCGCGCTGGCGGTGCTGCTGGTGGGCGGCTACGCGGTCGGCGGCGTCTGG
>JAJYKX010000132.1 GCA_021788175.1 Chloroflexota bacterium
TGCATGCCGTGGTTCGCGTACGACCGCGCCTCTCGCCTCGACTCGTACCGCGCCTTCGACCCGCACCCCCGCTCGACCAGCGGCAGGTCCCGGTTGATGAACAGTCGGTAGTCGACCAGCATGCCGCGAGTGTCGGACGGGGGCGTGCCAGGTTGGGTGACACGGAACGCTCAAACCTGGGGAGAGCCAGCCTCGCGGCTCTAGCCTGCCCTGAGGAACTCGGCGTATCGACGTTCGAGCCGTTCGGGATCCGGTCGATCGGTCGGCCGACGTGGCAGGAGAAGTCGCTGGCTGTGGATCTGCTGCAGGCCCACGATCAGCATCGGCCCGTCATGCTCGGCCAGGATCGACGGCCTGACCTCGATCACGTAGTCAGGGCGGATCGCAAAGAAGAAGCGGTCGAACGCGGCGTGGTGCAGCTTGCACAAGGCGACGCCGTTGGTGACGACGGGGTCCCCCTCGGGATCGGTGTCGGGGATGATGTGCGCCGCGTCGAGCAGTTCCTGGTGCCGCAGGTTGCAGAGGGCGCACCGTTCCTGGTAGGCGCGGATGACACGCTGTCGGAAAGCGACCTGGTGGAGTCGCTGGCGGACGCTGCGAGTGAGATACGCACGTCGGGCCTCGCCCTCGTCCTCTGAGATCTGCAAGCTGGCGAGGCCGGTAGGAAAGGCGGCAGATGGATCATCAATCTGAACGGCGAACGAGAGCCGCCGAGGATCATCACCGATCACAAAGGCTGGATGGGAGGGCATGTACCACCCAGCTTCTAGCGCATGGAAATAGACGAGCGGCACGCGCTCGCGCCAGGCGCGTCGCAGCCCGACGTTGTCGCGGTGCTGGGGGTCCGTGCCGCGGTAGGCGTAGTTGAGGACACCATCGGCGAACGTGTCGCCGTACGGGCTTCGGAACGAAGTCGTGATCGAGAGCGGCAACTCGCACACTGCCGGCTTCCAGATCCCGGACGGCCCGACCAGCGGCACACGTCGACCGTCCAGCTCGAAGTGGACCAGCGAATCGCGTGACAGCGCCTCCCCGACCGACTCACGCTGCTCCGCGAGCCAATCGAACACCGCGCGACGAATCTGCCAGTCGGCGACGCCGATCATTCGACCACCGCCTCCCTCTCCCCCACTTCCACCAGCCGTGCCAGCGCGTTGGCGAGGCGCATCTGGCGCGGGGTGCGGCACTGGACGCGGATCAGCTCGGGGCTGGCGACGACGAGGGTCAGGCAGCGCGCGCGGGACGAGGCGACGTTCAGGCGGTTCAGGCTGTAGAGGAACTCCATGCCGCGCGGTGCCTCGTCGGGCGAGCTGGTGGCCATGGAGTAGATCGAGATCGGCGCCTCCTGGCCCTGGAACTTGTCGACGGTCCCGACGCGCACGCCGGGTAGGCGCGCGGCGATCTCGCGGACCTGCGCGTTGTACGGGGTGATCACCAGCGCATCGTCGATGGAGAGGCGGTGCATGTCGCCGTGAGTGTCGGTGAAGGTGCCGCCAAGTTCGCGTAGAGCCGCGAGTAAGCCGGAGATAAGTGCCGCCTCCTCGCCCGATGCGTTCCGGTCGCCGGCGTGGTCGACGGGCACCCAGCGGATCCCGGTCCCGTCGAGGATCCCGGGTCCCGCGAGGTCCTGCCGCCCGGTCCCCTCCCCCGGCCGGAGCTTGCCCTCGTAGAAGACCTCCGACGTGTAGCCGCAGATGTCGGGATGGAGCCGCCAGGTCGACTCGAGCAGCAGGCCCAGCTCCTCGGGCATGGTGGTCGCGTCGCCCAGCAGGTGTCCGAGCGCGGACCGCTCGGCGCCCGGCGGGTGGCTCCCCTTGAGCGGCTGGTCCAGCTGCTGCGGATCACCCAGCAGGAGCAGGCTCCCCGCCGCGGGCGAGACGGCGACCAGGTTCGCCAGCGATACCTGGCCGGCCTCGTCCACCACCAGCAGGTCGAGCGAGCCGGTCATGTCGGGCCGCGACCAGGCCCACGCGGTAGCCCCGGCCACGTCGATCTCGCCGTTCGCCAGCGCGTCGCGCAGGGCGCCGTTGTCGGCCAGCGGCCGGGCGGCGGCGCAGGTGGGCGCTTCGTCGGCGGCCGGCTTCTGGCCGATCCTGACGGCGACCCGGCGCTCCCCGGCCTGCTCGGCCACCTTGTCCAGCAGGTTGCCGATCACCTTGTGGCTGTTGGCGGTGACGCCGACGCGGCGGCCGCGCGCGACGAGGTCGACGATCACCCCGGCCCCGGCGGTGGTCTTGCCGGAGCCGGGCGGACCCTGGACGGCCAGGTACGAGTGGTCGAGCAGCGGGGCCAGCCGCCGGAGGGCGTCGGCGCCGTGCTCGCCGGGCAGGCGGAGCGGCGGCGGGGCAGGCGCCCTGCCGGGGAGTGGCTCGCGGCCGGCGGACGCCGATGCTCCGCCCGGGTCTGCCTCGCGGCCTGCCTCCTCGTCCCCCCGGAACCGCGGCGGGCGTCGCAGCAGGAGGTCCCGCACGGCCCGGTGCTCGCCGTCGCCGTCGATCCCGTGCGTCGCAACCCACTCGCCCACCCGCAGCAGGCTCTCGCGCTGCTCGGGCGTGCCGACGATCTCGCGCGGGACCAGCGAGCGCGGATCCGGCGTGCCCGCACGCTTCGGCCCGCGCTTCAGGTCGATCCACCCCTCGACGTTGTTCACCTCGACCACGTCGCCGGGCCGCTCCTTCGTCTGCGGGTCGAAGACGTCGGTGCCCGGCGCAATGTCGTGCTCCTGCTCCGGGAAGCGGTACCGCTGGATCATCGAGCGCTTCTCCGGGCGCGGCTCGCCCTCCGGCACCAGGCCGCCCAGCGCGTCGGACTCCTCCTGCAACTGCTCGTCGGACATCCGCATCAGCGCGAAATAGCGCCACCAGGCCGACTTGTCCTCGCGCCGGTGCCACTCCAGCAGCTGCGCCAGCAGCCAGCGCGCCCGATCCTGCGGCGCCAGGGCGTCCGGGTCGGCGAGCTGCCCCGAGGCGAGCCCGGCGGTCAGCCGATCCTCCAGCGCCCGGACGCGTTCGAGGTACTCGGTCAGCCGTTCACCCGGCCCGTCGGCGCCAGGCTGCGGCCGCGGCAGTCCGTCGGCGGGCACGCCCATCGATCGCGCCAGCTCGGGGCGTCGCGCCTCCAGCCAGTCGCGCAGCCGCCAGTTGGACACGCAGTCGTCGCGGTTGTAGCCGGCGATGCGGGCCAGGATCTCCGGCCCCTGCGCGGCCTCGTCCTCGCCCAGCTCGAGCCACGTCTCGAAGGCGACGATGCTGGACCCGGCGTCGCGCAGGTCCACCTCGCGGGTGAGGCCGTAGAGCGGCTCGAGCTTCTTGATGGAGTAGCTCTCGACCGATGCGCGGAGCCCCTGGCGGACGACGCGGAAGAGGTCGACGAAGACGCCGGCGCGCAGCAGGGCATCCACCTCGTCCTCGCGGGTGTGGTAGCGCTCGCTGAGGCGGCCCATGGCCACGGGCTCGTACGCCGCGTAGTGGTAGACGTGCATTCCCGAGTCGCGCGACCGGCGGTCGACGATCAGGTCGACCAGGCGCTCGAACGCCCGTTTCTCGGCGGCGGGCGTGGCCTGGCCGGTCTCGTCGAGCGACCAGATCGCGTGGAAGGTCGGCTCGATCGCCGGCGGCAGGTCGCCGGGGCGCCCCGGCAGGTGGGTCGCCGGCAGTCCGGGCCGATCGGTCGCCGGCAGGCCCGCATCCGTTGCCGGCACGCCCAACTCGCGCGGATCCGGCGCCCCCGCCGGCAGCCCGGGCTCGATCACCCCGAACAGGTAGTCGACCCCGTCGTCGAAGGCGAACGGGTCGCCCTCGATGTCGAAGAAGAGGTCGCCCGGCGACGGCTCCGGGAGCCCGAGCAGCCCGCGATCGGGCTCGACCTGGCCTTCGCGGAGGCGGCCCGGGGGCAGCAGCTCGTACAGGACCCGTCCGGCGTCCTCGCCCTCGACCTGGATGCGCGCCTGCTCGCGGACGGTGCGCAGGCCTTCCTCGCCGACTCCCGAGCGACGGGGCAGCGGCGGGTCCAGCGGCAGCGCGGCGGCGGCCAGGGCGCGTCGCGTCGGGATCGGCGGCTCGTGCTCGCGGAGGACGCGGCGCTGCCTGGCGCTGATCCCGGCCACGAGCGAGAGGTCGTCGTTCCGCCGGCGCCACGCGGCGCACACGGCCTGCCAGCGACAGACCTCGCAGTGCTCGACGGGATCGGGGCGCGTGGGCGGCGGATACGCGGGGGCACCGGGGGCGCCCACGTCGGCGGCACGCGCGCCACCCTCCGCAGTCCGGGCCCCGTCGCCACCTGCGCCCACGAACGACTCGAACCGCGCCCGGACCAGCCGGTAGTAGGCGAGGTAGTCGGCCGTGCGGAAGTGCTCGACCGCGTGGGCGCTTCCACCGAGCGCGACGTGCATCTGCTCCGGCCGCTTCCCCTGCAGGCGTTCCAGCAGGTCCGTGTACAGGCTCAGCTGGAGGAGCGCCGACGCCTTCGTGTGACGGGCGAGCTTGGTGTCCCAGGCCTCGTAGCTCCACGACCCGAGGGCGCTGGGCGTCTCGACGCGGCGCAGGAAGTCGGCGAATCCCAGCCAGGCGGCACCGGGGGCGACGAGGGCGGCCCTTGCGGTCCCCGGGGCGGCCGGGGCTGTCCTTGGGGCCGCGGCACCGGGGGCGCGGTTCGGGAAGGAATCCGCGCGACCCCCATCGGTCGTCGGACCCGCGAAGAACGTGGCCTGGTAGATCACGTCCGCGCCCGAGCGCATCGCCGCCAGCGTCTCGGCCGCGCGACGACGGATTTCGGCTGACCGATCCGGGACCGGGCGGTCCGTGGTCGACGGCTCCGCCGCGAGGCCCGTCCCCTGGCGCGGTTCCGGCCGATCGGATGACTCGGGCCCATCGGCCGACGCGGGCTGATCGGCCGATGCGGGCTGATCGGCCCACGCGGGCTGATCGGCCGACGCGGGCTGATCGGCCGGCCAGGATTGCTCCGGCACGATCTCGACGATCCGGAGCCCGTCGGCCCGCAGGCTCTCGAGGAACCGGCGCTCGTGCTCGAGTCCGCGTTTCGCGATTCGGTCGAGCTCGGGGTCAGTCCGGATCGGCCGCTCCACCAGGCCGGCCAGCGCCGCCCGCTCGAGGTTCGTCAGGTGCTCGCAGGCGAGGTACCCGACCAGGTCGGTGGCGGAGTAGACGGCGACGCCGTCGATCAGCTGCACCTGCCGCCCTACCGAGGCACGGGACCACTGATGCGGAACGCGTCGTGCGCGTTCACCGCATCGTCGAGCGGGCCGGGGTCATCTTCCGGCGTCGTGTGCCGGTCAGAAGCGTCGGGAGGGTCGTCGGTCGATCGCGGCCCTGCGTCCGCCGAGTCGTCGGCGCCCGGGAGGGCGGAGGCATCATCCCGCGCGACCGGCCAGTCCGCCGAGTCGGCCGACTCCGATGTCCAGTGCTCCCCGGCCCGGCATTCGTCGCAGATCGATTCCGGCCACTCGGCGACGCGTTCGCAGCCGCACGCGCACTCGCACGGGATCGCATCGTCCAGGACACCGCTGCCCGCCACGGGCACCACGGCCTCGAGCGGGTCGATGTCGAACGGATCGTCGAGCATCCGCGCGGTTCCCCTCCCGCGACTCCCCTGCGGCTCGAACAGACCGCGGGGCTCATGGCGGACCCGCCGACGTGCCTCCCACGCTTGCGGGTCTGCCGGGTTCCAACTGTAGCGCGCCCCGTGACAGCTAGGTTGGCACGACTTGACGTACCGGTGCCGCGCGGCACCGGTAGAGCGCGATGGAGCGGCGGCGCGGGCGTGGTGGAGCGCCGGTGCAGCCGCGGTGGAGTGCCCGGGCAGCCGCGGTGGAGCGCCCGGGCAGCCTCGGTGGAGCGCCGGTGCAGCCACGGTGGAGCGCCCGGGCAGCCTCGGTGGAGCGCCCGGGCAGCCACGGCTGGCATGCTCGGCACGTGGAGCAGCGAGTCGGCGCGGCCATCCGGGCGGTCCGACGCAGGCGGGGGCTCCGCCAGTCGGACGTGGCACGGGTGGCAGAGGTCTCGCGAACCACGGTCGGTCGGATCGAGCAGGGGCACATGGACGCGTTCCGCTTCGAGACCGTGGTGCGCGTGGCAGCCGTGCTCGAGATCCGACTCGACGTCGTGCCGCGCTGGCGAGGCGGTGAGCTGGACCGGCTGCTCAATGCCGGGCACTCGGCCATGCACGAAGCCGTTGCGCGTCGCCTGACGGATACGCCGGGCTGGCAGTTCACGCCCGAGGCCTCCTTCTCCGTGTACGGCGAACGCGGGGTGATCGACGTGCTGGCATGGCACGAGGCCAGCCGCATCCTGCTCGTCATCGAACTCAAGACCGCAATCGTCGACGTCCAGGATCTCCTCGCCTCGATGGATCGGCGGCAACGGCTGGCCACGCGGATCGGGGCGGAGCGCGGGTGGGCGACCGACAAGGCCACCGTCAGCACGTGGGTGCTCGTCGCCGACACTCGCACGAACCGGGCACGACTCGCTGCACATGCGACCGTGCTGCGGACCGCGTTCCCCGACGATGGCCGCACCGTCCGCGGCTGGCTCGCCGACCCACGATCCCGGCTTGCGGCCCTGTCTTTCCTGCAGATCGTGCACCCGGGGAACCTTGGGCCGACTGGCGGCGGAACCCTGCGAGTCCGGCGACGACGAGCGCCGGGCGCAGGACCGGGTCAGGCGGCCGGACCCGATCGGGCCGCGGGGCGCGCGGGCGCCGAGCGGGATCGGGCGTACGTGGCAGCCGTGGCGGAGACGCGGCCGGGCCAGGCGACCCACGGCGGCCCACTGCCAGACCGGCTCTGATCGGACTTACGGCTCTGCCGGCGCACATCCCGCAGGATCGACAGGCGCGGGCGGTCGATACGGCTCTGCTGGCGCACATCCCGCAGGATCCGCTGACCCGGGCGGTCGATACGGCGCTGCCGGCGCACATCCCGCAGGATCCGCTGGCCCGGGCGGTCGATACGGCGCCGCGACGGCCGTCTTCGCAGCATGCAGCCTGGGGTCCGGCCTCCTCCCGGGCAGCCCGCGCCAAGCCAGTCCGGCCCGCGCCAAGCCAGTCCGGCCTTCGCCCGGGCAGCCCGCGCCAAGCCAGCCCGGCCTGCGCCGGAGTCCGGACTTCGCCTATCCGGCCCGCAGCCTGGAGTCCGGCCTTCGCCTATCCGGCCTGCGCGTCCTCGATCACGCTCACGTCGGCCACCACGGCACGCGTGTACGCGATCAGGT
>JAJYKX010000133.1 GCA_021788175.1 Chloroflexota bacterium
GGTAGATCACCGGGAGCCGGGCAAGCGCGTCCTCCAGCTCGTCCCGCAGCTCGGCGCGGTCGAGCACGAGGTCCGGCCGGACCGAGTACGCGTCGTCCTTCCAGTCCCCCTCGATCTCGTCGATGTCGAGCTCGTCGTGGCGGCTCCGCGAGCGGTCGATGATCCGGTTGACCAGGCTCCGGCGGAGCCACGGGGCGAGCGACGCGGGGTCGCGGAGCTGGTCGCGTCGGCGCCAGGCCCCGACGACCGTCTCCTGCGCGCAGTCCTCGGCGAGGTCGGGGTCACGGAGGAGCCGGGCGGCGAGCCGCACCAGCGCGGGCAGCTCGGCCGCCAGTCGCTCGGCGAACCGTTCGGCGTCCTCCGTGCCGCCCACGCGTCACCCGTCGCTAGCGGCGCGCCGTGGAGCAGGTGCTCACGCGGAGCAGCGAGTAGAGCGGGCAGAAGCCGCTGATCCCGGTGACGAGCGCGATCACGGCGACGAGGACGACGACATACGAGAGCGGGGCGGCCACGGCACCGCCGAGGGCGAGCGCGCCGAGGACGACACCGAGGACGATCCGGACCGCGCGGTCGATGGGGTGTTCGTTCTGGGGAATGGACATGGCCGGCATGGAGCCTCCGTCTGCGCGGGGCCGGTCCCCGCGATCACCTGGAAGACGGACCAGGGGCCGGAATGGATACATGGGCCAGCGGCAGCTCGATCCAGAAGACCGCGCCGGTGCCCGGAGTCGAGCTGTTCACGGCATCCGTGCGGTTCATGGTGTCCGCGCGGTTCATGGCGCCGATCGCACCGCCGTGCGCCTGGACGATGGCCCGGGCGATCGCCAGCCCGAGCCCGGTCGTCCCGGTCGACCGGTCCCGGGCCCGATCGGCCTGGTAGAAGCGATCGAAGATCCGCGGCAGGTCTGCCGGAGCGATACCTGGCCCGGTGTCCGCCACCTCGATGCGCACGCGGCCGGACGCGGCCGGCGTACCCGGGGCAGGCGTCCCCGCGGCCGGAGTGCCCGGGGCATGCGTCCCCGCGGCCGGAGTGCCCGGGGCACGCGTCCCCGGAGCCGGCGTACCTGCGGCCGACGTACCCGGCGCACGCCGGACGCTGCCCCTCGCCGCCGGGGCGGCACCGGTCGCGGTGGCGCCCGGGATCACGGCGCGCGCGGTCACCGCCACCCGCCCGCCGGCGGGCGTGTGGCGGATCGCGTTGTCCAGGAGCGCTCCGAGCGCCTGGCCCAGCCTGTCTCCGTCGGCGTCGATCGCGATCTCCGGCAGCGGCATCACCTCGAGCTCGATCCCGGCCAGGGAGGCCCGCGCGCGGAACGCGCCGGCGGCCGAGCTCACCATCCGGTCGACCCGGACCCGCTCGATCCGGAGCGAGAGCCTCCCGTCCTCGGCGAGCCCGATCGTGCGCAGGTCGTCCACCACGCGGGCGAGCTGCCGCGACTGGTCGCGGATCGTGGCGAAGTGCCGCTGGTCCGGCTCGTAGATCCCGTCGGAGAGGGCGCTCGCGGTCGCGTCGATGACGGCCAGGGGCGTGCGCAGCTCGTGCGCGGCGTCCTGCAGCAGGCGCCGGCGCGAATCGTCGGATCGCTGCAGCGCCTCCGCCATGTGGTCGAACGATCGGCCCAGCGAGCCCACCTCGTCCGGGCGGTCGGCCACGCCCGAGCGACGGCGCAGGTCCCCGGCTGCCACGGCGGCGGCGGCCGTCTCCAGCGACCGGAACGGGCCGACGATCCGGCCGGCCACGAGGGCGCCGGCGAGGGAGGCCACGGCGGCGGCGGCGAGCGCGACGGCGATGACGGTCAGGGTGGTGTCCTGCTGGATCTGGGCGGCCCGTGCCGCCGGTCCGGCTCCCTCTGGTGGACCGGCCGCCCCGGATCGCGAACCGGGAGCGCCTGCCCTGGTGCCGGCAGCCGTCACGTCCGCCTCGAGCCGCGTGAACCCGTGCTGGATGACGAAGGGCGCCGCGAGCGCGACCACCGCGCCCGTGGCGAGCGCCACGGCGGCGAAGGCGAGCGCAAGCCGCACGCGGAGTGTCATGTCGCCGGCTCGGACGCCTCCATCGCGGCCGACCGCGCGGCGCGGTAGCCGACGCCGCGCACGGTCTCCAGGTACGCCCCGCCGTCCGGGCGATCGCCCAGCTTCCGGCGCACGTTCTTGACGTGGCTGTCGATGGTCCGATCGAACGACTCGAACGCCTCGCCGAAGACGCGCTCGCCGAGCTGCTCCCGCGTCCACACCCGTCCCGGCTGCTCGAGCAGGGCGGTCAGCAGGTCGAACTCGGCACGGGTCAGCGGCACGGGCACCCCGGACCGGCGCACCTCCCGGGCCTCGACGTCCACGTCCAGGTCGAAGATCCGGATCGGCCCGGCGGGCGTGGCGCCCGCGGGCACCAGGCGCTCCATCCGACGGATCAGCGCACCCACCCGCGCGACCACCTCGCGCGGCTCGAACGGCTTGACCACGTAGTCGTCGGCGCCGAGCTCGAGCCCCGTCACCCGGTCGATGACGTCGTCGCGCGCAGTGAGCATGATCACGCCGGCCCGCGATCCGTCGGCGCGCAGCGCGCGCAGCAGGTCGAACCCCGACCGACCGGGGAGCATGACGTCCAGGATCATCACGTCGGGCGGCTCCCGGCGCGCCAGGGCGAGCGCCTCGTCTCCGTCCCCGCTCGTCCGCACCCGGTGCCCCTCCCGCTCCAGGTAGGCGCGCAGCACCTCCACGATGTGGGGCTCGTCGTCCACGACGAGAACCATGGCGTTCATGCCGGCCACGATAGCGGGACGGCCGGGCCATGCACAGCCCGGCCGTCCGTGCGGGTCCCGGGGCGGACCGCGGCATGTTCGCCGCGATCACGTCCGCCCCTCACCCGGGGTGCTGGTGCCGTCGCTGCGGCCCCGTCAGGGGCGGCCCGGGCCGTGCGGACCCGTGCCGTCGCAGGTGCCGGTGCCGGTGCCCGTCCCGCGCGGGCCGGGGCCGACGCCGCTGCGCATCCCGGCTCCCGCTCCCCTCGGACCGGCCCCCACGGCCGCCCCGGCCATGCCGCCCGGCACGGTCTGGTCGACGTATGCCTGCGCTCGCGCCGCGAGCCGGGACTTCAGCTCCGTGGCCTGCGCCGCCGTGAGGGCGCCGTTCTGGACGCGCACGTCGATGCGCTCGGTCCACCGGGCCACCAGCGCGTCCACCAGCCGCTGGGGATCCACCTGTTGCGCGGCGGCGATCTCGGCGAGGCTCTGTCCCTGCTGGCGCAGGTCCTGGACCTGCTCCCAGCTCAGGTTGAGCACCGCGGCGATCCCGGCGTTGTCCGCGGTCGGGCCGCCCGTCCGTCCGGCCGACGCCGGCCCGGCGGCGAGCGCCGTCGGGACCAGCAGGACGAACGCAAACCCCAGGGCGCCGATGGCCCCCACGATCCTTCGCATGCCTGTACCTCCATGCGTTTCGCAGGCTCGTCATCTGCGAGCGGTCCGAGGATCGCCGGGCGCCGTGGAGGCCGCGTGGAGGCGGCGTGGAGACTCCGGTGCCCGCCCTGGCAGAGCGGTGGCAGGAGGCGTCGCGAACCTCGGGGCGGCGCATGGACCCGCCCGGCGGCGGGCGCACGGGCGGTGCGTGCTACCATCGCCCCAAAGGAGCTGCAGTTTCCGGCTGCGGGGGCAGGCGCGCGGCCGAAGCGGGCCGCCGGGCCCGAGTTGCAGCCGATCAGTGCGACCGTGGCACCGGATCGTGGATCCAGGGCAGCCCGGTCGCCCAGGCGTCCCGCGGGACGCGCCCAGGAGCCTCGCTTGACCTTCGACAGCCTCGACCTCTCGACCGACCTCCTCGCCAACGTGGCCAGGGAGGGCTACACGGAACCCACCCCCGTCCAGGC
The DNA here is from genome assembly GCA_021788175.1 of Chloroflexota bacterium. Taxonomy (GTDB): domain Bacteria; phylum Chloroflexota; class Limnocylindria; order Limnocylindrales; family CSP1-4; genus JAJYNJ01. Next base: position 3,860 of record JAJYKX010000133.1, read on the forward strand.
CGCGGCGATCCCGCACGTGCTCGCCGGACGGGATGTCCTCGCCGCCGCCCAGACCGGCACCGGCAAGACCGCGGCCTTCGCGCTCCCCATCCTCGAGCGGCTGCGGCAGCACGCGAACACGGCGATCTCGCCGGCCCGCCACCCCGTGCGCGTGCTGGTGCTCGCCCCGACCCGCGAGCTGGCGGTGCAGGTGGAGGAGTCCTTCCGCGCCTACGGGCGCGGCCTGCCGCTCCGCTCGGCCGTGATCCACGGCGGCGTGCCCATGGAGCCGCAGGTGAAGGCGCTCTGGTCGGGCGTCGAGGTCCTCGTGGCGACCCCAGGGCGCCTCCTCGATCACATCGGCCAGGGCACCGTCAAGCTCGGCCAGGCAGAGGTGCTGGTGCTGGACGAGGCCGACCGGATGCTCGACATGGGGTTCATCCCCGACGTCCGGCGGATCGTCGCGCTCCTGCCGTCGCGCCGCCAGACGCTCTTCTTCTCCGCCACCTTCTCGGACGAGATCCGGCGGCTCGCCCGGGAGTTCCTGCACGATCCCGTCACCGTGGAGGTGGCACGCCGCAACAGCCTGGCCGACAACCTCTCGCAGGCGCTCTACCCGGTGGACGCGAAGCTCAAGGCGGACCTGCTGATCCACCTGATCGAGGCGGAGGGCATGGAGCAGGTGCTGGTCTTCACCCGGACCAAGACCGCCGCGGGCCGGCTGGCCTCCTACCTGGATCGCCGGGGCGTGCCGGCGGTGGCGATCCACGGCGACCGGAGCCAGCCCGAGCGGATGCGCGCGCTCGAGGATTTCAAGCGCGGTGACGTCACGGTCCTGGTCGCCACCGACGTCGCCTCGCGCGGGCTCGACATCGAGGAACTCCCGCACGTGGTGAACTACGAGCTGCCGTACGACCCACAGGACTACATCCACCGGGTGGGCCGGACCAGCCGGGCGGGCGCCAACGGTACGGCCATCTCACTGGTCTCGCCCGAGGAGGTGGAGGAGCTGCGCGCCGTCCAGCGGATGCTGCGGGCCGCCATCCCCGTCAGGGTCGTCGAGGCATACCTGCCCGGCAGGAGCGCGCCACCGGAGCGGACGCCGGCACGGCGGGGCGGAACGACGGCCACCCGCGATCACGCCCCCGCACGGCGGCGGGCGGCGCTCGCCGGCCGCTAGGGGATCCGGGCCGGCCGGCGTGCCGGCCGCCAGGCACGAGGGGACGCATGTCGATCGACTGGAACGCCGACACCCGCGAGCTCCACCTCAGCAACGGACAGATCAGCTACATCGCCGCGGTCCTTGGGGACGGCTCCCTGGGCCACCTCTACTTCGGGCCGGCACTCTCCCGCGAGCGGTCCCACCGCCATCTCGCCCCCGCCGACTTCCAGGGGTTCTCCAATCGACTGGACGACCCGGTCGGGCTGGAGTACCCGACCGCGGACCGCGGCGACTTCCGGGTCCCCGCCCTGGTCGTCGAGCAGTCCGACGGATCGACGGTCCTGGAGCTGCGGTACGCGGGCCACCGCGTGATGCGCGGCAAGCCGCCCATCGAAGGCCTCCCCGCCACCTACGTCGAAGACGATGCCGAGGCGGAGACGGTCGACGTCCTCCTGCGCGACGACGTCTGCGGCGCGGAGGTCCACCTGCTCTACACGATCTTCGCGGGCCTCCCGGTGATCGCCCGCAGCGTCCGGGTGGAGAACGCGGGAGGGCGTCCTCTCCGGATCCGGGCGGTGATGAGCGCCTCGCTGGACCTGCCGGACGCGGACTGGGAGATGCTGCAGCTGAGCGGCGCCTGGGCGCGCGAGCGCCACGTCCGATCGCGGCACCTGGAACCCGGGCGGCAGTCCATCTCGAGCCGCCGCGGCGCCTCGGGGCATGAGCACAATCCCTTCCTGGCCCTGGTGCGGCGCTCCACCACGGAGGAGCACGGCGAGGCGGTCGGCGTCCACCTGGTCTACTCCGGCAACTTCCTGGCCGAGGCCGGGGTGGACCTCTACGACACCGCGCGTGTCCGGATCGGGATCGATCCCGAGCAGTTCTCCTGGACGCTGGAGCCGGGTGCCGCGTTCTCCGCCCCCGAGGCGATCCTGGCCTTCTCGGACGCCGGCCTGGGCGCCCTGAGTGACGCCTACCATCGCCTCTACCGCGAGCGCCTGGCCCGCGGGACCTGGCGGGACCGCCCCCGTCCCGTGCTGATCAACAACTGGGAGGGGACCTACTTCGACTTCGACGAGGGGCGGCTGCTGGCGATCGCCCGCTCGGCGCACGAGATGGGCATCGAGCTCTTCGTCCTGGACGACGGCTGGTTCGGCCGGCGCGACTCGGACGACAGCTCGCTGGGCGACTGGTTCGTGGACCGGCGCAAGCTGCCCAACGGGATCGACGGCCTGGCGCGTGCCGTCACGGGGCTGGGGATGCGGTTCGGGCTCTGGATCGAGCCCGAGATGGTGAGCGCGCGGAGCGAGCTCTTCGCCGCACACCCGGACTGGGCCGTCGGCGTGCCCGGCCGCGAGCGCACCGAGAGCCGCAACCAGTACGTGCTCGACATGTCACGCCCGGAGATCGTGGACCACGTCTACGAGGCGATCGCCGCCGTCCTGCGCAGTGCGCCGATCTCGTACGTGAAGTGGGACATGAACCGCAACATCACGGAGCCGTACAGCCTCGGGCTCCCACCCGGCCGACAGGGCGAGTTCTTCCACCGCTACATCCTGGGCGTCTACGACCTCCACGCGCGGCTGACGGCGGCGTTCCCCGAGATCCTGTTCGAGTCCTGCGCCGGCGGGGGCGGGCGCTTCGACCCCGGGCTCCTCGCCTACGCGCCGCAGGGCTGGACGAGCGACGACACCGACGCGGTGGAGCGGCTCCGCATCCAGTGGGGCACCTCGCTGGCGTACCCCCTGAGCGCCATGGCGGCGCACGTCTCGGCGGTCCCCAACCATCAGACCGGCCGCATCACCCCGCTGGCCACCCGGGCGGCGGTCGCCTTCTTCGGCGTCTTCGGCTACGAGCTGGATCCCACGACGATGTCGGCGGATGAGCGGCGCGAGGTGGCCGGGCAGGTCGCCTTCTACGTCCGGCACCGCGACCTGTTCCAGCGGGGACGGTTCGTCCGGCTCCGCAGCCCGCTCGACGGCAACGAGACCGCCTGGATGGTGGTGTCGGCGGACCGCCGCTCCGCGGTGGTGGGGCACTACGCGGTGCTGAACGGGGCGAACTCCGGTCCTGGCCGGCTGCGGCTGCGCGGCCTGGACCCGGACCTCGCGTACCGCGTCTCCCCCTGGCCCGCCGTCGAGGACACCCTCGCCGGGGCAAACGCCGGGCTGCGCGGC